>CAYLSM010000022.1:0-34439 GCA_964386505.1 uncultured Gemmatimonadales bacterium
GCGAGCACCCGGACTGGGCTTTCGGCGACACCAGCAAATTCCCCTCCAAGTGGGAGATTCTGGCCCAGCGCAACCGCATGTTCGCCAAGCACCCCAACACCATCTACATCGGCGCGCACATGGGCACCCTGCCCGAGGAGCTGCACCAGGTGGGGATGTGGCTGGACGCCTACCCGAATTTCTACGTGGACATCGACGCCCGGATCGCCGAGTTGGGCCGTCAGCCCTACACGGCCCGCAAGTTCATGCTGCGCTATGCGGACCGGGTGATGTTCGGCACCGATTCGCCGCCGCACGTGGGCCTCTACCGCACCTATTTCCGGTTCCTGGAGACGGATGACGAGTATTTCGACTATTCGGCCGGGCTGTTCAACCAGGGACGCTGGGGCATCTACGGGCTGTTCCTGCCGGATGAGGTGCTGGAGAAAATCTACAACGCCAACGCCCGGAAAATATTCGCGCAGTTCAAAGGCGCGCCCAAGTGAGGACGCTCCGGGCGAGAATGGATTCTCTGGAAAATGATTGAGCTTGAAGTGAGTGCAAGCGGCGGCAGTGCTGCCCCGGTGATAGTGGCCCGCGGCCTGACCAAGCGTTTCGGCGCGGTGACCGCGGTGGACGGGATCGACCTGGAGGTGCGCGCCGGCGAATGCCTGGGCCTTCTGGGACCCAACGGGGCGGGCAAAACCTCGACCATGCGCATGCTGTATAATTTCAGCCCGCGCGATGCCGGCAGCCTGAGCGTGTTCGGTCTGGACCCGGCGCTTCAGGGCGCGCGGGTGCGCCAGGTGGTGGGCGTGGTGCCGCAGAGTGACAACCTGGATATGGAGCTGACCGTGCGCGAGAACCTGAAAGTGTACGGCAGCTATTACGGGATGCGGGGACGGGAGCTGCACGGCCGGGTGGAGGAGCTTCTGACTTTCACCGGGCTGGAGGGCCGCGCCGACAGCCGTATCCGAGAGCTTTCGGGCGGGATGAAACGCCGCCTCACGATCGTGCGGGCGCTGGTGCACAAGCCGCGTCTGGTGATCCTGGACGAGCCGAGCACCGGGCTCGACCCGCAGGCCCGGCACGAAATCTGGAGCCTGCTGCGTGAGCTGGCCGCCGGCGGGGTGACTCTGGTGCTCAGTACACACTATATGGACGAGGCCGCGCGCCTGTGCGACCGTCTGGTGATCATGGACCGCGGAAAAATCCTGGAACAGGGCGCGCCGGATGAGCTGGTGGGCCGCTACCTTCCGCCCCTGGTGCTGGAGGTGGAGCGCCGCTGGCTGGCCGAGGGCTGGGAAAACTGGCCGCTGGAGCGCGAGGTCCACGGCGACTGGGTGTTTTTCATGGCCCGCGAGGAATCGGCTTTCGCCGCGCTCGACCTGAGCCGCGCCGAGCGCCGTCTGGTGCGGCGCGCCAACCTGGAGGACCTGTACCTTAAGCTGACCGGGAGGAGGCTGGATGGCTGAGCCTGCCGTTTTCGACCTGTCCCGGCCGCAGCCCGCCTGGCGGCGCGTGCTGGCCGTGCTGAGGCGGCACCAGCGGGTGTATTTCAAGTTCGTCTGGGCCAACGCCCTGCCGCCGTTCCTGGAGCCGATCATGTTCCTGCTGGCACTGGGCGTGGGCATGGCCGCCTACGTGGGCCGGGTGGACGGCCTCAGTTACGCCGCCTACCTCGCCCCCGGCATGATCGGCACCACGGCCATGTGGTCGGCCAGTTTCGAGACCACCTACGGGACATTCTTCCGGATGGAGTACGAGAAAATCTACGACGCCATCCTGGGCAGCCCGGTCTCGTTCGGCGAGCTGATCTGCGGCGAGCTGCTCTGGGTGAGCACCAAATGCAGCATGTTCAGCCTGGGCGTGCTGAGCGTGGTGTCGGCCGCGGGGCTGGTGCACTCCTGGTGGGCGCTGCTGGCCGTGCCGTTGGGGTTTCTGGCCGGGCTGCTCTTTGCACTGCTGGGGTTTATCGTGACCAGCCGGGTGCAGGAGGTTAACAATTTCAATTTCTTCCTGACCGGCGTGATCAGCCCGATGTTCTATTTCAGCGGGGCGGTGTTCCCGCTGGATCAGTTGCCGCACGGGATACGGCTGGCGGCCCAGTTCGTGCCTTTCACCCACCTGATAAAGCTGCTTCAGGCGGTGGTCTGGGGCGAGTTTTCCCCGGCGCTGCTGTGGCACCTGGCCGCGGTGATACTCTTTATCGCCGCACTCTGGCCGCTGGCCTTCCGGCTGCTCAAGAAAAGGATCATGGTGTGAGCCGGTCGCTGGAATCCCTTTCATCCGTTCGATCCAACCACCGGAGGCCCCGGATGCGTTCCGATTTTGCCGCACGTTTGTCTGCTGTGGCCGTGCTGGCCGCGCTGCTGATTGCCGGCTGCGGCAGCCCCCGCACCGATTACGACCTCGTGGTGTTGGGCGGAACTCCCGCCGGGGTGGCAGCAGCCGTGGCCGGCGCGCGCCAGGGCCTGCATGTCTGCCTGGTTGCGGAGAGCGAGCACCTGGGCGGCACGCTGTCATCCGGCCCGAGCTACCTGGAACAAGACCACCCCGAGCTGGTCGGAGGGTTGGCCCGCGAGGTGTACTACGGTATAGCCCGGATTTACCGCGAATCCTACGGAGCGGAATCACAGGAGTATAAGGATTGTGACGCCGGGCTGAGGTTCGAGCCGCACGTGGCCGAGGCCGTGCTGGAGGCCCTGCTGGCAAAGGAACATGTGAGCGTGCGGCGGGGTTTGCGTTTTGTGGATTCGGAGCTGAGCAAGAACCAGATCCAGGCCCTGCGGCTGGTCCAGGCGTCAGACAGCCGCGACACGCTGCGCTTGAGCGGGACCATGTTCATCGACGCCACCTCTGCCGGCGATCTGGCGGCCGAAGCCGGGGCGCCCTACCGGGTGGGACGCGAGGGACGCGCGGCGTTCGCGGAACCCCTGGCCGGGTATATTTTCCAGGCCGCGGACGGCAGCCTGTTGCCCGGCTCCACCGGCGCGGCCGACAGCCTTCTCCAGGCCGCTGGATACTGCCTCTGCCTGACCGACAGCGTGGCCAACCAGGCCCCCTGGCCCGAGCCCTCGGTCTACGATCCGCAGCGCTACGATGCGTTGCTCGGCTATATCCGGGCAACCGGGGCCGCCTCACTGGAGCGGGTCGTGCGCCTGACCGCGCTGCCGGGCCGCAAGTGGGCCGTGGAGGGCCTGGACGAGTGCCCGCTGACTCTTGACCTTCCCGGCGCGGTGCAGGCCTGGCCCGAGGCCACGCCCTCCGAGCGCGACTCCCTCGCCCGCGCCATTCTGGACCAGACCCTGGGTCTGTTCAAGTTTCTGCGCAGCGACCCGCAAGTGCCGGAGCCGCTGCGTCAGGCCGCCGGACGTCTGGCCCCGGCCGCGGATGAGTTCGCCGGCAACTCGAACCTGCCCTGGAGCCTGCACCTGCGCGAGACGCGCCGTCTGAAAGGCCGCAGCACGTTCACCCAGACCGACGCCCTGAGCGACACACTCAAGCCGGATGTGGTGGCGCTGGCCTTTTTCCCGCTGCAATGCGGCCCGGTGAGCGGAGCGCTCGGCGGGGGGCCCCGTCCGGAGGGCTGTTTCTTCCAGGCAACCCGACCCTCACAGTTGGGTTACACCACAATGCTGCCGGCCTGGCTGCGCAACCTGCTCGTTCCGGTGGCCCTGTCGTCCAGCCATGTCGGCTGGTGCGGACTCAACCGCGAGCCGGTTTCCATGCAGACCGGCCAGGCCGCCGGGGTGGCCGCCGAACTCTGTATCCGCTACAACTGTGAGGTGGATGAGATACCGCTGGCCGAGCTGCAGGATATCCTTCGCAGCCAGGGCGCGATACTGTCCGCGTCCGAGGCCCGCCCGTGGAAACCCTGAGATTAAGAGCGCGGTTCAGTCGCGGTTCTGCTTGTTCAGTTCGTGCAGGCGGTCGGTGAGGTTGGAGCACTTGAAGAAGGATTTCGTCTGGCCGCCCGGAGTGATTATCTCGATCTTCACCTGGCCCATGAACTCGCACGAGAACCCGGGCTCCAGGCTGTTGCGGCAGTAGACGGTCCTGGGCAGGGAGTTGCCGCCCAGGTGCGGGTAGGCCACGGAGCATTTGAAGGGGCAGAACTCCAGGATCGAGCGCAGTTTCTCCTCGTAATTCTCCACCAGCACGCTGTCCAGGGCGAACATCCCGGCCAGCGTGGTCACCGCATCCCAGGCGAACGCTTTGCCGCGGGTCAGTTTGACCAGCACCGTGAGCACACTGAGCAGTCCGGTGCGCTGGCGCATCTTGTCCCCGGCCACGTGTATCTGCACCGGAGTGAAACAGAATCGCGTCCGGTAGGGCATCAGCGAGATCATCTCGTCGATCAGGTCGGCCAGGTACATGATCAGGCCGGTCTTGCTGGAAGGATTGTCGAGGTCGATACGGTGGTGCGAGGAGATCAGGGACAGTATATCGTTGCGCGTGTGCGGCAGCAGGTTGACGTTCTGCTCACTGAACAGGCGTGCGGAAATGTCCTGGTGCTCGCGGACGAATTCCTCCAGCTCGGTGGAGCCGACATCGTCCAGCTTTTCCAGCTCCGGCCAGTATTTCGAGCGCAGCATGCCCATGTCGTGCAGAGAGGCGGCCATGCCCAGATTGACCAGTGAAACGATGGACAGGCGCAGGCGCAGACCCAGGCTGATCGCCAGCAGACAGACCCGGATGCTGTGGTCCATTATCTGCTCGACCCGGCTCGTGCCCTTTGTGCGGTTTAGCTGAAGGGAATACAGGTTGGTGATGATGTCGGGATTGGAAACGATCTTGTCCATCACCCGGAGGACTTTCTCACGCAGGTCCTCCGCGCCCATGAAATTGGGGTAGTCCTTGCCGCTGGTGATTGTCTCCGCGACCCGCGCTACATGCCCGTCCAGAATTGATTTAAGATGTCCAAGGGTCTTTTCGTCGGCCTTGACCAGGACCCGGTTGGGATCGGGGCTGAGTTGCGCCGAGAATTTCCGGATGGACTCAATCACATCCTCGTTCAGGCAGCCACCGCTCAACTCCTTGCGGGTAATAAGAAAACTTCCGGCCCGAAGCCGGATATCCTCCAGCAACTCCATGCCCGGTATGAGATCATCCACGAGTATCTGCAAGCCTGCCTCACCTGTATCCCGTTCCAGTGCGCTTAACCGTATCTATCGAATTCTTTCGAGCGTATTCGAATTCTTGCAGACGACCACTCAATATGCTACCAGACCCTTTTCGGCAAGGCAATAGGGAATACACCGATTTTATGCCACGGATTAAATGGCAATTAAAATGAATAGCTGGTGTCCAACCAAAGAGGGCGTGGAAGGGGGGAGTCAGGTATCCAGCGCCGCCAGGTTCATTCGGATGGCGAGTTTGGTCAGCTCGGCCACACTGTGAACACCGGTCTTGTCCATGATGTTCTGGCGGTGCGATTCCACAGTCTTGACACTTATCCGCATCGTCTCCGCGGTCTGACGCGTGGATTTGCCCGCCGCGATCAACTGAAGCACCTCGCGCTCACGCCGGGTCAGGCCAGCCTCGGAGCTGGTGCAACTGTAAAACGAAAGCTGGCGGAGATAATCCTCCACCACTATCCCGGTCACTTGGGAGCAGAGATACTTGCCCCCTGTGACCACCGACCGGATGGCCAGCTCCAGCTCGTCGAACGAGCAGTCCTTCATCAGGTAGCCCGAGGCGCCGGCCTGAAGCATGCCCACGATCGAGCGGCGGTCCGAGTGCATGGACAGAGCCACCACTTTTGCGCCGGGCAATTCCCTCAGGATCTGGCTGGTGGCCTCGATCCCGTTTAGCCGCGGCAGTGTCAGGTCCATGACCACCACATCCGGGTGCAGTTGAACGGCCATTTCAACTGCCCTTTTCCCGTCGTCGGCCTCGCCCGCCACTTTCAGGTGCGCCTGCCTGTCAATCAGTGCCCGCAGTCCATCCCGCATTATCTTGTGGTCATCCACCAGCAGAACACGGATAGGCATCCGTACTCCTTGAACCCGTCTCAGTCGCGCCCTGACAGTCAGGCAGAACTGGCATCCTGAATACATATCAGTGATAACAAATATAACATCTTTTGTCAATCGAAAAAGGCTTTTCCGCCTTCCGCCAGTCGGACTGACAATTCATTCCCAGGTGGGGGCGACCCGCGTGGGCGCGACCAGCAGAAAGTTAATAACACATGGCGTATTGTGCAAATATGTGTTATGTTGAAATTATTACAGGTACCCTGGCTTTCCTGCAGAATGTCGTTTCCCGGCTTGTAATCTGTCCCCGGGGAACGCGGAGCAGTCAATGCCCGGCTCCGATATCGGGGAATCCCTGATAAATGTGGATAATCACGATAAAACAGCAAGATTACTTGACAAAAAAAAGGGCCGGCTTTAAACTTCGGCAGTTATCCACCCAATCATGGAAGGATTATAACATATGCGCGATCTGCTCACCCCCCGAGAGTTGGCCGAGTTGTGCGGGGTCTCGCCCGATACGGTGAGATCCTGGTGTTTCCGTAAACAGATCAAATTTGCGACCACGCCTGGAGGTCACAAGCGCTTCCGCCGTCAGGACGTCCTCGAATTCCTGAAGGAACGGGGATTCCCCATCCCGCAGACGGACAAGATTTCGCCGATCAAGGTGCTGGTGGTGGATGACGAGGAAGGGTTCCGCAAGAGCCTGGTTGGAGCGCTGCAGAAAGAGACCGCGTTCAATGTGAAAGAAGCCGCGGACGGTTACGACGCTGGACGGATGATCGGTGAGTTCGACCCGGACGTGCTGATCATCGACCTGGTCATGCCCGGTATCGACGGGTTCAAGGTCTGCCGCGATATCAAGAACCGCGAGGAAGAGGAACAGTGCCGGATAATCGCCGTGACCGGATATCCGGATGAAAACATTTTCAAGCGGGCGCGCGAATCCGGGGCGGATGAATGCCTTTCCAAGCCGCTGGATGTGACCACGCTCATCGATCTGATACGCAGCCAGTTCCAGGCTCCCGCTCCGCGCCGGGCGCGCGGTCGCCGGGCGCGCCGCAGTATCGGTTGATTGTGGGCCGCTCGCGGCCGCGAGCGGCTCCAACGGCGCCGACAGCCAGGCCAGGCCGGTGACCGCCAGCGCTGTGGATACCGGACGGTATTGTACGTCTCCGGATGGATAATCCATATTTTCCCCCCTCCCAAACCGGTGAGTTGCCAAAGCCGGTCCCCTAAGATTCCGTGGTTGTTTTTGTCGAGTTAATCCCTTATTATTATCGACTCAGCGAAACGCATCATCTGTCCGGCAGCACCGGATTGCAGCCGTCTGCCTGAATTGCGTGAATAATTTAGAGAGCAGAACACCACACACTCTCAGCAGTTCTGCGAGATCGGAAAAGCGATGCCCCCGCGCGAGACCGAAATCGAGAAACTGAAACAGCAGGTGCGGATTCTGGAGGAACAGGCGCGCCAGGGACGGCAAGCCCTCGCCCGCCTGGGTCGGGTCCAGAAACTGTACGAAGATGTAGTGCATATAAGCGACCGCTCCGCGCGAAACATCTTTCTTCTGCAATCTTCTGTCAACATACCTCAATTGTACCTGGACCGGGACTGGAGAATTACCGGCTATTCGACGGATTTCCTTCTCCTTTTCGAGGGAATCGAACGCTTCTGCCAGGAGCGCTGTCACCTTCAAGACCTGCTGACATCGGAGGGTTTCGGCCAGATCGAGGAATACCTGGCCCGGATGAGCGCAATTGAGAATCTGCCCTACGATGACGGTGCGGCCTGGGACCTCGTCTATCAGGGACCAAAAACAACCGAGGTGATAGGGCGGGACTGGGTCCCGTTCCAGGGAGATCCCCATTGGGGAATCGAAACACGGGATGGCCGGGTCTGCATGGTGCATCAGCCCCACCTGGAGGACTTCAAGGACTGTTACCTGATGAATGCCGCCGGATACGGGGATGGGACCAGTGACCTTAAAGTGGTCTACAGCCTGCGCACTCCCGAGACTGAGGAATTGTTGCGCGATGTATCCCTGGTGTTTTCGTCCCTCTCCGGCCGGGACAGAATTATGCCCAACATTGTCGGCTACTCGGTCTGCACAGCCTCCCACGGCAATATCGCCGCCAGGGTGCAGAAACACGGGGCTGACATGGTTTCCCGGCAAGAACGGCTGAATACCGGCGATGAATACGAAGTAACCATTGAGCGTGTCGGCGGGCGGATCACCCGCAAGTTGGTTCACCTGGCCGATGGTGTGCAGGCCCCACCGCTGGTCTGTCACGATATAAATCCGATTTACGACCGCCACAATCATTTAGGCTTCGTAACTTTCTCGGGCCAGGCCGAGATATTCGACATCCGTGTCTATACCCGCCCCTCGCGCTTCCGCATCCAGGAACTGTGCCTTGACCTCCAGGTTGAAACGAACCTGCGCGAACCGTCGCTGGCCGGACGGATTTTCCGCCTGCGCATGGGTCCGCCCCACGAGCCGGGAGATTCATACCATACGGTGCTCTTCGAGGACATCACCGGCCGCAAGCAAATGGAGTTGGCCCTGTGCCAGAGCGAGGAACGCTACCGCAGCCTGGTCGAAATGATGAACGATGGGATGGCGATGCTGGACGAAAACGGGCGGGCCACTTTTGTCAACCGGACTCTGTGCGAAATGTCCGGCTATTCCAAAGAGGAATTGCTCGGGCAATCGCCTGAATTCAGCTTCGACGAGATGGGACAAGAGGCTTTCCGCAAGAATTTCGACCTGCGCCGTCAGGGCTCCAACACTCCCTACGAGGTGGAGATAACGACCAGAAATGGGACCCGCCTCCATCTGCATGTCAATCCACGGGCTCTGTTCGACGCCGAGGGCAAGTTCCGGGGCAGCGTGGTGGTCCTGCGCGACATCACCGAGCGCCGCCGCACCGAGGAGGCGCTCCAGCGCAGCCGGGCGCAGATGCGGGCCGTGATCGATGCGATCAAGAGCCGGATCATCTTTGTCAACGGCAGCCTGGAAATCGTCCTGGCCAACCGTTCCGCGGCCCGCGACATAGGCCGTCCCCCGGAGGAACTGCCCGGGATGAAATACTGTGACCTGTGGTGCGGCCACGGCGAGGACTGCGAGCAGTGCCTGCCGCGCAAGACCCTGGCCAGCGGATCGAGCCATCAGGCCACGCGGTTCGTGCCCGGCCTGGACCGCCGGGTGCTGGACATGCGAAGCGACCCGGTCTACAACCACGCTGGGGAGCTGCTCGGTGCGGTAATCATTATCGAGGACATCACCTCGCGCAAGCGCGCCGAGGAGCTGCTGCGCCAGAGCGAGTCCCGCTACCGGCTGCTGTTCGAGAACGCCGGCAACCCGATCCTGCTGGTGGATTACGACGGGGTGCTGCAGATGCTGAACAACCTGGCCGCCGGATACCTGGGCGGGCAGCCGGAATATCTGGTGGGACGCTCGATCTCCAAGGTGATGCCGCAGAGTTTTGCCCGCAAGCGCCTGGAGGTCATCCGGCGGGTGATCGAGGACGGCAAGCTCCAGGTCGAGGAGTTCCAGCTCAACCTGGAGGGTGGGCGGCGCTATTGGTTCAAGGCTATCATCCAGCCCTACGGGTTCGCCAAGGGGATCAACTGCGCCCAGATGATCCTGCACGACATCACTGAGTTGAAAGAGGTCCAGCGGGCGCTGAAAAAAGAGCGCGACGGCCTGGAGGTGCGGGTATTGGAGCGCACTGCCGAGCTGAAGCAGTCGGAAAGCCGACTCCAGGAACGGCTCAAGGAGCTGACTTGCCTCTACAGCATCCGTCAGGAATGCAGCCGGGCCGGGGCGCCGGATGAGACCCTGCGCGCCTGTTGCCGCCACATCCGCGATTCCCTGTCCGACCCGGCTGGCAAGCTGGTCAGTCTGAGCCTGGACGGGCGGCTGATCAGCCCCTCCGGTGACACCAAGCGGACCGTGGTGACCGGGCTGGAATGCGAGCTGTTCCCCGGGGGGCGTAAAAGGGGCGTGCTGAAAGTCTGCTCCCTGCGCGGCAAAGGTGAGTTCCTGCCCTTCGAGCACGACCTGGTGCAGCAGGCCGCGGCCTGCCTGGCCGATTTTATCAGCAACCGCGAGCTGGAGGACCAGCTCCTGCAGAGCGAAAAGCTGGCTGCCGCCGGGCGGGTGGCGGCCGGCGTGGCCCACGAGATCAACAACCCTCTCGGCGCGATCAAGAACGCCCTCTACGTGCTGCGACACGCCGTGGCGCCCGAACACCCGGACTACCATTATCTGAACATGATGGACAGTGAGGTGGACCGCATGGCCTCGATCATTGTCCAGCTCTACGACCTGTACAAGCCCTCCTCGCGCGAGCACCAGCGGATCGATCTGCTCGACCTGGTGGGCAGTGTGCTGAAAATGCTGGGCACCAAGATCAGCCGGCAGAAAATCGATGTCCGCACTGTATGCGAGCGCAAGGACCATTTCCTGTTCCTTCCGCGCGACCAGGTTATCCAGGTGCTCTACAACATCATCCTCAACGCGGTGCAGGCCATGCCGACGGGCGGCGAACTGACCCTGAGCTGCCGCACGTCCGGCGGCCGCCACGAGATGTCGGTCCAGGACACCGGCCCCGGCATCCCGGAAGAGATCCTGCCGCGGATATTCGATCCATTCTTCTCGACCAAATCCTCCGACCGTATCCCAGGCCAGGGCATGGGCATGGGCCTGTCGCTCTCGCGCTCGATCATGGAGTCGCTGGGCGGCAGCATTTCGGTGGAGACCCATCCGGGCCAGGGGACCACTTTCAGCCTGCATTTCCCGCTGCCTCAGGACAAAACCGCCTGAAAGCCTCTGGCAGGGTTTCACCGACCGCCCGATTCGATTATATTTCCGCCTGCACCGTAGAAACGCCGCCTGATCTCAGAGCCACCCCGCGGAGAACGCGATGAAACGCGGTCTGCTGATCGCCTGTGTCGCCGTGGCCAGCCTGTCCCCGGCCCTGCTGAGCCACCACACTCCGGAAACCGCCCTGTCGCGTGGTATCGCGGCCGCAGAGCGCGAGCCGGCCACCCGGCTCATCTCCATGGCCCCCAGTATCACCGAGGTGGTGTTCGACCTGGGCCTGGGCAAGGAACTGGCCGGGGTGACCCGCTACTGCGACTGGCCCCCTGAGGCGCTCACCAAGCCGCGTATCGGCGGCTATCTGGACCCGAACTATGAGGCGATCCTGGCCCTGCAGCCGGGGATGGTGCTGCTGTTGAGCGAGCAAGCCTCCCGTCGCCCGTTTTTCGACGAGCTGGGTATCCCCAGCCTGATCGTGAACCACAGCGATGTCGGCGGGATCCTGAACTCCATCCTGGAGATCGGCCGGGCCTGCGGGGCCGATTCGGTCGCCGCGCGCCGCGTGGCCGAGCTGCGCGCCCGTCTCGACCGGGTGCGCAGCCGGGTGGCGGACCTGCCGCGGCCGCGGGTGATGGTCACCGTGGGACGGGGCCTGGTGCAGGGGGCCCTGGGAGATATGTACATCTCGGGACGGGATGGTTACTACGACCAGTTGATCGAGCTGGCCGGCGGGGTGAACGCTTTCCGCGAGCGCACCGCCGCCCTGCCCTCGATCTCGGCCGAGGGAATCCGCGAGCTCGACCCGGAGGTGATCGTGGAGATGGTCCCCGAACTGAGCCCCGGCGGACCCACCGCGCAGCAGTTCATCGACTCCTGGCAGGAGATCGCGCGCGGGGTGCCAGCCGTGGAGCAGCACCGGGTTTATGTTTTCACCGGGACCTGGGCCGTGCGCCCGAGTCCGCGTTTCATCGACCTGCTGGAGCGGCTGGCGGCGGTAATCCACCCACAGGCCGTGGCGCTGAAATGAAATCTTCCATCGCGATAAAGCTGGAGCAGTTCTCGTTCCGCCTGGGCGGGCGGGTGATCCTGGACCGGGTGAGCGCCACTGTGCCGGCACGGGCGTTCCTGTCGGTGGTGGGGCCGAACGGTGCGGGCAAGAGCACCCTGCTCAAGTGCCTTAACCGGATCCTGCCCGCGCAGCCGGACGGGATCAGCCTGGATGGCCGGCTCCTGGAGAGCTACACGCAGCGCGATCTGGCCCGTCTGGTGAGCTACGTGCCCCAGGCGGATGGACGCCCTCTTCCGTTCACCGTGGAGGAATTTGTCGCCATGGGGCGCTATCCCTACCTGACCGCCCTGGCGGGCCTGTCGGCCCACGACCGGCGGGTGGTGGCCGAGGCGCTGGAGCTGACCGGCAGCGCCATGTTCCGCGGGCGCGTGCTGGGCAGCCTCTCCGGCGGGGAGCGCCAGAAAGTGCTGATAGCCGCGGCCCTGGCTCAGGAGGCCGAGATCATGCTGCTGGACGAGCCGGCCACGTTCCTGGACTACGGGCACCAGGTGGAGGTGCTCTCCCTGCTCGGAAAGCTGAACCGCGAGGCCGGCAAAACAATTGTCATGGTGACCCACGACCTGAACACGGCCCTGGAAAGCTGCGACCGCGTGCTGGCCCTGCGCGAGGGGCGGGTGGCCTATGACGGCGCCCCGGCGGGGCTTCTCGACCCGGCCCGGCTTGAGGACATCTACCGCACCGGCTTCAGGTTCGTGCCCCAGCCCGGGCGCGAGCTGCCGCTGATCCGCCCGGAGGGCCTGCCCGGATGAAACGCCCGATCGCCCTGCCCCTGATTGTCATCCTCTCCCTGGCCGTGACATTCGCCGCGCCCTTTATCGGGCCAAAAGAACTGCCCCTGCAGAGTATCCTGCACCCGTTTTCCGGCTCGGTGGATTCGGAAATATTCTGGCGCATCCGCACCCCGCGGGTGCTGGTCTCGTTCCTGTCCGGCAGCGCCCTGGCCACGGCCGGGATGGCTTTCCAGGCAATGTTCCGTAACCCCCTGGCAACTCCTTTCACCCTGGGCGTGGCAAGCGGAGCCTCGCTCGGGGCGACCCTGCTGGTGGGACTCGGTCTTTCTTTCAGCCTGTTCGGGGTGCCGGCCGGCTCTTTCGGGGCCATGGCCGGGGCGCTGCTGGCTATTTTCCTGGTCTACTCATTCACCCGCGCCAGGCAGGGCTTTTCCACCTCAACTCTGCTGCTGGCCGGGGTGGCGGTGAGCTTTTTCTTCTCCAGCCTCATCCTGTTCGTCCAGTACATGAGCGACTTCACCAAGAGTTTCCAGATCCTGCACAACCTGATCGGGGCGATCGAGGTGGTGGGCTACGGCCAGGTGTACCAGCTCCTGCCGTTCGCCGCCACCGGGGTGGCGGTGATCGTGCTGCACAGCCACGAGCTGAACCTTCTGGCCACGGGTGAGGACCTGGCCGCCAGCCGCGGGGTGAACGTGGAGCGCTCCAAGCGGGTGATCTTTTTCGCCGCCTCGCTGATGGTGGGCGGGGTGGTGGCGGTCTGCGGGCCGATCGGGTTCGTGGGCATGATGACCCCGCACATCTGCCGCCTTCTGCTGGGCCAGGACCATCGCAACCTGAGCGCGGCCGTGGTGGCGTTCGGCGGGGGGTTCCTCACCCTGTGCGACACCCTGGGCCGCACCCTGATCGCCCCGGCGGAGTTGCCCGTGGGGGTGATCACCGCGCTTTTAGGTGGGCCGTTTTTCTTCTGGCTCCTGCTCACCGGCTCGGCCGAGCGCGGGGTGATCTGAGACTTCCGCCCGGGGGCCGTATGTCTGAGCCTTGCCGCGGGAGCGGAGCAAACGCCACATGCACACCGAGCCAAGAAACAGCGCTATCGTCGGGCGGGCAAGCAGCGTCAGCGTCGCCCCGCACCGCGGGCAGCGTGCAGAAGCACCGGGCACACATTCGATAGTAACACGACAAATGCCGGCGCGAGTTTACGGCCCCCGATGGCTTCTGGTTCTCTTGGCCGTAACCAAGAGAACATATTATTAATGCTTTTCGGGTCCAGCGCGCCGGGCCACCACAGTTCATATCTCAGCCGGTAAAAGGAGCGAGCCTTGAGCCGCGTACTGCTGGTCAACCCCAACCGTTTCGTCACCCCGCCCGTGCCGCCGCTGGCCTTGGAATACCTTCAGGCTGCACTGGAGGCGGCCGGACACTCCACCCGCATCGCCGACCTGACTTTCGCCCCCGACCCGGAGGCCGCCCTCGCCGCGGCGGTGGAGAGTTTCCGCCCGGCTGTGGCCGCGGTCACGGTGCGCAACGTGGACAGCGTACTCTACCTGGGCAACCGCTTTTTCCTGGACGGGATGAAACCCCTCGTCGCCAGCCTCAAGGCCGCGGGGGTGGTCACGGTTCTGGGAGGCGCGGGTTTCAGCGCGTTCCGCGGGGCGGCGCTTGCATACCTGGGTGCGGACTATGGGATTCTGGGCCCGGGTGAGCGCGCCCTGCCCGCGCTGATCACCTCCCTGGAGGCGGGCGCTCCGCCTGCTGATCCCCTTCTGGATGGCTGGGCCGCCGGGATCGATCCGGCGCTGGAGGTCACGCAGCGCGGACGGGACATCGACTACCCTGCCTACCTGGCCCAGGGCGGACTGGCCGGGTTCGAAACCCAGAAAGGCTGCCTGGGCGGCTGCCCCTACTGCCCGGAGGCGGGCGGCAAAATGCTGTACCGCGACCCGGCGGCCGTGGTGCGCGAGCTGAAACACATGACCGATCTCGGGATCAGCGAGTTCCACCTCTGCGACTCGGAGTTCAACCAGAGCCTGGAGCACTGCTACGGTTTCCTCAACGCCCTCGTCGCGGCGCGCCTGCCCCTGCGCTGGGCGCTCTATCTTAAAAGCACGCCGGCCGAGCGCGAGCTGTTCCGTCTCCTGGCCGCCAGCGGGGCCTGGATGGTCACCCTGAGCCTGCCCACCGGCGACAGCTCCTGGCCGGAGCACGCCGCCCGCCTGGGCCGCTGGTGCCGCGAGTTCGGGCTGCGCCTGGCGGTGGATTTCCTCTGCGGCCTGCCCGGCGACACGCCCGAGAGCATCCGGCGCGACCTGGAGCGCCTGCGCCAGGTGGGAGCGCAGAGCGTGGGCCTCAACAGCGTGATCCGCCTCTACCCCGGCACTCCGACCAGCGAGTCCCTGGTGCGGGACCCCGATGAAACCCCGTTCCTGCGCGGGCCGGTCCAGGACAACCCCGGCTGGCTGGTCCCGGCGTTCTACCACCGGATCGGGCCTGAAGAGCTGAAAGAGCTGGTGGAGGATGACCCCCTGTTCAAGGTCGAGGGCTTCGAGAGCGGCTCCAACTACCAGCGCGTCTGACAACTTTGTGGAAATGAATACCGAAAACGGTCGCCGTGGGCGGCCGTTTCGCGTTTTTAGGGAACAATTGGATTGATTTTCAAGTAACGAATCTTTAGAATGAAAAAGAAACCGCAAAAACAGTTCAAAGCGTTCCAGGCACTGTCTTGCACAGCCTGACCATCCTCCCCAGAGGCCATCCATGCATGCAACGCGTGTGAGGCTTTCCCGCAGACTTCTCCGTCCCTCTCTACTTCTTCCTCTCATCACCCTGTTTCTCCGGTTCCCGGCCCTGGCCGCCGCACAGGAGAATGCCTTCTACGCACGGGCCCTGGAAGCCCTGGCCGCGGGTGACAGCGCCACAGCCGCGGCGCGACTGGACAGCGCCCTGAGCCTGGACCCCCGGGACTGGGGCGCGCGCCTTAGACGGGCCAGCTTGTCCCTGGCCGCGGGCCGCGACGACCAGGCCGAGGCGGACTACAAGCGGCTCCTGCACTCCGACAGCCCGGTGATCCGCAGCCAGGCCCACTTGGGTCTGGGCCAGGTGCTGCGCCGCCTGCCGTCCAAAAAAATGGCGGCGATCAAGGAATACCGTCTGGCCGTCTCGGCCGACCCGCAGAACCCCGAGGCCCTGTACGAGCTGGCGCAGTTAGGGTTTGAGCTGGGTGACGGCACGGGGTACGAGATTGCCGACGGAGCCCTGGCCGATCTGATACTCCTCAACCCGGACTACCGCGGGGCCTACGCCCAGTGGCGGAAGAAAATCAAGGGCCATTCGCTGGATAACCTCCGCAAGGTGGACTCCAGCCTGCCCGGCTACATCCGGGCCAATCCGGCGCAAAGCGGCCTCTGGCTGGATATCGCCAGAGACAGGTTTTTCCTTCTGCAGACCGACAGTTGCCTGGCCGCCCTGGACAGCCTGGAGCGGCTGGCGCCGGACTACATGCCCCAGGACCGTCTTCTGTTGCGCGCCCGATGCCTTCTGAACCGCGAGCGGCCGGACAGTTTCGAAAGCCTCTACAGCCAGGCCCTGGACGCGGCGGAGCGCAGCGGCGATTTCAGGACTCTGCAACAGGAGGCCGAGGTGATTTTCACGCCCCGCGAGCAGGAGTTTTTCTCCCGTCCGCACAACTCAGCCGAACTGGCCGCCTTCTTCCGGGTGTTCTGGCTGAACAAGGATTTCGATCCCACCACACAGCACAACGAGCGTCTGGTTGAACACTACAATCGCCTGCGCACGGCGCAGACAAACTATCCGCTTCTCAGCGCCGACGGTCTGAGCCAGAGTTCGGGCGATTATCAACGCCTGATGAGCCGCTCGGTGGAAGCCTTCGAAATTCAGCAGGAAGCTCTACCTTCTTATTATCTGTATGAGTACGACCCGGCAGAGGCGTTCGGGCAGCGGGGCACGGCGCTGGGGTTGGACCACCGGGGACTGCTGTATGTCCGTCACGGCGCACCGCGCTTCGTGGAACAGATATACATTCAGGATGCCAGGGACGGGTTTGTGGAGAACATGGGTAGAAGCATGACTAACCCTGAAATGAACAGCAACAACTCCGAGAAGTGGTATTACGGGAACGATTTCTTCATTTTCAAATCCGGCCTGGGCACGGGGGGCCACCACTACTGGCCCTCCAGGGACCGCAATGTCGGCGATATAAACATCGCCATGCGGACCCAGACTTTCACCGACCCCCTGCCCGCAGTGGAACTGGAGCAATACAGCGCCGGGTTCCTGGCGCAGGGCGGCGGGATCGAGCTGGAGTGCTACAGCTCCGCCCGGATCGACACCGCCAAAGCCGCTTCCGCCCCCCTGGCCCATCTGGTGCTGTTCAAGCGCAACCTGACCGAGCAGGCCCGTGACAGTGCGGCCGCTTTTCCGGTCGGCCGGGAGGGCCGCAGTGCATGGCTGGCCGTCAACTGCCTGACGGTCCCGGCCGGGGATTATTCCTTCGCGTCCAGCCTCGCGCTGGACGGCCGACGGGCCGCGGCTTTCGGCAACCTGAGCCTCGCCAGCCTGCGAACCGATAGCCTCTGTGTCAGCGGCATAGCCCTGGGCGACCCGGCCCGTCCGGAACTGCCCCTGCGCGGTCATACCGCCGGGAAAGTCCTTCCGCGTCCCTCGCGCGGTTTCAGACCGGATGAGCGGATCACGGTCTATTGCGAGGTCTACGGCCTTGCCCCGGCCTCGGACAGCAGCCTGAGCTATCACGAGAAAGTAACAGTGAGCCTTCTCGAAAAACGCACCTCGGTCTTCAAAACCATCCTGAGCCGCGGGCAGGAACGCTCCGGCAGCCTGAGCATGAATTTCGAGCGCCAGGCCGGGGCGGCCGTGTCCGGGAGGGCTACCGAGAGTTTCGAGCTGGACGCCGCCCGGCTCGTGCCCGGCCTCTACAGCCTGACAATCGAGGTTGAGGACCGCCGCAGCCCGGCGCCGGCGGTGAGCAGCACCGTGTTCACGGTCGAATGAGTGCCGCGAACAAAAAAACAGTCCGCCTCTTGACAGTACTTGCATTCTTTATTAATTTAGGATTTGTTTATCCTTTTATACTTTGAAAGCGGTTGCAGTCCGAGCTTTGCTTTTCCTGATTTCACGCCGCCGGTCCTCGCGCGGCAAACTCACAACAGCTTGTACGAGTAACCGAATCGGTCACGGAACCACGGCAAGCACAATTCGACTTACAAGGAGCGAGACAATGAGCATGTTCTGCTATCAGTGCGAACAGACCGCCAACGGCGCGGGCTGCACCGCTTTCGGCATCTGCGGCAAGGACCCCGAGACCGCGATCTACCAGGACCTTCTGGTGCTGGTGACCAAGGGAGTGTCTCAGTACGCCCGACGCGCGGGTAAGCTTGGACTGTCGGACCGGGAGATCGACCTGTTTGTGATCGAGGCTCTGTTCACCACGGTGACCAACGTGAATTTCGACCCGGCGAGCGTAGCGGCGTTCATCCGCCGGGGCGCTGCGCTCAAGGCGAAGGCTCGCGAGTTGTACCTGCGGGCCTGCCGTGAGAAGGGTCTCCAGCCGGAGGAGGTCGCCGGGCCGGCCAGCCGGGAGCTGTCCGCCGATATGACGGGCCTGCTGTCACAGGGTCTCGAGGCCGGGATCGAAAGCCGCCGCCGCGAGCTGGGGCCGGATGTCTCGGGCCTGCAGGAGCTGATCCTCTACGGACTGAAAGGCATGGCCGCCTACGCCGACCACGCCCAGATCCTGGGCTGCGAGGACCCGGCCGTGTACGCGTTCTTCCACGAGGCCCTGGATTTCCTGGCCGCTGAACCCTCGGATGTAAACCAACTCGTAGGCATGGCCATGCGCACCGGTGAAGTCAACCTGCGCGTGATGGAGCTGCTTGATGAGGCCAACACCGGGACTTACGGCCACCCGGAGCCCACCCGCGTGCGGATCACCCCGCGCGCCGGCAAGTGCATCCTGGTCTCGGGCCATGACCTGCGCGACCTGGAAGCCCTGCTCGAGCAGACCAAGGGCAAGGGGATCGACATTTATACGCACGGCGAGATGCTCCCGGCCCACGGTTATCCAGGACTTAAAAAATATCCGCACCTGGCCGGAAACTACGGCGGCGCGTGGCAGGACCAGCGCCGCGAGTTCGAGGAGTTCCCCGGCGCCATCCTTATGACCACCAACTGCATCCAGAAACCCAAGGAAAGCTACCAGGCCCGGATTTTCACCTGCGGGCTGGTCCAGTGGCCCGGGGTGACCCACATCGCCGACCGCGATTTCGGACCGGTGATCCAGGCCGCGCAGGAAGCACCCGGGTTCAAGAAGGACGAGGAGCTGAAAGAGATCACGGTCGGGTTCGCACGCAACGCCGTGCTGGGCGTGGCGGGCAAGGTGGTCGAGCTGGTAAAGGCAGGGAAAATCAAGCATTTCTACCTGGTGGGCGGCTGCGACGGGGCCAAGCCGGGGCGTAACTACTACACCGAGCTGGCCGAGAAAGTCCCGGCCGACTCGCTCATTCTCACCCTGGCCTGCGGCAAGTTCCGCTTCAACAAGCTCGAGTTCGGCGACATCGAGGGTATCCCACGGCTTCTGGACATCGGCCAGTGCAACGACGCCTACTCGGCGATACAGATCGCCCTGGCCCTGGCCAAGGCGTTCGACTGCGGGGTGAACGACCTTCCGCTCTCGATCATCCTGAGCTGGTACGAGCAGAAAGCGGTCTGCATCCTGCTCACCCTTCTGCACCTGGGGATCAAGAACATGCGACTGGGACCCAGCCTGCCGGCCTTTATCGGCCCCAACGTGCTCAAGGTGCTGGTGGATACTTTCAACCTCAGGCCGATTTCAACGCCCGAGAATGACCTGGCCGGGGCGGTGGCCTGAGCCCCTGCCAGAGATATCTTTGATTCAGCCTTTCGCCAGCGGCCGTGTCCTGCGGTCGCTGGCGTTTCTGTCTTCTCTTGCCACGGGCGGCCCGCGGCTGTAATTTAGGCCCTGTACCTGTACTTAAGACGAAAACAGACAGCCAACTCCAGAGACGGGGCTTGCGGGATGCGACGGTCAATAAAGCTGAATGCGCTCATTTTCGCGCTGGCGGCGCTGGGCCTTGCCGGCTGCGCGGCTCTCAAGACAGGCGATCCGGCGGGCTACGGCCCCCGGGCGCTCAGCTATGCGGGCTATGATTTCAGCGTGCTAAAAGAGCAGCGGATCGTGCTCGATCCGGGCCACGGCGGACGGTACACCGGCGCGCTCGGCCCGGGCGGGCTTACCGAGAAGGAGGTCAACCTGGCCGTGGCGCTGATCCTGCGCGACCTTCTGGCCGGATACGGCGCCAAAGTGACCCTTACCCGCAGCGCGGACACCGACCTTCTGCCCGCTGGGGCCAGCGGCCCGCTTCATGCCGATCTGGCCGCCCGCGTGGACAGCGCCAACTCCGACAGCGGGGCGATTTTTCTCTCCATCCACCACAACAGCCCCGGCGCTCCGGGCAGCCACTACAACGCCACCGAAACCTATTACAAGCGCGACGACACCGGCCCCTCGCTCGACCTGGCGCGTTTCATCCACGCGCGGCTGTCCGCCGACCTGGGCCTGAGCCACAAGTACCTGCGGCCGGGCAACTACTATATCCTGCGGCATAACGACCGCACCGCGGTCCTGGGAGAGGCGAGCTACCTGAGCCACCCAGGCACGGAATCGAAACTGCGCGGCGCCGCAGCCCGTCAGCTGGAGGCCTACTCCTACCTTCTGGGCCTGGTCGACTACCTGAGCCGCGGTGTGCCGCTGGTCGAAGGCCTGAGCGTGGGCCCCGGCGCTCCCGCGCAGGAGCTTCAGGCGCGCCTGAGCGCCAGCGTGCGGGATGAGCTGCGCGGCGGCGGGATCGACCCGCAGGCGATCGAGGTCACGGTGGACGGTGCGCCGGTGCTGTTCAGCTACGACCAGTCCCGCGGCCGCCTGGACGCCGCCCTGGAGGGCCTGTCCAACGGTAACCATCTGGCCGCGGTGCGGGTGCGCAACCTGCGCGGCAACGCCGCCCGCGAGGCCCTGGCGCCTTTCCAGGTGGCGGTGCCCCCGGCGCATGTGGAGCTGTCCTCCAGCCTTGGCCGCGTCCCGCTGGACGGGGTCACGCCGGTCAAGTTCACCGCCCGTGTTTCCGACCGCCGAGGCCTCCCGGTGGCGGACAGCACCTGGGTGCTGTTCGAGTTCTCCGACCCCAACCTTCCCCCGCGCACCGTGCTCACCGTGGGCGGACGGGCTTGCTGCGACGTTGTCCCCGCGGCCAACCACAACCTGAGTGTGACCGCTTCCTGCGGAGATGTCAGCGGCCAGGCCGGGGTGGAGATCGGCCCGCTGCACGAGGCGGTGCTGGTGCTGCAGGTGGCGGACAGCCGTGGTGACCCGCTCCGCGGCCCGGCCAGGGTGCGCCTTCCCGGCGGCGGCCTGTTCAACTGTGACGGCGAGGGCTGGCTGAGCCTGGCCGGCCTGACAGGCGGCACCTTCCCGCTCCTGATCGAATGCCCGGGCTACCTGCCCCGGGCGCTGAGCCTGGAGCTGAGCGCGGGACGCGGGTATCTGGAGCCGGTTCTGCTCACACCCACCCTGGGCGGAGCCCTGCTCGGCAAAAAGATCGCCCTCGACCCGGCCGCAGGCGGAGAGAGCGCTGGCGAGACCGGAGCCCTGGGCACCCGGGAGTCGGATATCAACTGGCGGGTCTGCGCCTACCTGCGTGACTATCTGGAGCGCGCCGGGGCCACTGTGCTGGTTACCCGTCAGTTCGAGGAAGGCGCCGGAGCCTGGGAGCGGGTGAACCGCACCGAGGATTTCGACCCCGCGGCCCTGGTCTCGGTGAGCCACTCCGGCGCGGTGAGCAAGAAAGCCCCGCGCGCCGCCACTCTGGTCTACCATTACCCCTCCAGTGAAGAGGGACGCCGTCTGGCCGAGCTTGCCGCAGTCAACCTGAAAGGCTTCGCCGGTTGCCCCTGGCGCGGCGTGGTGGGCGGCACACAGCGGCTTATCCAGCAGGTGAGCTGCCCGGCGGTGCTGGTGCGCTCCGCCTCCCTGGCCGACACAGCAGCCGAGAGTATTCTATCCACGCCCGCGGCCTGCCGGGCCGAGGCCCAGGCCCTGTTCGAGGCGCTGGCGGCCTGGAGCGGCTGGCGGCCCGAGGGCGGCAACCCGCACCTGAGCGGACGGGTGAGCGACGGCCACGGCCAGACCGTGGCCGGGGCGCTGGTCTGGCTGGACGGTTGGCTGCCCACCCAGACCGACAGCCAGGGACGGTTCCTGTTCCAGAACGCCGGGCCGGGCGGGCACAGCCTTACGGTTGAGGCCGGGGGACGCAGCTACGGCCCACAGACCGCCAGTACCGGGCACAGGGCCGAAATCCTGCTCGGGAGCGAGTGACCTTTTTCCGGAGATCCGCATGCGCAAGCGTTTTGAAGCTCTGATCGCCGCTTTCTCACTGTTTGCCGCAGCCGCCTCCACCAATGCCCAGCTCCCGACCCCGCTCAGCCGGGCCGGGATCAACCTTATCCCCTGCCCGCAACAGGTGCGCCTTGCCGGGCCGGACTGCACCCTCCGCGGCCCCCTGACAGTCGTGCTCGACCAGTCGGCCGACGGTGCGGAGGCCAGTTTTGCGGCGGAGGAACTCTGCCGTGGGCTGTCAAAGGATTGGGGTCTGGACTGCCGGGTCGCAGAGGCGGCAGCCGGGGGACAGACAGTCCGGCTGAGCTTGGAGGGCGCCCCGGAGAAAGTCGGCCCCCAAGGCTATGTGCTGGAAAGCTCGCCGCAGGGCGTGACTATTCGGGCCAACACGGCCCAGGGGCTTTTCTACGGAGTACAGACACTCCTTCAGTGCGTGGTGCAGCGCCGTGAATCTCCCGCCGTGCCGGGCCTGACCATAGAGGACTGGCCCGATATCTCCGAACGCGCCGTGCACTACGACACCAAGCATTTCCAGGAAAAAGCGGACTATGTCGAAGGTTTTATCCGCACGTTGGCCCACTACAAGGTCAACATGTTGATCTGGGAGTGGGAGGACAAGTTCGCCTACCGCAGCCACCCCGAGATCGGCGCGCCAGGGGCGTTCGGCCCGGAGCAGATGCAGGCGTTCACCCGCCTGGCCGCGCAGTACCACATCCAGCTCGTGCCGCTGGTGCAGGGTCTGGGGCACGTGAGCTATATCCTCAAGTGGCCGCAATATCACGACCTTCGCGAGATACCCGCCTCCAACTGGGAAATCTGCCCGCTCAAGGAGGACAGCTACAGGCTGCTGTTCGACCTCTGGGACGAGGCCATCGCCGCCACGCCGGGCAGCCGCTACCTGCACGTGGGCACGGATGAGACCTGGGAACTGGGCACCGGCACTGCCTGCGGTTGCGCGGAGAAAGCTCGCCGGATCGGCCGCTACGGGCTGATGCAGCTTTTCCTGCACCGCGTGGCCGAACACGCGGCCGGGCAAGGCCGTCAGGTGATGAGCTGGGGCGGCGGGTTCCGCCCGGAAGAAAAAACCACACCCCCTGCCGGGCTGATCACGTTCGGCGAGGACCCGGCCCAGGACCGCCCGGCCCGGCAGGCGGGCTACCCGCTGTATTTCTACGACCCCAACCCCGGGATCGAACACCTGTTCCTGCCCTACCTGTACCGTCTGGATGACAAGGGCCACGAGGTTCCCGGCTGTCTGGAGGTCTCGGCCAAGGCTGTGGCCGCGGCCGCCCGGAGCGGCCTGTACGATGGGATCGTGGCCACGAGCTGGAACTGCTCCGGCGTGCACAACCAGGGCTGGATGCTGCGCTATATCACCGCGGCCGAGTACGCCTGGAGCGGCGGCCAGCCCGGCTGGGATGAGTTCCGCGAGCGGTTCTTCACCAACTACTACGGCCCGCGCTCGGTGGATGTGGAGGAGCTGTACGGCCTGCTCAGCCGAGGCAGCTATTTCTACATGGATTCGTTCGAGCGGCGGGTCTGGCACTGGGGCGAGGTGGGCAAGACCCACCTTCCCGACCTTCCGCGCGACGACCTGGAATACGACCCGTTCTGGAACACCCGTTACCGCGAGCGGGTGGAGAAAGCCCGGGCGATTATCCCCCAGATGCGCCGCGCCCGCGCGATCTGCCGCCTGAACATGCAGGCCGGGGCGGCCAACTCGTACGATTTCGAGCTGTTCGGCTGTCTGGCCGATCTTTTCGAGCATACGGCGCGGGTCTACCTGACACTGGCGCGCCTGGAGCGCACTGTGGGCGCTGCCAGCGAGCTGCATTTCGCCGACCACGCCGCCGCCCGGGGCAAGCTGATCGCGGCCGTGAACATGCTTCAGCAGAGCCTGGACAGCCGCGCCGCGCTGTATGCGCGTATCAAGGCCACGTGGGAGGAAAGCCAGCTCCCCAAGGGCCTGTCCACACCCGAGAAAAAGTACCTCCACGCCCGGGACCGTCAGCACAATTTCGCCAACCGGAGGCCCGACCTGTCGTTCATGCTGTATGACGAGGAAAAGCTGGGGCTGGAGGACTACCTGGCGAAGCTCAAGGCCTATATCGACTGGTACGGACGCACCTGGCCGGATGCGCTGAGCGACGCCCAGGGTAAAGCCGCCGCTGGTGAGGATATGGAGGAGGATGACGACCTGTAGGGGGACTTCGCACTGGACTGACGGGAAAATGTAGGGGCAACGGTGCAGCGTGCCCCTTTCTTTGGATCAAATCCCCCTCGATGCACCTTTGCCAAAGGGGTAGGCGCGGGCAAAAACCCTCGGATTAAAATCCCCCTTTCCCAAAGGGAGCCGGGGGGATTGGCTTTGCGGGGATAAAAAAAGGGGCGGGTATTGAACCCGCCCCTTCGTCATTTCATTCTATCCCGCCCGCTCGTCCTCAGTTCAGGAACGACTGCAGGGTGCGGCTGCGCGAGACATGCCGCAGACGGCTGATCGCCTTTTCCTTGATCTGGCGCACGCGCTCGCGGGTGATCCCCAGCACCGAGCCGATCTGTTCCAGGGTCATCGGCTCCTGGCCGCCCAAGCCGAAATACAGGCGCAGGATCTTGGCCTCGCGGTCTTTCAGAGTACCCAGCGACTCCTCGATCGCACTGGAGAGAGCGTTCTCGAACGCGCTCTCGGCCGGCCCGCGGTTGTAGTTGTCGGGCAGGTAGTCCAGGAGGCGGTTGTCCTCGCCCGGGGTGAGCGGGGCATCCAGCGACAGGTGCGATTGCGAGATGGACAGGGTCTTGCGAATCTCTTCCAGGCTGATATCCATACCCTCGGCGATCTCCTCCACCGTGGGCTTGCGGCCCAGTTCCTGGGTCAGCATGTTGCTTTTCTTGCCGATCTTGTAGAGGGTGCCGGCGCGGTTGAGCGGTACGCGCACGATCCGGCTCTGCTCGGCCAGGGCCTGAAGGATCGCCTGACGGATCCACCAGACCGCGTATGAGATGAACTTGATACCCTTGGTCTCATCGAACTTGTGCGCTGCACGGATCAGGCCGACATTACCCTCGTTGATCAGGTCGGCCAGCGAAACTCCCTGGTTCTGGTATTTCTTGGCCACGCTCACCACGAAACGCAGGTTGCTGCGGGTCAGCTTTTCCAGAGATTTCTGGCAGCCTTTCTTGATTGATTTGGCCAGCTCGATTTCCTCCTCCCGGGTCAGCAACGGGTAGTTGCTGATCTCCTTTAGGTAGAGGTCGAGCGACCCCTCGTCAAAGTATGACTTTTTCTGCTGATTCGCCTTCATTTATTCACGGCTCCTGGCTCATCTGTATTGCTTTGAGACATACAGCACATGTTCTGGCGGGTTATTGTATCAATTGCGCAATCCTGTTGAAACGGGGCAGGTTGCGAGCACTGTCCCAGGAGAAATAAAGTATCAACGGCCTTCCTTTTATCAACTCGCGATCCACGAAACCCCAGAACCGGCTGTCACTGGAGGTGTCGCGGTTATCGCCCAGGCAGAAAAACTTGCCCGCCGGCACCACCAGCGGCCCGAAATTGTCACGGGTCGGGTGCTGGCGCGGATCATAACTGCTGTCCGGTTCGAGTCCTTCCACTATATAGTCGAGCTGCCAGGAGAATTTATTCGGCTCGAACAGGCGGTTGCGCTCGCGGCGCACCTCGGGGTCCACATGCTGTGCGTACGGCTCTTCCTGGCGCACCCCGTTGATATAAAGCACTTTATCCCGCATCGCCACCGTGTCGCCGCCCACGGCCACACAGCGCTTGACATACTCCTGGGTCCGGTCGAGCGGGAACTCGAACACCAGCACATCCCCGCGTTCGGGTCGCTCGTAGCCGGGCAGACGGAAACTGGGCAGTTTCACCTGGGTTAACGGCACCCGGCTTGGAGATGCCGAGCCGAAGACCGCCTTGTTCACCAGCAGAAAATCGCCCGGCAGCAGCGTGCGCTCCATCGACCCGGAGGGCACGTGATAGGCCTGGAGCAGGAACGGCCTGACAATGAGCAGAAAGAACAGCACTCCGAACAGTGTCGACTTGACCCACTCGCCCAGTCCGGGGGCCTTGGCTGACGGCTCATTTTCCTGCAACTGCTCTTCCACGCTCCCGCCTCTATCCGGCCCCGCGCTACTGGATTATCCGCCCGATCCGGTCGAAGCGCGGGAAATAATGCTCTTTGTCCCACGAAAAGTAGATCACCAGCGGCCGCCCGAGCACCAGGTCCCGGTCCACAAACCCCCAGTAGCGGCTGTCATAACTGTCGTCGCGGTTGTCGCCCAGACAGAAATAGGCGCCCTGCGGCACCACCAGCGGCCCGAAATTGTCACGGGTCGGACAGTACTGCGGGCTGTCCTCCGGGCGGGCCAGATAGCGCACCTGCCAGGTGTAATCCGTTCGGGAGTACATCCGCTCGCCCTGTGACTGCAAGGTCGGGTCGACATGCCGCGTGTAGGGCTCATCCAGACGCACGCCGTTGACGTACAGGACCTTGTTCCGCATTTCCACCGTGTCCCCGGGCACGCCCATGCAGCGCTTGACATAGGGGACGCTGCGGTCGAACGGCGGCTCGAGGACTATTATATCCCCCCGCTCGGGCGATGAAAAGCCCGGCATATGGAATCTCGGCAGCTCCATTTTGGTCAGGGGCAGCCGCTGGGGGGTTATCCCGCCGTAAGAGAGTTTCTCCACCAGCAGCAGATCGCCGGGCAGGATATTTTTCTCCATCGAGCCTGTGGGCACATAGTAGCCCTGCAGGACGAACGGCCGCAACACGAGCAGGAACAGGGCCAGGGCCACGCCCAGTGTGCGGACCGACTCCAGCGCCAGGCGCTGTCCCCGTCCGGCCGGGGTATTATTTATTACCCGTGAGACTCTCTTCTTGTTCATCCTGTTCCTCCCCCTTGCCACCCCGCACCGTCAGCCCACGATCCGCCCGATCCGGTTGAAACGCGGCAGCCAGCGCTTGCTGTCCCATGAAAAATACAGGATCATTGGCCGGCCCTTGATCAGGCCGCGGTCCACAAAGCCCCAGAAACGGCTGTCCAGGGAAGCGTCACGATTGTCCCCCAGACAGAAATACTTCCCCTCCGGGACCCAGAGCGGACCGAAATTGTCTCGTGTCGGCTCGTAGCCACCCTGCAGCTGCTGCCGCGCCGAATCCACCAGGTACTCGTACTGCCAGTCGAACTTGTTCGGGTCGAAAGCCCGGTCCTCGCGACGCAGAATATTGGGGTCCACGTGGCGGGTGTAAGGCTCATCCTGCGGCACTCCGTTGATATAGAGCACCTTGTCCCGCATCTCCACCGTGTCCCCGCCCACCGCCACGCAGCGCTTGACGAAATCGAGCGAGCGGTCCTGCGGGTATTCGAAAACTATGATGTCCCTCCGTTTCGGGGCCTCGACCGCCGGGAAACGGAAAAAGGGCAGCGAGACATCCACGAAGGGGAGCTTACGGGGAGTGGTCGCCCCGTAGACCATCTTGTTGACCAAAAGAAAATCCCCCACCAAAAGCGTATTTTCCATCGATCCGGTGGGGATTTTGAAGGCCTGCACAAGGAAGGCCCTGATTATCAGAAAGAGCAAAAATGCCAGGCCGAGCGACTTGCCCCATTCTTTTACGAACTCATTTTTCATGTCGTCGTTCGGTCTTCCTGACAGGATTTCAACTTGTTAAAAATAAAAAAGTTACACAGTTGCTCAAGCTTCGCTCGACTGAATCCGGTGAACCTCTAATTATAACCAAAATTAGTAAAAATTGTCAATGATAATCGACCTTCTGCCGTTGTTGTCCCGTGGTCTCAACACCCCTTGCCATGCTCCACCATCCGGCGCACGGCCTGGGCGAATTCGAGACGCGCCACACGCCGGGCAGGCACCTTGAGACTGTCGCCGGTGCGCGGGTCACGCGCCGCGCGGGCCGGCCGCTCCCGGGTCAGGAAAGCCCCGAACCCCCGCAGACGCACCTGTCCACCATCGGCCAGGGTGTCGCTCACCACGCCCAGGACCTCCTCGAGGACCTTTTTCACCGTGTCGCGTCCCAAGCCGCTGCGCTCCGCCACCCGCTCCACCAGATCGGCCCGGGTCAGGCTGGGCGAGGGATAGAGCTGCCGCTGACGGTAGAACTCCTCCAGCTCCGATTCGAGCTCCTGACGGGTCAGCTTGGCTGTGGCCACCAGCAACTGGCCGATACGGATCCGGCATACCTCGTCATTGGCCCTGAGCTGCTCCTCCTGCACCCGGGTCAGGATACCCAGCTCAACGGCGCACTCAGCGAATGTCGCGCCCGTGCGGTCCACCTGCTCCAGGATACGCCCCACATCCTTGTATGTGATTATGTCGTTGGCCAGAGCCACCGCACCCAAGCTGTCTTTGAGGATGTCCTGCAGCATCAGCGCCTCCTCGATGTCTCCCTGACTTACGAGTCCGCGCCGGATCAGGTATTGGCCGAACAACTCCTTTGCCATGTTTTTCCCTGCCTTTGACTGGATTATGTTTCGCGTTTTTCGGGTTTTCTGCAAATCTTTCCACACGACTTTACCACGGCATGCACCCGGATGTCAAGCCGCCGAGCGTAAATTTGCGGACCGACCCGCATTCTCTTATTATATATTGTCCACAATCGAAAATACAGGGCTGGCCTGGAGGCTCGCAGCCGGAGTTCACCTAATTTGAGACAGGAGTGGTTGGCAAATGGTTACAAAAAAAATCACCCGTATCCGACAGGCCATCGTGGGTAGCGGCGCGGCCGGTCTGACCGCGGCGATCTACTCGGCCCGGGCGGGACTGGAGCCGCTTGTGTTCGAGGGCGACCTTCCCGGCGGACAGCTCACCACCACCACCGAGGTGGAAAACTTTCCCGGGTTCGAGAACGGCATCCAGGGCCCCGAGCTGATGGACACCCTCAAGCGCCAGGCGGCCCGGTTCGGGGCGCAGTTCGCCCCGCGCGGGATCGAAAGCGTGGATTTCTCGGACAAGGCGCTGTTGCTCAAAGCCGAGGACGATCTCTGGCAGGCCGAGAGCGTGATTATCGCCACCGGGGCCAGCCCGCGCCTTCTGGGCCTGCCCTCCGAGCGCAGGTTCATGGGCCGCGGGGTGAGCACCTGCGCCACCTGCGACGCCTTTTTCTACCGCGGCAAGCGCGTGGCCGTGGTGGGCGGAGGGGACTCGGCCATGGAGGAGGTCTCGTTCATCGCGCGTTTCGCCTCCGAGGTGGCCCTGATCCACCGCCGCAGCGAGTTCCGCGCCTCGAAGATCATGATCGAGCGGGTGCGCTCCAACCCCAAGATCGAAATCATCCGGGACTGTGTGGTGGAGGAAATCCTGGGGGATGACGCGCGCGGGGTGTACGGCGTGCGGCTGAAGAACGTGAAAAGCGGAGAACTGAGCGAGCGGGAACTGGACGGTATCTTTATGGCGATCGGCCACACGCCCAACTCGCAGCCCTTTGCCGGGCAGGTGGAGATGGACGCCGAGGGGTACATTCTCACTTTCGACGGGACAGCCACCAGCGCGCCGGGGGTGTTCGCGGCCGGGGACGTGGTGGACCACCGTTACCGCCAGGCGGTCACCGCGGCCGGGATGGGCTGCCGCGCCAGCCTGGACGCCGAGAAATGGCTGGCCGCCAGGGGGTGACCGAGATAACCGTATGGTGAGAACTTACTCTATCAACTCAAGCCTTACCTCGTATTCGTCGTAATCCATTAAACCGCTGTATGTTGAATGTTTATCTTCTATGAGTGTTATTCCTTTGTCCTTTTCTGTATAACAACAACCGGACAACATCTCGCAGTATGCACAACTATTTGAATTATCGATACTTATCGCCCCCTGATAACGATATATGGCATTATCGAACACACCCGCGGGGAAAAGAAACAAATGCATCTCCCCCCCACTTGCCACCGGGGAGGCCATAATAAGGGTGGTGTCTCCCTCATCCAGGCGCTCGAAACTCGGGGCGTTTTTTACATACCAGAGAGAGCCGTTTTTCTGCATGACATAGTGTTCAGCTATTGTTGTCGAATCTGTCCGGCTGATCCAGGAAGTGTCTGATGGGTTTATATAGGAATAGATCGATTTTATGACAAATTCTGTCCTTATTTTATAGAAAACCTTCTTCTCGGTTTCTTTTGTATATGTATCAATCACTTCCAGACTAAATTCTCCGTCTTTGCGCCAAGTATTCTTATAAATCTCTCCAGAGTTATCCTCGTATCCGAGTCTGTTGACATAGTAATAAGTATAATCGACTTTATAGCCTTTTCGCAGCGGGAAGAAGGCCAGATCAGTTTGTGCCAGGCCTTCCGGCCCGAAAGGAAGTGAGTTATCCGAGCATGCAATAGTCAGAATAATCAAAAGCAACACACCACAGACAATCAGTCTCATCCCCAAATCCTTTGCTGAATCGATCCGGTGGGTTTCCCTTACTTTTCCAACGATTATCTGCACTTTTCACGCCAAAAGGAATGTCGTTTGCTATCAGATAAAATATAATCATTTATGAACACAGCCCCGCTTTTCATCTCCTGCCGCGTGTTCCTCCAGAGGTAACATCTCCGCTGGCGACTGTCACCTTGCACGCCCTCCCCTCTGCCGCAGATCGCGATCCGACTTTTTTCGTCAACACGGTGGATATGAGCAAAAAATATCAAGCTTCGGCACGCGGGGGGCTTTACATTGCAGACAGGATGACCGAGGACACCCTGAAAGACTATCGGGAGAGAATGACCCGGGTCCTGGTTCATATCGACAAGCATCTGGATGAACCTGTCTCTCTCGATGAGCTGGCGCGTATTGCCTGTTTCAGCAGCTTCCATTTCCACCGTGTGTTCTGCGGGATGGTGGGGGAAACTGTCAAGGCCTACATACGCCGCCTGCGGTTGGAGAGAGCGGCAGGACTCTTGATCTACAGCCATTGGCCGGTGACACGGCTTGCTTTCCAGGCGGGCTACGAGACCTGCGAATCCTTCACCCGCGCATTCTGTGCGCAGTTCGGCCAGTCCCCCAGCCAGTACCGTCAGCAGCGACGGCCGTCGAAAACAGGAATGCCTGAGCGGAACGGTCGGCCTGGCGCCGAGCGGGGACAGAGACACAGCTTTCTTTTCTCTGAGGAGAGATCACAAATGTCAGTCACTATAAAGAACATACCGCGCCGTAAATTGGCTTTCGTCCGTCATACCGGCCCTTACGCCCAGTGCGGGGCGGCCTGGGGCAAGCTCTGCGCCTGGGCCGGTCCACGGGGGCTTCTCGGGCCCGGCGCCTCTTTCATCGGAGTCTGCCACGATGACCCGGATGTGACCGCCCCGGAAAACATCCGCTATGATGCCGGTATCACGGTAGGGGAGGACATTGACGGGGAGGGTGAGATCGGGACGCAGTACATACCGGAGGGCGAGTACGCCGTGGTTGTGCACTGCGGGCCGTACGAAAGGTTGAGCCAGACTTACGCCGAGCTGATGGGAGGCTGGATTCCCGAGCAAGGGCGCGAGATGAAACTCCAGGCCTCGCTGGAAGTGTACCTCAACTCTCCGGACAACACCCCGCCGGAGGACCTTCTGACCGAGGTCCAGGTGGCGTTGCTGCCCAAGTAGGCCGCTCGCGACAAAAAGCCCGGCGCACAGAGAGAGATGGGCTTGTCCCTCCCCGCCTGCGCCGGGCTTTCCTGTTCCTATTTGCGCCAGTCCAGCAGCGAGTAGATCGTGGGCAGCAGCACCAGGGTGAGCAGGGTGGCCACGCTGAGGCCCCCGATCACCACAATCGCCATCGGGGCGCGCACCTCGCTGCCCTCGCCCAGGCCGATCGCCATGGGCAACAGGCCCAGCACAGTTGTGCCGGTGGTCATCAGGATCGGCCGAAGGCGCGCCTGGCCCGCCTCGATCAGGGCGTCAAACTTGTTCATCCCCTTCTCGCGCCGCAGCACGTTCACGTAGTCCACCAGCACGATGGCGTTGTTGACCACAATTCCGCACAGCATCACCACCCCGATCAGCGCCACCACGCTGATCACCCCGCTGGTCAGGTAGAGCGACCAGATCACCCCCACCAGGCCGAACGGAACGGTGAACAGGATCACGAACGGGTGCAGAAGGGACTCGAACTGGCTCGCCATCACCAGGTAGACCAGGAAAATGGCCAGGCTCACGGCGAAAATCATGCTGTTCAGCGAGCGGCTCATCTCGAGGCCCTGGCCGCCGAACGCGATGCTGACCTCGGGCGGCACTGCGATGTCGGCCAGCTTTTTCTCGATCTCGCCGGTGACCTTGCCCAGGTCGGCCCCGGCCAGCCCGGCCGAGATCACCACCACGCGCTCCTGATCCACGCGCCGGATCTCACTCGGCCCCTGCTCGACCACCAGGTCGGCCACGGCCTCCAGCGGGATCGGGCGGCCGCCGACCGTGGCCACGGTGAGCTGGCGGATGTCGGAGATGCGGTTGCGGTCCTTCTCATCCACCCGCACCCGGATATCGACCTTGCGGCCCATGCGGTGCAGCTCGGTGGGGACATCGCCCAGCACCTTGCCACGCAGCACCTGGGAGATCTGTTCCAGGGTCAGGCCCATGGCGGCCAGACGGTCGCGGCGGAACAGCACCTGGATCTCGGGGTTGCCGCCCTCCATCGAGCTTTTGATGTCGGTCAGGCCCGGTATCTCGCGCATGCGCTCCACCACCTGGTCGCTCAGGCGGCCCAGGGTCTTGAGGTTGTAGCCGCGGATATCCAGCTCCACCGGGGTGCTGTAGTTGTAGAGCACGGGCCGGCCGAACTTGACCGCCGCCCCGGGTATCATCTCGTAGCGCGCGCGCAGGTGCTCGATCAGGGCCTCCTCGTGCACCCGGTCCACGCCGGGTTTCAGCAAAAGGGTCATCTGGCCGATATCCTCGCGCTCATCCTTGAGGCTGCCGCCGGTCATCGAGCTGACCCCGGCCGTGACATAGACCAGGCGCATCTCCGGCTGGTCCGAGGCCACGCGCTGCATCTCGTCCAGCACGGACTTGGTCCGCTCCACCGGGGTGCCCACCGGCATCTTGAGGCCCACCAGCACCTCGCCCTGGCTCATCTCGGGGATCAGTTCCATGCCCAGGCGCGGGTAAATGAGCAGCGAGGAGCCAAAGACAGCCGCGGCGATAAGAAGCGTGACCAGACGGTGGCTCAGCACCCAGCGGATCAGACGGCCGTAGCCCGGCTCCAGCTTGCCGTACAGGAAACTGTGCGCCTTGAGCAGCGGCTTGATGATAAAGCCCAGCACCGCTCCCACCCCCAGGCCGAGGTACTTGACCGCGGTCATAAGGCCGAACGGCAGCCAGTAGAAAACAGCCCGCAGAGCGGTCAGCGACACGCCCGAGAACCGTTGCAGCCAGGCCGGGCCCAGCTTCTGACCGCTCCACTGCCCGGCCGAGGGGCTCAAGGGGTGGGTCTCGGACACGGGTTGGCCGGTCATGCCCTCGCTGCCGAAACTCTGGCCGCCGTGGAACCCGCTGCTCATCATCGGGATCAGGGTCAGGGCCACCAGGAGCGAGGCCAGAAGGCTGTAGGTCACGGTGAGCGACTGGTCGGCGAATAGCTGGCCCGCCACGCCGCTGATGAAAATGATCGGCAGGAACACGCAGACCGTGGTCATGGTCGAGGCGATAACCGGCATGCCCACCAGAGAGGCGCCCTGGCGCGCCGCCTCCACACGGCTCAGGCCGTCCTTGCGGTAGCGGTCTATCGACTCCAGCACCACGATGGAGTTATCGACCAGCATGCCCACGCCCAGGGCCAGGCCGCCCAGGGACATGATGTTGAGAGAAACATTGGAGATGTACATGAAGAAAAAGGTCGCCACCACGCTGATCGGTATGGAGAGCGAGATGATGAGCGTGGGAAACACCTGCTGCAGGAACAGGTAGAGGATCACAATCGCCAGGGCGCCGCCGATCACGGCGCTGGAGAGCACCTCGTGGATCGACTGGTCGATGAAACGGCTCTGGTCGGTGATCGTCTCCAGTTTCATCGAGCCGTCCGCCCCGTACTCGTCCTGAATCTCCTTGAGGCGCTGCTGGACCCGGCGGGCCACCAGCACAGTGTTGGCGTCCGCCTCCTTGTACACGGCCAGCTCGATGTTCTCGGCCCCGCCCAGGGCGGTGATTATGCGCCGGTCCTTGAAGCCGCGCTCCACCCGGCCCACATCCGAAAGACGGATCAGGGCGTTGTCGCGCCGCTCGATGATAAGGTCCTCGATCTCCTCGGGCTGCTGGTACTGGTTGATCGTGCGGACCAGATAGTCCGCCTCGCCGTCGGTCAGCGTGCCCCCGGTGAGGTTGATATTCTCGGCCGCCACCCGCCGGGCCACGTCCTCGATGGACATGCCCAGGGCGGAAATCTTGGTCTCGCTCAGCAGGACATGGATTTCCTCCT
>CAYLSM010000023.1:0-18950 GCA_964386505.1 uncultured Gemmatimonadales bacterium
AAGATTTTCGGGCAGGACGGGGTCCGCTGGTTCCACTGCGGCGGGATTTTCGCCGGCCTGGGCGCCGCCACCGGTGATGTCATCATCGAGGCCATGGAGTGCGCCAAGAAGCACGGCACCATCACCAGCTTCGACCTCAATTTCCGGGCCAGCCTGTGGCAGAACCACGGCGGCACCGAGCGGGCCAAGGAAGTCAACCGCCGGGTCGCCCCGCTGGTGGATGTGATGATCGGGAACGAGGAGGATTTCACCGCCGCGTTCGGCTACGAGGTCCCGGGTGTGGACAAGGGCCTGAGCAAGCTTGACCCGCAGGGGTTCAAGCTGATGATCGGCAACGTGGTCAAGGATTTCCCGAATTTCAAGGGTGTGGCCACCACGCTGCGTAACGCCAAGACCGCCAGCACCAACGACTGGGGCGCGATCCTCTGGATGGACGGCGAGTTCAACGAGGCCCTTCAGCGGCCCGACCTTCAGATCTACGACCGCGTGGGCGGCGGCGACAGTTTCGCCAGCGGCCTGATCTACGGCCTGATGGGCGGCAAGACCCCGGCCGAGGCGGTCAACTACGGCGCGGCCCACGGCGCCCTGGCCATGACCACGCCGGGCGACACCACCATGGCCACGCTCAAGGAAGTCGAGAAGGTTATGAAGGGCGGCGGAGCCAGAGTGCAGCGGTAATTGCCTTGCTCTTTCGAGGGCTGCCCCGCAAATTGGGGCAGCCCTTTTTCTTTCTCCAGGCTTTCTTTCCTCTCTCCCGGCTTCTCCAAACGTACGCAAGGACTGAAACCATGCGTATCCGGCTGATAATCCTCCTGCTGCTCGCATTCGCTTTCACCTCTACCCAGGCCGCCGTGCACCCGCGCCTGTACTTTTCCGCCACAGATATCCCGCATCTCACAACCGAGGCCACCGGGGCGAAAGCCCTCCAGTTTCAACGCCTCCAGGCCTGGGGCGACAGCCACCTGGATGATCCTGTCCCGCAAAACCTCGGGGTGAGCGAGTTCCAGCACGAGACCGCGTTTTCGGCAATAACCGGCTACGGCCTGCTCTGGACCCTGACCGGCCAGAAAAAATACCTCCTGGCCGCCCGTCGCTGGCTGGACGCACTGCTCGACACTCCCACCGCCAGCCAGGGCAATTATCATATCGGCATTTTTGCCGCAAGCCTGGCCCACGGTTACGACTTTCTGTACGGCGGGCTTGATACCGCTTTCCGCAAGCGCCTGCGCGAGAAAGCTTTCGATGTGATGCAGGAGGCACGCCGCGGCGCGGACAACTCCTGGTGGGCGCATTGCTACCTGCACCATGATTTCTGGATCCCGGTGGCCGGTCTGGGAATAGCCGCCCTGGCTTTCCGGGATGAATGCTCCGGCGCCGACTCGCTGGCTGCATTCTGCACCTCGGAGCTGCAAAAAGCCACCGGCCTTCTCGGGCCGGAGGGATACTGGCCGGAGGGTGTGGCCGACTGGGTCTACGGCATGGCGCCCACGTTCATGTACTACGACGCCCTGCGGCGCGCGGGCGGACCGGACCTCTATGAAAACGACTGGTACCGGAACACCGCGTTCAGCCGCCTTCTGCACTGGTGCCCGGATGACAGCTACATGTTTCTGGGCGACAGCTACCGCAGCGGGCGCTATGGCACCCTGGGCTCGGCCAGCGCCCATGTGCTGATGAGACTGGCCGCGCGTTTCCGTGACCGCCACGCCCAGTGGCTGGCCGGGCGCGAGGCGCGGGTCGACAGCGCCGGGCCGCCAGGGCTCTCGTTCCAGCCGCCCTACGCCTTGGGCGCCTGGAATCTTCTTCCCGGCCGCCAGGTGCACGGCCTGGCCTGGCAGTTCCTCTGGTACGACCCCTCACTGGCTGCGGCGCCCCCGGACAGCAGCCTCTCCACGGACTGTCTGTTCCCCAACTGGGACACGGCGATCCTGCGCGCGGGCTGGGATGAGCAAAGCCCGGTGCTGGCGTTCTGTGGCGGCCACCAGCTCGGGACGTTGGGAGAGGCGGTCTGGCGGACCGGGGCGGGCAACCTGGACGGCGGCCTGGCGCACGTGCACCAGAGCGCCGGCAGTGTTTTCATCTGGGCGGATGGCGCTTTCCCGCTCTGCCCGGCCTCGTTCGGCGGACGGGATGGACGGTTCCAGAACACGGTGCTGGTGGACGGTTGCGGTCAGGCGTTCGACCCGGCGCACCGGGGACACATGACCGCGTTCGAGAGCGGAAAGAACTGGACCGGGGCCGTGATGGATGTTACAGCCGCCTACCACGAGGCGCTCAAGCTGGAGCGTTTCGAGCGCATGCTGGTTTATCTGAAACCACGGACTGTTGTGATACGCGACCGTCTGGTAAGTCGGGACGGCAACCGGCGCTACATACGCCGCTACGAGTGGCTGCTGCACACCGACCCTGAGGTCGCCGAGTGGCGCGCCGCGGGAGATTCGCTGGCCGCAACCTCCCGCGCTGGCGGGCGGGTTCTGATCGAGGGGCGGGTTTTCCCCTCCGAGAAATATTTCTTCGAGCGCCAGAGCCTCGACCGTCCGGACACTCACCCGGTCTCGCGCGGCCTGAGCCTTACACTCACCGGACCGCTGCCGCCCGAGGTAGAGATTGCCGCGGTCCTGGTCCTGCCCGCGACCGCGGACAGCGCTCCCCGGCTCTCCGGCGCTAAATGCATGCGCCTGAACGGGACCACCGCGCTCCTTCTGCCCGCCGCCGAGGGCGAGCCCTCGCGCGCCGTGCTTTTCACAGCCACGGATACGCTGTATATTCACGCCGGAGTCTGGCGCTACGATTTGGTCCTGGCCCTGGGCCTAAAGCCCGGAGTTTCTTACCGCGCGGAAAAGGAATTCCCGGGGCCCGAGGGCGGCTTCCGCCTGATCCAGGACAGCCAGGGGCGGTTCCGCAGCGGACCCTCCGGCTGCCTGGTCCTCAAACAGCCCGAATGAGCGGGAGATAAACCGGATGAATTCCAAGGAAAGAGCCCTGCGCGCCCTGCACCGCATGCCCCCCGACCGTGTGCCGTTCGACCTGTCGGGCGGATTCGCCGGGGCGGCCTGGGATCGCTTTGTCGAAAAGAGCGGCAGCACGAACCATTTCGACTATTTCGGTCTGGATGTCGAGTTCCACGAAGTGCTGGAGCCGCGCGCCGCGTTCGACTACCAGAAGGCCTATTACAGCGACCGTCTGCCCGTGGATAAAAAATTCCATTTCGACCGTTACGGAGTGCTGCACGAGGAGACCGAGGGGCTGCATTTCACCAAGATGGTCCCTCCGCTGACCGAGCACTCCCTGGAGGCGATCCGCTCTTTCCCCCTGCCGGACTACAAGAACCCCGACATCTACCGCCAGGCCGCGGCCCGTATCGACCAGATCGACCGCAAGGGAAGGTTGAGCGCTCTGGCGCTGGGCGCGGAGACCATTTTCGAGGTCGCCTGGCCCTGGTACGGCCTGGAGGAATTCCTGGTCATGCTGCTCACCGAGCTGGAGCTTTGCGAGGCGGTCTACGACCGCTGGACCGAGGTGCGCCTGTGGCAGCTCGAACATTATGCCGCTGTGGGGGGACGCTACGATGTCCTCTGGCTGGGGGATGATATCGCCAACCAGCACGGGATGCTGATCCCGCCCGAACTGTGGCGTGCCACGCTCAAGCCGCGGATGAAGACGATCATCGAATGCGCGAAGCATTACCAGCCGGACGGCCTGATTTTCTACCACACGGACGGCAAGGCGACCCAGGTGGTGGAGGACCTGATCGAGATCGGGGTGGATATCCTCAACCCCGTGCAGCCCGAGTGCGTGGACCCGGCTGAGTTCAAAAATCTGTTCGGCGACCGTCTGGCGTTCTGGGGCACTATCGGTATCCAGCACACCCTGCCGTTCGGCACGCCGGAGGAGGTGCGCCAGGAAGTCAAGACACGGATAGAGACCGTGGGCGCAGGTGGAGGGCTGTTGATCGGCCCCTCGCATGTGATCGAGCCCGAGGTGCCCTGGGAGAACGTGCTGGCGTTCGTGGAGGCGGTGAAAGAGTACGGCGCCTACCGCTGATTTTTCTTGTAACTTCCCGGCCTGCTGCTAAATTAAATGTATTGGACTGTTCTGTCCTGTCTCTCCGCTGACTCCGCCGGCTTAGTGCCGGTTAATCGGATATAGATCAATCTTCGGAAAAACGCAGCCTGCCTGCGCTTTTTCCGGCCCTGTTCATCCGGATTCCGAACTATTTCTTTTCCAGCGCACACCCTTTACAGGGGAGAGACCCGGCATGGAGAACGAGCGTAACAGCACACTCACCACGGTGCAGCTTTCTTTCCTCAGCGTTCTCAGGATCGCAATCGGCTGGCATTTCCTGTACGAGGGCGTGGTGAAATTACTCGACCCGTCCTGGAGCGCGGCCGGCTACCTGGCCAGCTCGCGGGTCTTCGGCTGGCTGGTGGCAAACCCGACCCTGTTGGGCATTGTCGATAAGATGAACGCCTGGGGCCTGACTCTGGTCGGCCTGGGCCTGATTTTCGGGGCGCTCACACGCACCGCGGCGGTGGGCGGAATCCTGCTGCTGGCGATGTACTACATGGCGCATCCGCCTCTGATCCGCATGCCGCTCACCACGCACACCGAGGGCAGTTACCTTCTGATCGACAAGAATTTGGTGGAGGCCCTGGCCCTGGTGGTGATCTCTCTGTTCCCCACGGGCAGGTTCCTCGGCCTGGACAGTTTCTTCGCCGCCCGGCGCAGCGGGGCCGCCGCGCCCAAGCCCGAGCCAGCCGCCAAAGAGGCCAGCCCGGTGATGGACTCGCTCAAGCACGCCCCGGTCCCCCCCGGACTGGTCAGCCGCAGGCAGATTCTCACCCCGCTCATCACACTGCCGGTGTTCGGCGGCTTTGTCTACTCCGTGCTCAAAAAACGCGGCTGGGAAAGCTGGGAGGAAAAGCACCTTCTGGCCGCCCAGGGCACCGAGGCCGTGACCAGCGCCACGATCAAGACTTTCCAGTTCGCAAGCCTCAAGGACCTCAAAGGCACCCTGCCGCTGGGCAAAGTAAAAGACATGCCGCTCAGCCGGGTGATCATGGGCGGCAATCTTATCGGCGGTTGGGCCCACGCCCGCGACCTGATCTACGCCTCCCAGCTGGTCAAGGCCTACCACACCGACCAGAAAGTGTTCGAGACTTTCCAGCTCGCCGAGCAGTGCGGGGTCAACGCGATCATCACCAACCCGGTGCTGGCCCGCGTGATCAACGAGTACTGGCGGCGCGAGGGCGGAAAGATCCAGTTCATCTCCGACTGCGCATTCGGCGGTGATGCCATCGAGGGTATCAAGGTGAGCGTGGACGGCGGCGCGAACGCCTGCTACGTGCAGGGCGGCATCTCCGACCGTCTGCTCAAGGAGGGCAAGGTCGAGGATATCGGCAAGGCCGTGGATTTCATCCGCTCGCAGGGCTTGCCCGCCGGAGTGGGCGCCCACAAGCTGGACACGGTCAAGGCTTGCGTGGCCCTGGGGATCAAGCCAGATTTCTGGGTCAAGACCCTGCACCACGTGGACTACTGGTCGGCGCGCGTGGGTGAGACCGAGTGCGACAACATCTGGTGCGACAACCCTACCGAGACCGTGGAGTACATGAAGAACCTGGAGGAGCCCTGGATCGCGTTCAAAATCCTGGCCGCCGGAGCCATCGAGCCCAAGGTGGCGTTCCCGTATGCGTTCAAGAGCGGCGCGGATTTCATCTGCGTGGGGATGTACGATTTCCAGGTGGTGGAGGATGTCAACCTGGCGCTGGACGTGCTCGGCTCCGACCTGGGCCGCGAGCGCCGCTGGATGGCGTAAGAGGGGCTTGCATTCAATAAATCAAAGGCCGTCTCCCGGGTACGGGGGGCGGCCTTCTGTTTTCTTTCGCAGGGGTGGACCCAAGTGTCTGACTGATAAATATTGGGCACGGTGCACCGTGCCCCTACGCATGACAGGGTCCTCCGCAGGTTAACCGGGTGCGGGGTTTCAATCCCCTCCTAAGAGGGGTGCCAGCGAAGCGGGCGGGGCGTGTAACGGTTGCGGCGGGTACAAAACAAACGGGCGAACACAAGGTTCGCCCCTACGAAAAGGCCGGTCCAAGCGCTTCCCCCTTTAGCAAAGGGGGATCGAGGGGGATTTAATACAAAAAAACAGGGCACGGCCTGCCGTGCCCTACATAAAATCCACGAAAAGCATCCGCAACGGATGGATTAAACCTCAGCCCCGCCAGGGCACAGGCTCGCACAGGGCGCGAAGGTTGGCTGACGGTGTGCCGGAGGGTATCTCGCAGCCCGCTCCCACCATGAACGGGTTGCCCACGGCCTCGTAGGTGCGCAGCACGGTCTCGCGGATCGACTGCGGGTCGCCGGAGGCCACGCCCGCGGCCGGGTCGATATTGCCGCAGAGGGTCACTCCGTTTCCCACAACCTGACGCGCCCGGCGCATGTCCACCATGTGGTCCACGTCCAGGATATCAACGCCCAAATCGGCGATGCCGGGCAACAGGCCGGTGATGTTGCCGCAGATATGCAGACGCACCCGTGCGCCGAACGAGTGCACGGCCTCCACAAGCTGTTTCTCGCGCGGCTGGATCAGGCGCTCGTATTGATCGGGCGAGACCTGGCTCGCGATAGCGTCCCCAATGCCCACCGTATCCGCACCTGAGGCCACCTGCGCTTTCGCAAACCGTATCCCGGCCGCCACGCAGCGGTCCATCAGGGCCTCGCAAAACGGCTCGTCGTCCATCAGGTCGATCAGAAAATTCATCACCGTGCGCAGGTCGGCGGCCTCGGCGGCCGGGCCCTCGATCCAGCCCAGGATCGAATGCTCGCCCCGGTCGCGCGCCTTGAACAGGCGCACCGCCTCCACCCGGTCCAGCATGCGGCCGCCTTCGGCCAGAGGGTCGGGCTGCGGAAGGCTGTCCAGGTCTTTCGAGGCCGCGAGCGGCGGGTGCGGGCAGCGCGGGACACCGTCGGTTACATAATGCACTGCCCCGCCGAAACCGTGGGTCTCGCGGTAGGGGTCTGAGATCACGCTGAGCTGGTCCATCCCGAAATCCCGCGCGCAGGAGAAATTGGACTCCACCAGCACCCGGTGGTCGCTGGCGAACGCCCCGTAGTTGGATCCGATATGCTCGGCGGCGTACTGCATCAGGATAGGCAGGCGGGGCAGAAAATCGACAGAGTCGCCGCGCAGGATAGAGTTGTAGCGTTCAAGGGAGGTCACTGGGAATACCTTCCGCTGTAATGAATTAGTTTACAAGAGGACACATCCCGCTCCGATTCCATTAGGAAAATGTATAATGTAACCGATAGGCCGAATCTAGCTTGTACTTTTCGTCTTGGCGAAAAGTACCAAAAGCCGCTTTGGGGCCGTAAACTCGCACCAGCCGCGACTCATCTTCGATCTGCGGTGTGCACAGTGCATCTGCACGCTGCCCACGTTGCCGGGCGACGCTGTCGCTGATTGCCCGCCAGGCACAGAATCTTTTTCTTCCTTCGGTGTGTCCGGAGACTTTTACTCCGCTCTTTTTGCTTGGCTCGGACATACGGCCCCGGACGGCCCGGCGGGCCGCTTAAAAACAAGGCCCGCAAAAACCTTCCAGCAACCGCCGGACAGCCCGAGGCTAATAGGCACGCTGTGCCGTAAGCATCCATATTTCCTTTTTGGGCACGGCATGCCGTGCCCAAAAAGATTTTTTCACCACACCACCCCTATAAAACCCTAACAACGCTGGGAATAGTGGTTGACATTATTAACTCAATCGGTCACTTTCAAATTTGATATTTTTTATTTCCCTAAGCCCTACATTAACTACATCAAGCGCATCAATATCAAAAAAAACGAGATTGTATTCTTTTTGTTTTTCTGGATCATCAAAAGCACTCTTGTACGCCAATCCGTCCAAACCATTTATTTTAAAAAGCTCTGCAATTGTTTGAGTTGGTGCATAATCATCTGTGTTGTCTGCAATTGTAACTGGATTTTGAAAAGCCTTATCTATTCCCCACCATACGGCTTCTTCTTTGTATTCCGCGGGTGCATTTTCATCTATTTGCGCAAATAGCCTACCGTATTTATGAAAAGTACAATTAACAATTCGAAGTGGCCGTGCAGTCCTTAATCCAGCGACAGAAACCATCGAACCTATCCAAGGACGGACTTCTGCAATAGCAATCTCAATGCTTGTGGCAACATACAAGTAAGGTATCCCCTTCGGGTTGGCTCGCCCTCCGAAGGCGCAATTTTTCAACGGCTTCATTCTTTCAGGCCCAAAAGGCACCGGTTCATCGCCAATATATTCTCCCTCTTGAAAAATTGGCCTTGATTCGTGACCAATTTGGGCACGGCAAAACTTAGTTCCTTCCGGGGTGGTTTCTATACGCTTCTCAGCGGTGGCAAGCACCGTTTCAAGAAAATCTTGCCCTTCCTTATCGCGTATATATCTATAGTTCTGCTTAACCGCACGCTCAAAATTCGAATAATCTTCCCAAGATTTGAACTGTCGCATATCGCTACTAGCCGAATTAGCTCTAATTCATTATATTTCAAAGCATTAATATTCACTGCTCCACGCTCGGATACCCCCGGCTGTCCCAGGTGATCGGCGCGACCCAGGGATAGCGGCCGGTCTTGTCCTTGTCCCAGGCGTGGTAGCAGACCCACCAGGAGCCGTCCGGCCCAACAAACACCGAGTTGTGCCCCGGCCCCCACTGGCCCTCCACGGTGTGGAGAAGGGCGTACGGCGCACCATCCGCGCCGCGCAGCCGCTCCCAGGGCCCGTCAAGGCTCGACGACCGCGCCACGGTCACGTGGTAGGAGCCATCGCGCCAGTTGCCGCGGCTGGAGAACAGGTAGAACACGCCCTCGCGCCGGATCACGAACGGCCCCTCCTCCCATTCCACGGTCTCGTCCGGGAACACCAGCCTGGGCTCGTTCGCCAGGTGCAGCGGGTCCACAAAGCGGTCCACCAGGAGCTGGCCCACGTGCGGGTTGCCCTCGTTGCCGGTATAGAAAAGGCGGCCGTCCTGCGGCGTCAAAAACTGCGGGTCCCCGTCGATGGATGGCTGCTGCACGAGCTTGGCCCCGCTGTCCAGGTAGGGGCCCTCGATCCGCTCGGACACGGCCACCCGCACGTAGCGTCGCTCCGGGTCGCCATCCGAATCGGAGGTGTAGTAGAAATAGAACCGGCCCTCCAGTTCCACGAACTCCGGGGCCCAGTAGTTGGCCTTGTGGCTGCCCTCGTACTCCGGGCGCACCAGCATCGGCCCCAGTCCCTCCCATTTTTTCAGGTCCACCGAGCGGAACAGCAGGTACTTTCTGTCCTCCACCCCTTTCTTGTGCTGGGTGCCCACCAGATACCAATAATCACCCCGACGCAGCATGAACGGGTCGGCGACCGGGCAGCCGGTGGCAAGCTTCCAGGGTTTTACTGGCGCGCCATTTTCGGCAGCCGTGCTCAGCCTTGTCCCTATCGCGGCGGCCAGCAGCGGCCCGCCGGTCAATCCCAGAAAGAACCGTCGCTGCAAGGTGCACCTCGCTCAAAGATCAATACCAGTTTGACAGCATGTATATTGTGAAGATGCACACGTAAGCATTTGTCCTTCTTTCGTTTCGGCGAAAGAAGCAAAGCCAGCGGGGGCCGCGAACTCGTCCCGGCTACATCTCCACTTCAACTTCAAGTGTCTACGGAATTCTGATTTCGCTCCCTCGTTGCAGGGCGACGCTGCCGCTAATCGCCACCACACCGCAAAGCACCTTCGGGCCTGGACGTTTCACACGCAGAAATCCACGCTGCCTTGGCGGGAGGCTCAAACAGGCGCGGCCCACCAAAGGCAGCTGCACACGGCCTGTAACCTCAACTGGGAGGACATTCCAAGGTGTGTCGCCCTGGGGCGAGTTTGAAATCCGCCCCAACGTTACACGTCACGGTTCGGAGCCATCCGGCTCAGTGGTTGTGGCCCTCTCCGGCCAGCATGCGCAGCGCGTGAAAGAGCGCCGGGAACAGTGCATCCAGCGATTCCATCACTCCACCGGGCGAGCCGGGCAGGTTCACGATCAGGGTGGCGCCGCGGATACCGGCCCGTCCGCGCGAGAGCATGGCCAGGGGCGATCTCTCGCCGCCGTAAACCCTCGCCGCCTCGACAATCCCGGGGGCCTCGCGCTCGATCACGCTCTCCATCGCCTCGGGGGTGACATCCCGCGGCCCGGCCCCGGTTCCACCGGTGGTTAGTACCAGATCGAGCTTGACCTCATCGGCCAGGCGCACCAGGGCGGCGCTCACCTTTTCGGCATCATCCGGCACGACCACATATTCCGGCACCGCGAACCCGTCCGTCTCCAGGCGCTCCACGATCAGCCGCCCGGAGCCGTCATCCCGACGGCCCTCGGACACCGAGTCGGAGACCACCAGCACTCCTGCGCGCGCGCCCCGCGGCGGCTCGCTGTCCCAGCCGGACTTGCCGCCGGTCTTGGAGACCAGGCGCACTTCGCGTATCTCCATCGTGGTGTCGAGCATCTTGAGCATGTCGTATAGGGTGAGCGCTGCCACCGCGGCTGCGGTCAGGGCCTCCATCTCCACGCCGGTCTTGTGGATCGCTTTCACCTCGGCGCGCACCTTGACCCAGTCGTCGCCGTAGCTGTAGCTCACCCCGGCGTAATCCAGTGGCAGTGGATGGCAGTAGGGGATGATCTGCGGAGTGTTCTTGGCCGCCTGGACCGCGGCCACGCGGGCCACCTCCTGCGGGTCGCCCTTGGGCACTCTGCCCTCGCGTATCAGGCCGATGGTCTCGGGCTGAAGGCTCAGCACCGCCTCGGCCACGGCGATCCTGAGAGTCCTTATCTTGCGTGAGACATCCCGCACGTTGCACCTCCGGCGCTCGAATTGGGCTGATTGTATCCGTTCAGATTCTAATGTATGTCCGCTCGCCGGTAAAGAAAAGCCCGCACTCGGCCACCGGTTCGCCGGTCATGCGCCGCCAGTAGTCGGCGTAGAGACGCACCTGGGGCGAGTGCTTCTCGACCAGGGGGCCATAACCGTCCTTGCCGGGACGCTCGGTTTTGTAGTCCACGATCACCCAGCCGGCACTCTCGCGGAACAGAAGGTCGATCTGGCCGCGGACAATCTCGGGCCGTCCGGGCGGACTGTCCGGGGCGAGCACAGTGAACGGGGCCTCGGTCAGGCAGGCGGACGCGGCCCGGGCGCGGGCCCAGAGAGGCGACCCGGCCACGGCCCGCACGGTTTCGATGGCGCTCTCCAACCGGGACTGCTCCAGTTCCTGTTCTCGCAGGACCGAACGGGCCAGGTTGTGCAGATCAGCTCCCGGGTGCGCCATGGCGGCCTGCAGAAGCTGGTGCACCACCGAGCCGAATTCGGCCCCGGAGCCGGAGGCCACGTAGGAATCCTCACCCGTGACCCCGGCTTTCTTACGGGCAGTGAGAATGGCGTAGCTGGGCTGTGCGGCGATGCTCCAGGCCGCCTGTATCTCAGTTTCCGCCTGCGCCGGGTCGGGCAGAGTGAACTGACCGGACGGCTCGACCTCTCCGGCCTGCGGCCCGGGCGCAGGCAGCTCAGCGGCTCCCTCAAGGAAAGTGGCAAAATAGTTCCAGGGATTGGAACCGACACGATCGGGACGCAGGGTGATTGCCAGCAACGATCCGGCGCGGGTGGCGGCCACGTAAAGAAGCCGCAGGTTCTCGGCCTCCAGGAACTGCTTTTCGCGCTCCGCGCACTGTTCCCAGTCCGCGTGGCAGGCGACAGGGCGGAAATGGAACTGGCCCAGCTTTTCGTTGATCAACAGGTAGCCGCGAGGACTGTCGCCGCTGCGGTCCACATGCACATCGAAATTCGTTTTCTCACCACCGTAAGGATCGGTCAGGAACACCACCGGGGCCTCGAGGCCCTTGGCCTGGTGCAGGTTCATCAGCCGCACGGCCGGGCCGCCCGCGCCGACAGCGCTGAGGCTTTCCTCCTGACGTTTCCCGGATGCCAGCTCGCCCAGGCGCTCGACCGCCGCAGCCAGTCCCTCCCGTCCCACCGCCCGGACCAGCTCCAGGGCACGGGCCAGGCTCCCGGCCTGCATGTCGCCGCCAGAGGCGGCCGAGGCTGAGGCGAAAAGGCCCAATCGCGCGGCAATGCGGTGGAAAGCCGCCACCACCGGGAGCTGGCGCAGCCAGAGGGCGCACTCTTTCAGCGTGTCGAAGATGCCGGCCAGACGGTCACGCAGGGCGGAGTCCAGACCGGAGGGCGGGGTACGGCGGTAGTCGAACCGTCCCCCGGCGCGCACGAACGCGTACAGCTCGCGGTCGCTCAGGCCGAAAACCGCGCTGCGCAACAGCGCCGCCAGGCGCACCGGGTCATCCGGCCGGACAAGAGCAGACAGGGTCAGGTGCAGCAGTTTGAGTTCCTCAACCCGGTCCAGCGCCCCTCCACCGGTGGCGGCGCAGGGCAGGCCGACCGACTCCAGGGCGGCGGCGAAATCGCGCAGATGCTTGCGGTTGCGGGTGATGATCAGGAAATCCCCCGGCGTGGCCGCTGGAGGCACCCCGCGTTCGAGCTGGGCCGCGGCGCGGGGCAGGCCCGCGCCGCTGTCCACGGCCTGACGGATGAACCGCGCCACCTGCAGGCTCTCCACCCGGGTGATCTGGCTCACCTCTTTCGGCAAGCGCAGGGCACGGATCCCCGACAGCTCGCCGGGACTGTCCGGCTGACGGCCGGGTTGAAGAGGCATCCACTCCGGCGAGCAGTCCCCGGCCCGCGCGGCGAAAGCCTCCCCGAAAGCTCCGTTCACCCAGCCGATAATCTCCGGGTCGGAGCGGAAATTGGCGCTCAAGGCCACCCGCAGCCCACCCGCGGCCTCGATCCGGCTGCGCACCTGGTTGTAGGTGACTATATCGGCCCGGCGGAAACGGTAGATCGACTGTTTGGGGTCGCCCACTACGAACAGAGAGCCGGGCGCGGGCACGCAGCGCCGCCAGTCGGTTTCCTGCGGGTCGGTGGCGGTGAGCAGCAGAAGCACCTCGGCCTGCAGCGGGTCGGTGTCCTGGAACTCATCCACCAGCACGTGACTGAACCGCGCGCGGAAATACCGCCGCACCGGAGGGTTGTCGCGCAGAAGCGCCGCCGCCCGGCAAAGCAGGTCCTGGTAGCTGAGCAGGCCGCGCGATTCCAACAGATGGCGGTAAACTTTCCGTCCCTCCAGGGCGAAACCCAGGGCCGCCGGATAGCGGTGCGCCCGCCATCGCTCCAGCCAGGACGCGGCGGAGTCATTGCGGAATTTATCCCATCGCTCCAATTCCTCCTCGGCCTGGGCCTTTTTTCCGGGCCAGACTTTCTGGATTATCTTGACTTTCTTGAACGCCTCCAGCACCTCGGCCAGGCCGGCCGGCTCATCGAGGTCGCGGGCCCGCACCAGGCGAGTCACCAGACGGCTGGCAGGGATGAGTTCATCGTTGCCCGGGTCCTCGGGCAGCTCCAGTGTGGCAAAATGGGCGCAGTAAGCACGCAGCTCGGCGATCACTGCCGCACTGCCTGTCAGCGGGACCTCCGGGGCGGGCCAGGCGTCATCCTCCAGTTCGCCGAAACGGCAGAGATTGCGGTAGGCGCTCTCCAGGACTGCGGGCTCCAGGCCCAGGGCCTCCAGACGGTCGAGCCAGGGGCTGTCCGCGGCGTACAGAGCGGCCAGGAACTCCTGCCAGGCCTCGGCCATCACCCGCTCATCGGTCTCGTCATCCGCCTCCTCGAAGCCCACCCGCACGCCTGCCTCCACTGGGCGCTCACGCAACAGGCGCGCGCAGAACGAGTGGATCGTGCCGATGAAGCAGCGGTCGAGGCTTTCCAGGGCCGCGGTCAGGCGCGCGCGCTCCTGCAGCTCCTCAGAGGCTGCGGCGCGGCGCTCCAACGCGGCCACGAACCGTCCGCGCAGCTCGGAGGCGGCCTTGCGGGTGAATGTCACAGCGGCGATGCTCTCCACCCGGCAGACTCCCGCGGCGAGCAGGGCCAGCAGACGGTCGACCATCTTGGTGGTCTTGCCCGTGCCCGCGGCTGCCTCCACCAGGAGGCAGCGCTCCAGCTCGCGGTCGATCAGCTCGCGCTGGGCCTGGTCCGGGGGCGCGCTGTGAGGGTTGCCGCTCATGCCTCCCCTTTCTCCGGCCGAAGAAGGCGGAACGGTTCGAGGGCCGTGTTTTCGATATTGCGCCGTTTGTCCGCCGAGGCGGTCACGGTGCGGTGAAGGTCGCCGCAGGCGGCCCGGTAGTCGCAGTTGACACAGTCGGGCGGGTCGCCCGAGGTGCTGTCGGCATCCGTGGCGATAAAAGCCCCCGTGGCCAGGCTGTCGCACAGGTGGGTCAGGGTGTCGTCCCATCCGGCCAGGTCCTCGCGCTGCCAGCGCAGGCGCCGCCCCTGCCCGCGCGGCCCGGGGAAGAAAAACCCGAACGCCGCGACTCGCGCCGACTCGCCGTGGAGCCCGCGCAGCGCCCCCCCGGCCAACTCCAGGTAAAGGGCGGGCTGGACCACCCGCCCCTGCTTGAGCGGGTCGGACAGGCTGAACCGGCTTGCACCCCCGGTCTTGTAATCCCAGATCACGAAAGCGCCGTCCGGCTCCCGGTCCACCCGGTCGATCCGCCCGCGCAGGCGCAGGCTGCGGCCATCCGGCAAACGGATTACTCCCGGTGCGGCGCTCCTGTCTCCGGCCTGTGGGTCCTCCTGCATGCCGATCGACCATTCCAGATAGAGCGGTGCGCTGTGACGGCAGTGCTCGGCCTCCTCGGCCAGAAACACGACCACGGTGCGCTCCAGCTCGCGGCGACGGCGACGGAAAGCCCCCTCGGTGGCGGGTGGATACTGGGCGCGGTAGCGCTCTACAACGCGCTCCAAGGTCGCGTTCAGGAACGCGCGCTGCTCGGGGGTGTCTTCCGGTTTAGCCCCCCGTTCGATCAGGCCGCCGATAAATCTGTGGAAAACCTCGTGCAGAAGGCTGCCGGACTGGAGGCTGTCCAGCCAGAGGGCCAGATCGGCGTCATAGTCCTCGGGCGGCTTTAGTTCCAGTGCGTAGCGGAAGAAAAAGGCCAGTGGGCAGCGTCCCAGGCGCTCGAAAGCCGAGGCGGACATCACACGGTCGGAAGCAAGGGTCGGGTCGAGGTCGCGGCCAGCCTCGGGCACGAAGCCGTCATAGCCGGTCAGTTGGCCGCTGTGCCTGGCCTGGTCCGCGATCCGTCCATGTGCCAGGTGCTGGAAACACTTTTCCACCGCTGGCCGGGCTGCTGAACCGGCATCTCGTGGACAGAGTTCGCGCAGCCACCATTCCACACCGTCCAGACATGCCTTCCCCGGCGCCGGGGCGAAAGAGGCAGCCGCAGGCAGAGATTCGAGCATGCGGCCCTGGTCGGCCTCAGGGTCGGCAGCCAGGTGACGGTAAACCTGCAGCAGGAGCGGGCTGGGGAACATCTCGCGCCCGTCCTCCAGGCTGCGGCAGGTAAAACCCAGGCGCACCTCTCCCGACAGCCCCTCCAGCAGATCGCCGAACTCGTCCAGGCCCTGCTCCTGTCGCGCGGCCGCGGTGGGAAGGCTGTCCGAAAGGGCCGAGCGCTCGCTGTCCAGGAGCACCGGGTCCTGCAGCGCGCCGCCGGGAAACCGGCTGTCATCCAGTCCGAGGATGAAAGTCAACGGACGTCCGCTGTGCCCGCCGGAGCGAAGGTTGGCCACGTGCAGGCAGCCGGGCGCGGGGTTTTCGCCCAGCACTCTGACCGAATCGAGCAGTCCGGCCAGGTGCGCGCGCAGGTCGAGGCCGTTGTTGACGCTATCGGAAACCCAGGGGCGCAGCTCATCCAGGCGCTCGCAGAGGGCCTTACGGGCGAAATTGTCCGGCTCGCCGGAGGTGCGGGCGAAACGTTCGAGGAAATCCGCGGCCCGCGCCAGAAGAACCGGATCATGTTGGTCGAGTTCCAGGGTTATCTCCAGCAGTCTTTTTGTGAAGTCTGCGAGCCAGGCGGTCAGCTCGATCTGGCGGGAGAGGCTTTCCGCTCCGGAGGGATCGCTGTCCTCATCCGTTTGCCCGCTGGTTTTCAAGCGGCTTTGCAGGTTATCCATCCAGGCGGCCAGACCGGGGCGGTAGCGGCTTCGTCCCAGACCCAGCGGGACCCGTCGCAACAGAGCGGCCAGCTCGGCGCCCGAGGCCGGGGCCTGGCCCAGTTCCAGAAGCCCCTCCTGCAGCATCCCGGCCAGGGCGGTCTGAGGGTAGCCCTGGGCCTGCCAGTCGAGCCAGGCAGCCAGGGCGCGACCCGGGCGGGTCAGGCGCACGGGGATGCCCTCGGCGAAAGTGAGCGGCAGCCCCAGCGGGCTGTTCCACTCACCCGCAGGCAGACAGGCCCGGGTGATCTCGTAGAACAGAGGCACATAGACCGCGCTGTCCGTGTGCAGGACCTCGACCCGGTCCAGGGGCAGGCCGGAACCGAGGGCTTGCCTCAGCACCGCCCGCACCTCGTTCGACTCGCCCACGGCACGGAATATCGAGGCGCGCCGGGCGCCGCCCTCCGGAACCAGGGCCTTTACCAGACGCCCCGGGTCGAAAACGCGCGGGGAGGAACCGTCCTCTCCGGTCCGCAGCAGGCAGCCGGGGGGGAGATAGTCGAGCAGGTGTTTTTCCAAGAGGGAAAGTCGCGGGCAGCCGGGCAGCAGCACGCGCAAACAGGCAGGCAGAGCGTTGCTGTCTTTCTGCAGCCGCGCCGCAGCCAGCTCCAGCAACCCGGCGTAATCGGTCAGGCGGCGCTGTTCAAGCTCGTGCAGGTATTCGGTCAGCAGAAGGCGCAGGTCCTCGGCCTTACCCGGGGCCTCGAAACGGCGAGGGGCAAGCGCCTCCGGTCCCAGGCCGGCCAGGCGCAGGTCGGTCAGGGCCGTGAGTACGGTATCGAACAGTCCCGACCCGGCCGGCTGGGCCAGAAGGTAGCCCGAGCCCCGGCCGCGCAGGCGCTCGAACAGCAGCCCGACCAGGAATGTGCCCACGTTGCGGGAGAGAAACTCCAAACCACGCGCGGCCAGTCCCGGGGCGGCCAACTCGAAAGTCATGTTGCGCAGGGTGCGCACCCGCAGGTTGACCGCGGGAGTGCCCGCGGCGGCCAGACGGTCGAGCCACTGGTAACCCACGCGGCGCGAGGGTGCAAGCAGCCATTTCTCGGTGAGCGGGTGCGTGCGGCACAGCTCGGCCAGGGTCTCGGTCAGCCGCATCATGGTCTCTCCAGGCAGGGAATTGGATTACTGCGCTGGATAAACCTACAACGATACGGGCCTCAACTCCAGACCAAAATGGGCGCCAAGGGGGGCAGAAAAGCGGATGCCTTAAGCGGCTCACTCGGCTGAGGGTTCGTTGGAGGAGGACTTTTCCAGGTCCACTATATGGCTCTGGCCGACATAATCGGCGGTGCGGTAGCGTGAGATGCCGTGAAGTTTCTTGACGATGTCGGCCACGCGCAGCACCTGCTCGCGAATGGTGATCAGGGACTGGGTGTTCGATCGTCCGCAAGTGCAGGCCCTGGCGTTCATGATCGCCAGCTCGCTGTAGCCCAGGGCAGCCTGCAGGGGCTGGTTGATCTCATGGCAAGTCGCCCCGGCCAGGGCCAGGGCCGCGGAAAGACGCTCGCGCTTGAGGCTTTCCTCCTGATTCTTTTTGGTTTCGGTCATATCGGTGAACATCAGCCGCATACCATCGTTGTCCCCCATGCTGTCGTAGATACGGCTGAAACGGCACCAGGACGGAATCCGCCGTCCCTCGGCCGCCAGCGCCAGCACCTCGCCCTCCCAGAAATCCAGCTTGCCGTCCTGGATGTCGCTCACGTGCTGGGCCGCCACCGGATCGGCGAAAAGTGCACCGATCCCACCGCTTTTTATATCATCGAGCGTCCGGTTGAACAGCAGGATGAAAGCGGGGTTGGTATAAACGGCCTGGCCCGGTTCATCGGTTATAAGGATCGCCTCGCTGGCGCATTCCACTGCAGAGCGGATGCGCGCCAGCTCACGCTGGACCTCCGAGTGGACAAGCCTCTGGCGACCCAAACGCTGACCGGCCCAAAGCAGCCCCGCCAGACCGATAAGCCACAGCAGAAGGTAGGAAAATCCGGTTTCCAGCAAGTGCATCCGCGCCACCTTGGCCGGGCCGTCCAGCGGCAGCGAGATGCTCAAGCCGCTCTGGACACTGTCCCGGGGGCCATGACAGTTGGAGCATTCATTCGACCAGGGCACCGGCCCCATATAGCGCAAATACTTGCGCCCGTCTTTCTGAGCCACGGTGTGCACCTCGCTGCTGCCGCCCGCCAGTTGGGCCAGGGCCACGCGCTCCCAGTCATCCGGTGTGTTCTCCTGGTCCAGCGGGTTCTGGCTGGTCAGGTGCAGATATGCGCCGGTGACACCAAAGCAGGCAATCGAAAAATGTCCGGAAGACATTCTCAACCTTTTCAAGGCCAGCTCTGTCACACCTGAATCCGGCGGCTGCGGCTCTGAAAAGGACATCTGTCCCTGGCTGGCTTCTCTCTTGCCGGTCAGCCAGTTCATGAGCGACAGCTCGCGGTTGAACGATTCCCGCGCCTCGTTCAGGGCGTACTCCTCTTTCAGATTGCGCTGAGTGTAAACGAACCAGGCAAAGGACAGCGCGACCAGCACGGTCCAGACCAGAGCCAGGGAACGGATGCCGCCCCGTGTGATTGAGATGTCCTCTTTCTCTTCCAATTCGATCATCGCTGTTCCTGTCTTCCAAACGTCTGGCTTCTATACCGGTTCGAAAAGAATGCCGTGACAAAAGATTCCAGAATTCCAGTTAAGCATACCGCATGCCAAAACTGAACTTATGATTAATCCACTAAACACCAACGTATTATGTATTCATCACAATAAAACGTTGTCCGGGTTGAGCCGCCAACCCGCCCGCGGTTGTACGAAATCGCTCACCGCGCCGTGCGGCCCCACTCA
>CAYLSM010000023.1:19050-34344 GCA_964386505.1 uncultured Gemmatimonadales bacterium
CCTCCAGGAGGTCCCGGTGCGCAAGTGGCTCTACCGCATTCATCTTTACGGCGGCCTGCTCTGTTTCCCTTACCTGATTGTGTTCGGATTCAGCTCGCTCAATTTCAACCACCGGTTCGCGTTCGCCAACCCCGATCCGTCGCAGGCAAGCTGGGAGGCGGCAGTACGCGTGGACAACCTCGCGGAGAACATGCCGCAGGCCGAGTCGCTGCGTGACTCGCTGGGACTGATGGGCTGGCCGTTGCCCTGGGAAACGAAAAGGGACTCCGCGAGCGGAGTGTTCCAGTTCGGGCTGGTCCGGCCCGGCAAGCACTATACGATAAGCTACTACCCGGAGCGCGGGTTCGCCCGGGTGGAGGAGCAGCGTTTCGGGTTCTGGCGCGTGTTCAACAACCTGCACGCCATGGAGCGCATACCAGGATCGCGTTTCAGCGCGCTCTGGCCCTGGTACACGGAGTTCTGCACTTTCTTTGTCCTGTTCGCTGGCCTGAGCGGAATCGTGCTCTGGACCCAGGGACGGCGTGAGAAGCTATCCGGTATTCTGGTGCTGGCTGCGGTGGGCGGGATGTCGCTTCTGTTCATGCTTCTTGTCTGGCTGAGGGGGTGAGCATGCGCGAGATACTGCGGAAAATCCACCTCTACGCCGGGCTGGCCGCGGCCGCTTTCCTGAGCATGTATTTCGTGACCGGGCTGGCCCTGGTCCACGAAAGCTGGTTTCCGCGCACAGACCCGCAAAGAACTGTCCGGAGCGAGCGCCTGGAACTGACAGGCAACCTGGAGCCGGAACAGGTGGCCGCGGCGCTGGAGCAGCGTTTCGGTATCCGGGGCAAGCGCCTGGAACCGCGCAGCCTGCCGGACGGCTCATGGCGCCTGAACTGGGTCCGTCCCGGGACCAACGTGGAGGCGAGAGTCTGGGCCACTGGCGACAGCCTGAGCCTCAGCACCACCCGTCAGGGCCTGCGCGGCACCCTGGTCGGTTTCCACCGTCTGCACGGCTACGGCGGTGGCGTGTTCTACGACCTCTGGGCTTTCATGTACGATTTTTCGAGCGCCGCGCTGATCGTGTTCGCGGTGAGCGGGCTCTGGATCTGGTTCGGGCGGCGTGAGAGAAACGCGCTGGGCTGGCTCTGCCTGACTGCCGGGATGGGACTGACCGCGGCGATGGTGCTGTATTTCCTGCTGATGCCGTAAAAAAGGGGCGGGTCTGTGACCCGCCCCTGCATTATCCCTTTCACATCAATCCCTGACTCTCAAACCCCTCACTGCTTGTGGCACTCGTCGCACTCGCGCGGCCCCACCTCCATGCCGCGGTGGCAGTTCAGGCAGTTCTTGTGCAGAGCCACTTTCAGCTCCTCCACCTCCACCATGTTGATTTCCTTGCTGTGGCAGTGGTCGCAGGACTCGACATGGTGGCATTCGATGCACTCCAGGCCGTAGCCCTGCACGTGGGTCTCGTGGTCGAACACGATCTGGGTGCCGCCCTTGTACTGGGTCTGGAACACATGGACCTTGGGCGGTTGCTTGATTTTGGCCTCGATGTTGTAGCCCAGGCGCATGTTGGCCCGGATGAGCACCACGTTGGCCACGGCCATCAGAACGAAGCCGATCAACAGGAGCCTCTTCACCATCTGTACCTCGCACACTCGAGTGAAAGGGTTACGCCTCGGCCGACTCCCGGCCCTCTTCCTCTGGGAAGATCGGCAGGTACTTGGCGCAGAGAATGAACACGATGAACCCGCCGGTGACCAGGAACAGTGAGAGCCAGATCTCCGACCAGGAGGGGAAATAGCTGAAACCGGCCGAGCGCGCCATACCGACAACGCTCACGTTCAGACGGTTGGTAAGAACGGCCAGCACGGTGGAGAACCCCGAGATGAACAGCACCGCCGGACGCATCCGGTTGCGGAACCCGATCATAAGCACCAGAGGCAGGATGAACAGGCTCATCTCGATCAGAAAGGCCCAGCTTTCGAGCTTCCCGCTGAATACGGTCGACAGCGGCACCCTTCCCCAAAGATCCTGCAGCCGCACCACCAGGTGCAGCATCAGGGCCACCACCATGAACTGGCCCAGGTCCACCAGAATCTTGGTCTCCAGGCTCTTGCGGAACAGGAAGCTGGAAACGTAGCTCTCGACTATCACCATGGCGAAACCCACAGTCACCGCGCTGAGGAAAAAGTGCAGCGGCAGCAGCGGCGTGTACCACAGCGGGTGCAGCTTGAGCGGCACGATCAGGAACACCGTTCCCAGAGAACTCTGGTGCAGGGTGGAAAGCAGCACTCCGGCGATCACTATGGGCAGGGTGAACGAATGCACCGCGCGCAGCATCCTCTGAGAGCCAAGTTTCTCCAGCACCACCGGGCTGAACTCCAGGGCCAGCACCGTGGAATAGAGCATTACGCACCAGGCCACCTCGAACATCACCGAGTGCGGGTTCCACATGATCAGCGGGTGCCAGATGTTCCAGGGCTTGCCGATATCGTACAGCAGGCCCAGGCTGACCAGAATGTAACCCAGGAACGCGGTCAGCACTGTGGGCCGCACCACGCTGCGGTAGCGCTCGAAATTCAGCAGGTGCACGGTGCCGGTCAGCACGAACCCGCCCGCGGCCAGAGCCACGCCGCCCAGAACATCGAACCCGATCCAGAACCCCCAGGGCTGATGGTCGTTGAGCGCGGTGACCGCGCCCAGTCCGCCGAAAAAGCGCAGGAACGTGAGCACCACTCCCACGCCCAGGATAATCAGCATGGCCGGCAGCAGAATGTGACGGCCCTTGACATCCAGGATACGCCAAAGCTCTCTCATTGGCCGCCCCCTTTCCGGGTGCGCGGCTCCGTGGAATCCGGATGGTCTTCCTCACCGGTCTTTTCGAGCTGGATGCGGCGGTTGATGATCCAGCTTATCCCGCCCAGGAGCACTCCACCGGTGACCACTATCCCCGGGATGCGGCTGAGCACGGCCCAGGTGAGCGTGGGCAGCGGAGCGTCGCCCAGCTTCATCGGAAAACCGAGCTGGTCGAACGGCACGCTCGAGAGCATCAGCACGCTGGTGCCGCCGGCGTCATGCTCGCCGTAGATATAATTGACATAGCGCTCCGGCCGCATGGCGATACGGGCGCGGGCGATCTCAAGCAGGTGGCTGCGCCGTCCCATACGGGTCGCACCCATCGGGCAGACCCAGGCGCAGGCGGTCTCGCCGCCGGATTCGACCCGGGAGTGGCAGAAAATGCACTTCTCGATCACGGGCGTGGGCGAGTTCCAGTGGTAGCGAGGTACACCGAACGGGCAGGCCATCATGCAGTAGCGGCAGCCCATGCACTTGTCCGGATCGTACAGCACCGGTCCGTCCGGGCTCTTGGTCAAGGCCGCCACCGGGCAGACCGAGACGCAGGTCGGCTCCAGACAGTGCATGCACATCTTACGGTAGTACATGTCATCGTGCTTGAGCACCACCGTGTAGTTCGAAGCCGACAGGTCCTGGGCGTTGGGCTTGCCTGTCAGGTGGTTCTCCTGGCAGCAGGCTTTCACGCACTCGCCGCAGCCTATACACTCGGTGAAATCGATAAGTATCCCGAGCGGTTCTTCCATATACACTCCTCGAAACGGGGTTGTCTTGAGAAGCGGGTAAAATATTCTTCTTTTCAAAAGTATGCAATTATCTTCAGCTACCGTTGCTCCGGCTCGCTTGACACGGGTTTACGCAACGTGGCATAATCAAAGTAAGGTGGGGATTTTGATAAAACCTCTACAAAATTGTGGCCGGAATAAATATGTAGTATATTTTTGTTTAACGTAGGTCAGTAGCGAAAGTAATGCAATAATTTTCCCAGTTCAAGATATTTCCACCTAAGTCGAAGCTTTCCAAGCAGGTAAGCGCCATTTCAGGGAGCGGCCGCGCCCGCTCCTCCCACGCTGTCGGCTGCCGGGCCGGAGCGGGCGCAGCATGCCCCTGCCCCGCCCGTTGGGATAGAGTGTTCCGCGTCTCAGGACCGGCCGGGATTATAACTCTCCTGCCGGTCGGGAAAGAATGAAACCCGGAGCGTTCCGGGACCGTTAGACTACTGCGGAACCAACCGTAACGGGCAGCTTTTCCATTCGAGTTTTTCCGGCCGACGGGTGAGCCCATCCGGCGGCGCCGGCTTCCCAGATAGACTGCAAGCGAAAATTTCTCTCCGTGTCAAAGATATTGCCTGGCGGCGCGGACTTTTTGCGCCCGGCTGAAAATGGTGGGACTCCGAGCCCAGAGGTCAAAATGGAATGTAACGGACACCGCGGCAGGGGGATTGTATCTGCGGCCACGCTTCTGCCGGCGCTGCTGGCCCTCTGGCTCGCCTTCGGGGCGCGGCCGGCCGCCGCACAGGAGGGCCTGACCGATACGGCCTGCCTGCACTGCCACGACCGCCAGGACAGCCTCTGGGTGGACACCCTGGCCCTGAGTCAGTCGGCGCACGCCGACCTGGCCTGCACCGGCTGCCACGTGGATGTCACCGTCCTGCCGCACCCGGCCAAACCCGGCCCGGTCAACTGCCTGGACTGCCATGAGAACTCCACCGATGTCCAGGGTAAGCCGGTCGGGCGCTGGCACGACAGCGTGCACGGGCGGGCGGTGGCGGCCTCTCCGGACAGCTCAGGCGCCGCAACCTGCACCGACTGCCACGGGCGGCACGATATACGGGGCCAGGATGACCCGCTCAGCATGGTCAACCGCCGCAACATCCCGCTCACCTGCGCGCGCTGCCACGAGGACAACCGGGTGGTGCTCAAGCACGATATCCACGCCGAAGCGCCCTACCACGAGTACGAAAGCAGTGTGCACGGCAAGGCGCTTTACAAGGACGGTCTGCTGCAGGTGGCCGCGGTCTGCACGGACTGCCACGGCGTGCACACGATACAGGCCGCCGGCGACAGCCTGCCCATGGCGGCCCAGCCCGCCACTTGCGGCAAGTGCCACACGGCGGTGTACGACACCTACCGCTCCAGCATCCACGGCCAGCTTCACCTGGAGAAACACGATCCCAACGCCCCCGGCTGCATCGACTGCCACGGCGAGCACGGCATCCAGGCCCCGACCAATGCCGAATCGCCGATCAACCGGGCCAATATCCCCAAGACCTGCGCCTCCTGCCATGCCGACCAGACGCGCATGGCGCAGTATGATATTTCCACCGACCGTCTGGACACCTACGAGCAGAGTTTCCACGGCACGGCCACGGGCCTGGGTGACCAGAACGCTGCCAACTGCGCCAGTTGCCACGGCTGGCACGATGTCTACCCGGCCGCCGACCCCCGCTCCAGCGTCAACCCGCAGAACATGCTCAAGACCTGCGGCAAGTGCCATCCCAAAGCCACGGCCAATTTCATCGCCGGCAAGATCCACGTGGACGTGCGGGCCAAAAGCGCCGGGACGGTCTACTACCTGCGTCAGGTCCTGATCTGGCTGGCCTGGGCCGTGGGCGCTTTCGTGGCTGTCTGGATGGTCCTGGACATAATCCTCAAGAAACGCCGGGGGCGGGATAAATGACCAGGCGAATGCTCATCCTCCCAGCCCTGCTGCTGCTCATCGGCCTGGCCGTCCCGCTGCGCGGCCAGGAGGCCGGGGTCTGTTTCGAGTGCCACAACGACCCGAGCGCCACCGGCGCACGCGGCGACACGCTCTACGTGAACTCCGAGCGCTGGACCGCCTCGGTACATGCCCAGGCCGGCCTGGAGTGCACGGCCTGCCATCAGGACCTGGCAGGGGTGGAGGACTGGCCGCACCCGGAGACTCTGCAAAAAGTGGATTGCTCGGCCTGCCACGACAAGGCCATGCTTGACTGGACCGGCAGCGTGCACGGCAAGGCGGCCCGCGACAAGGGCGACCTGGATGCCGCCGGGTGCGCCGACTGCCACGGCTCGCACTATATCCTGCCGGTCAAGGACCCGCAGAGTCCGGTCTACCCCTCCAACCTGCCGGCCACCTGCCTGCGCTGCCACGCCGACAGCAGCCTGGGGCTCAAGCACGAGGGCATGGGCAAACCCGAGAAAGCCAGCCTATACCTGGGAAGCGTGCACGCCCAGGCCCTGGAAAAGCGCGGCCTGGTGATCTCGGCCACCTGCGCGAGCTGCCACGGCTCGCACAACATCCAGCCGCTGGACAAGTTCCTGGAGAACATCCCCCGCACCTGCGGCGAGTGTCACGCGGGAATCTACCGCGACTATGTCGAGGGCGTGCACGGCGCGGAATACCTGAAAGGCAACCGGGATGTCCCGCTCTGCACGGACTGTCACGGCGAACACGACATCCGTCCGCCGGATGACCCCGAGAGCAAGGTCAACCCGCGCCAGTTGGCCCAGGTCTGCTCGCGCTGCCACGAGGACCAGAGCCTGAGCGCCAAGTACGGCCTGCCCCTGGGACGGCTGGACAGCTATATGACCAGCTACCACGGCGTGGCCCTCAAGCTGGGCGACATGCGGGTGGCCAACTGCGCCAGTTGCCACGGGTTCCACAACATCCGGCCCTCCAGCGACCCGAAAAGCCCGGTCAACCCGGCCAACCTGGCCGCCACCTGCGGCAAGTGCCATCCCAACGCCGGGGAGAATTTCGCCAAGGGCAAGATCCACGTGCAGGGCCAGCCGCACGAGAACCTGGGCGCCTGGCTGGTCAAGCGGGCCTACGTGCTTCTGATCCTGGCACTGGTGGGCGGGTTCGTGGGCTATATCGTGCTCGACCTGACCGCCCGCCGCCGCAGGCGCGCGAAGGGCGAGGATAAAACCAGGGACCCGGAGAAAAAGCCATGAGCTCGCGCGAGAACGAATACGCCGACCGCCTGGTCGAACACGAGGGCCGCCTTTATTATCAACGTTTTTCCGTGGTCCAGCGGGTCCAGCACATCCTGCTCTTTTCGAGCTTTTTCACCCTGATTGCAACGGGGCTGCCGCTGCTTTTCACTGGCAGTCAACTCGTGCGATATATGTTTTTCTTCGAGGGGGCCTACGAGCTGCGCGGGCTGATCCACCGGGTTGCCGCGGTGGTGCTTCTGGCAGCCTCGGTGTTCCACGTGTTCTACGTGCTGTTCAGCGTGCGGGGCAACAGCGACCTTCGGCGCATGGTGGTCTGGGTCGACGATGTCCGGCAGGCCTTTTCCATGCTCAGTTTCAACCTGGGCCGCAGCGGCGAGCCGCCCCGTTTCGACCGTTTCAATTTCATCGAGAAATTCGAGTACTACGCTGCGGCCTGGGGCAGCGCGATCATGCTCGCCACCGGGGCCTGCCTCTGGTTTCCGGTCCAGGCCACTCTGGTCTTCCCGCGGCCCGTTCTGGACATCATCCGGGTGATCCACGGCTTCGAGGCGATCCTGGCTTTCCTGGCAGTCATAATCTGGCACATGTACAACGTGCACCTGAACCCGGAGGTGTTCCCGATGAGCCGTGTCTGGATGAACGGCCGCATGGAACTGGAGCACCTGGCCGAACACCACCCGCTGGAGTTCGAGCGCATGCTGCGCCACATTCCGGCCGAGACCACCGCCCGGATTCGCGAGCAGATGGGTGAGCATTTCCCTTCCGGCCCCGCAGTGCCCGAGGCCGCCACGACCTGACAGAGACAACTGAACCATTCAACTCTTTACGGAAACCGGCGCATGCACGCACCCGACCCTGACCGTTATGTCACGACCCGCAAAGCAGCCGCTTTTTGCCTCGTCCTGCAGCTTTTCTTACTCGGCCTGTTTGTCGCCCGGCCCGCCGCGGCCCAGGACTCCAAAGTCTGCCTGACCTGCCACGGCCAGGCCGACCTGAGCACCACCGACTCGGCCGGGACCGAACACTCGCTGTATATCCGAGCGGCCGAACTGGACAGTTCGAGCCACGCGGGGCTGGGCTGCGTGGACTGCCACGCCGCCCTGGCCGGGGTGGATGAGGGCGGCCACGACACCCCGGTGCCGCAGGTGGACTGCTCGAGCTGCCACTCGGATGAGCAGGGCGTGTTCCGCGCCAGCATCCACGGTCAGCTTCTGGCCACAGGAGACAAGGACGCCCCGCGCTGCTGGTCGTGCCACGGCACCCACGGCATCCGTCCGGCGAGCGACCCGGACAGCCGGGTGAACAAGTTCAACCTGATGTACACCTGCGCCGAATGCCACCAGAACCGCGAAATGGCAGCCCGTCACGAGATCGGCCAGCCCGAGGCGGCCAGCCAGTTCTACGAGAGTGTCCACGCCAAGGGTCTGCTCAAGGACGGCCTGGTGGTGGCGCCCTCCTGCGGCGACTGTCACGGCTCTCACGACATCCAGACCGCCGACAATCCGGAATCCCCGATCTATAAGCGCAATGTCTACGGCACTTGCGGCAAGTGCCACACCCGGGTCGAGGCCGTGTACAAGAAAAGCGTGCACGGCCGTCTGGTGGAGAGCGGCGACAGGCGCGGCCCGGTCTGCACCGACTGCCACGAGTCGCACCGGATAATCTCGCCGGATGAGCATTCGTTCAAGCAGTACAGCGACGAGAAATGCGGCGGCTGCCACCAGGACAAGCTGGAGCGCTACCGCGAGACTTTCCACGGCAAGGCCATGGCCCTGGGCTCGACCAACGTGGCCGCCTGTTTCGACTGCCACGGCCACCATGATATCCTTCCGGCCAGCGACCCGGATTCGAAGATCAATCCGGCCCACCGGCTCGAAACCTGCCGTCAGTGCCACAAGAACGCCGGTCCCAAGTTCGCCGCCTTCATCACCCACGCCGACTATTTCGACCGCACGGGGTTCCCGGTGCTGTTCTACACGTTCCTGGCAATGACAGTCCTGCTGGTGAGCGTGTTCGCTTTCTTCGGCCTGCACACTCTTCTCTGGGTGCTTCGCTCGCTGGCCCTGTATTTCCGCGACTCCAAGACTTTCCGCGAGAGCAAGATCCGGGTGCAGAAAGGCGACCTGGCGTTCCGGCGGTTCAGCCCGCTGGAGCGCACGCTGCATATCCTGCTGATAGTCAGTTTCACCGCCCTGGTGCTGACCGGCATCCCGCTCAAGTTCTTCCACTCCGGCTGGGCCCGGGCGATAATGGACACCCTGGGCGGAGTGCGCAACGCGGGCTACATGCACCGCTCGGCGGCGCTGATCCTGGTGCTGGTGTTCCTGGTGCACGCGGCGCGGCTGCTGGTGGATTTCATCCCGCGGCTCAAAACATTCCGCAACCCGGATACAGGCCATTTCAGCCTGGGAGCGTTCTGGCGCTACATGTTCCGTCCTGACTCGATGGTGCCGGGCTGGAAAGACGTGGTCGATTTCTGGAAGCACCAGAAATGGTTCTTCGGCAAGGGCGAAAAGCCCAGGTTCGACCGCTGGACCTACTGGGAGAAATTCGACTATTTCGCCGTGTTCTGGGGTGTGGCGATAATCGGGTTCAGCGGCCTTGTCATGTGGTTCCCGTTGTTTTTCACCCGTTTTCTGCCCGGCTGGGTGATCAACGTAGCCCAGATAATCCACAGCGACGAGGCCCTGCTGGCCGCGGGGTTCATTTTCACCTTCCATTTCTTCAACGTGCATTTCCGGATCGAGAAATTCCCGATGGACACGGTGATTTTCAGCGGGAAGCTGTCACGGGCGGAGCTGGAGGAGGAGCGCGGGGCCTGGCTGGAGCGCCTTGAGAAAGAAGGCCGTCTGGAGGAGATCAAGGCCAAGGACGAGTGGGCGAGTTGGCGGCCCATCGCGAAGACGTTCGGGTTCATCGCGTTCGGCCTGGGGATTGCCCTGGCCCTGGCGATTTTCACCGCCATGGCCGTGCGGCTGATCGCGCCTTAGAGGCGCGCGCCGGGACAGAAATCCTTCCACTGAAACGCAAGGGGTGCAGCTCTTTTTCCCTGGAGCCGCACCCCTTTTCTTTTCCCAGCTTCGAGCCTGTCTACACCGCCAGGTGCGGCTGGGTTTCCAGGCTGTGCAGGGCCTGCTTCAGGTCCTCCAGGACATAGGGCTTGGAGATCACGCCGTTGAAACCGTACTGCCTGTAGTTGGCGATCACGTCATCGTTAGAATAGCCGCTGGAAACAATGGCCTTGAGGCCCGGGTCGATCTCGCGCAGCCGTTTCAAGGCTTCACGTCCGCCCATGCCCCCCGGGACGGTCAGGTCGAGGATCACCGCATTGAACGGCTCTCCGGTCTTGAGCGCCGTCCTGTATATTTCCAGCGCCTCGTCACCATCCCTGGCCGTCTCCGCGCGGAAACCCAGCCGATCGAGCATCTTCGAAGCCACCTGCAGCACCCCCGGCTCGTCGTCCATCACCAGGACCCGTCCCCCGGCAAGATGCACTTTTTCTTCTGACTTGCTCTTTTCTTCCGGCCGGCCCTGGGAGGCCGGCAGGTAAATGGTGAAAGTGGAGCCATGGGCCAGTTCCGAATCGACCGTGATATAGCCGCCGTGCCGCTTTATTATCGCGAAACAGGTGGTCAGGCCCAGGCCGCTGCCTTTCTGCTTGGTGGTGAAATAAGGGTCGAAAATGTGCTCCAGGTGCTGTTTTGGAATGCCCAGTCCCCGGTCGCGCAGGGATATAAAAATGTAATCTCCGGCTGTCAGTGGCAGCCCGGTTTTACCCGGGAGCTGCTTCAGTCCCGCTTTCAGATTGAGCAGCCCTCCCTCGGGCATGGCCTGTATGGCGTTGATCACAAGGTTGTTTATCACCTGGTCGAACTGTCCCGGGTCGGCGTTCACCACGCAAGGCTCCTTCGGCAGATCGAATTCGGCCCGGACATTCGATCCGCGCAGGGCGAAGCGGGTGGCGGACTCAAGCGGCTCTTTCACGCAGAAAACCCGTTTCTGCGGCTCGCCGCCCCGGGAAAAAGTGAGCAGCTGACGGGTCAGGTCCTTGGCCCGCAGACAGGCTTTCTCCGATTCACGTAGCAACTCCCGGGTCTTGTCGATATCGTCGTTCAGCATGATATCCGCCAGCGAGACATTGCCCAGGATCGAGGTGAGGATGTTGTTGAAATCGTGGGCGATCCCGCCGGCTAACAAGCCGATGGATTCGAGCTTGGCCGACTTGATATGCTCCTGCTCCAGCTGGACATGCTCGGTGATGTCGGTGGCCAGGCCGCACATGCCTCGCACTTTCCCCTTCTCGTCAAACAGGGGGACCTTTGTGGTAAAATAGACCCGGTTGTCATCCGAGCGGAGAGTCTCCTCGATCACTATCGGATTGGCGCTTTCGATCACCTGCATGTCATCGGCGTGCACGCGCTCGCCGATGGGCGAGGGGTAGACCTCCATGGGGGTTTTCCCGACAATCTCCTCGTTTTTCAGCCCGACCACCGACTCTGTCTTGCGGTTGACCAGCAGGTAGCGCCCTTCGGCATCCTTGACCACGATCACGGAGTTGACATTGTCCAGGATGGTCTGCAGAAGGTCCTGGCGCTCCCTAAGGCTTTCCTCGGCCTGGCAGCGCGCGCTGATATCCACAAACATGCCGAAGATGAAATGCCGCTCCCCGATACAGAACGTTCCGCCAAACAGCTCGACCGGAAACACCATTCCGTCCTTTTTTCGGTGCCAGCGCAGGGGCACGAACACGCTCCCGTCCTGAAGTGCTTTCTGGGTGGCTCCGACCGAGCTGTGGTGCTCCACCGTTATGTCGTGCAGCGTCATCCCGGAAAGCAACTCCTCGCGGCTGTAACCGTAAAGAGTTGTGTATGCCCGGTTAACCTCAACGAATTTTAAGGTCAGCGCATCGTAAATGCAGACTGCAGTCAAATCATTTTCAAAAAAAGCCCGGTATTTTGATTCAATTTCATGCAGGGCCTGCTCCCGTTGGGCCAGCAAATTTTCGAGTTCACATACCCGGGCGGCAAGCTGTTCACAGGTCGGATTGTTCAGATCCATCTGGCGGATTCCAGGAGGTGCGAAAGGTCTGGTTGCATATCGGAAGCTCCTGCCTGGAATCAGCAGGAGGATGGGGTATTCGAGCACTTTTCTTTAATTATCTGGAGCCGGAACAGATTATTCAAGTCTCAATCGATAAGATTTTCTCAGTCCGACCCGGGCCTTCTCTGTCGCTGCGGCTTGAGTGTTTTCATTCAGCGGCGCGCGTTACCGCACAAGAATCTTGACAGGATCCCATTTTCATTTTTGATGAATAACAACTATATTCAATTGTAATTAATACAATTAGATTGTACAAGCGGAAATATGCCGAGGCTGGCATGATTTTCTCTCTGCGAGAATTGAAACAAACTCTTGACTGGGGGCGTTAAAACAGTTAAATTGCGTGAAATTTTTCACAACGTTATCTTCTTCACAAGCCACCCCGAAGGAGCCCAGGGTGAAAGCGATCTCCGACAAGACCATCGGCAGGCTCAGCCTGTATCGCCGCATCCTGAACCGTCTGAAGGCCGAGGGCAAGGACAATATCTACTCCTACCAGCTCGCCGGCCTGGCGGGCGGCACCGCCGCCCGGGTCCGGCGCGACCTGATGGCTATCGGCTACTCGGGCAGCCCCTCGCGCGGCTACGAGATCACCGAGCTGACCAAGAGCCTGGCATTATTCCTGGACAGCCCGGATGGACAGCAGATCGCCCTGGTCGGTATCGGCAACCTGGGGCGCGCCATCCTGACCTATTTCTCGGGACGGCGTCCCAAGCTGGCGATCACCGCCTCTTTCGACAGCGACGCGAACAAGGTCAGCCGCCTGATCCAGGGCTGCCCCTGCTACCCGGCCGAGGAGATGTCGAAGGTGATCCGGGAAAAGGGCATCGATGTCGGCATCATCTGCGTGCCGGCCAACCAGGCTCAGCTTACCGCCGACCGTCTGGTCGAGGGCGGAGTCAAGGGCATTCTCAATTTCGCCCCCTACCGCCTTCACCTGCCGGCGGATGTATATGTGGAGGACATGGACATGACCACGGCCATCGAAAAGGTGGCCTTCTTCGCCCGTCAACACCCAGCAGCAAAAAGGACTTGATCAAGTGATTACCACCGGACAGGACATTCAAAGCATTCTCGACAAGCACCCCAATGCCAGCCGGGATTCCCTGATCCCGATCCTGCAGCAGGTGCAGGAGGTCCAGGGTTATCTTTCGCGCGAGGCCATCGTGCAGATCGGAGAGCACCTGGGGTTGCCAGCCAGCAAGATTTACGGTGTGGCCACGTTCTATAACCAGTTCCGTTTCCAGCCCCTGGGCATGCACCATATCCAAGTCTGCCGTGGCACGGCCTGCCATGTGAAAGGCTCGGCCAAGGTGCTGGAAAGTATGTGCCGGGACCTGAAGGTTCAGCCCGGCCAGACCACCCGCGACGGGCTGTTCAGCCTGGAGGTGGTCGCCTGTATCGGCGCCTGCGGACTGGCGCCGGTTATCACCATCGATGGTGAATTTTTCGCGGGGATGACGCCGGACAAGGCCAAGAAGATTGTGCAATCATACCGCAGAAAGGTTACAGAAAATGGTAAAGATGCTTAAGGACGTGCTGTGCGAACATTGCACGCACGATACCGAGAAACTCTGCCCGGACCTGATCCAGTGTCTGCTGGAGGGCCCGGTCTGCCATGATGACAGCGCCTGCCGCGACAGTTTCGCCCTCTGGCGCGAGAAGCTGTCCCGCCGCAAGCTGGACCGCCCGGTCGTGTTCGTGGGCACCGGCACCTGCGGCCTGGGCGCCGGCGCCGGAAAGACCCTGGCCGCGGTCAAGGCCTGGATCGCCGCCGGCGGCCGTGCGGTGGATGTGGTCGAGGTGGGCTGCATCGGACTGTGCGTGATGGAGCCATTGGTCGAGGTGCAGTTGCCCGGCCGGGCGCGGGTGATGTTCAGCCAGGTGACCGAGGAGAAGGTCAACGGTCTGCTGGACGCCGTGTTCGCCGGCCAGATCCCGGCCGAGCTGGTCGAGGGCCAGCACCGTGACGACTCCCAGATACCCTGGGAGGGCGTACGTTTTCTGGATGAGCATCCGTTCTTCGGCCCCCAGACCCGCTGGGTCCTGGCCAACTGCGGTCTGATCGATCCGGGCCGCATCGAGGAGTACGTGGTGCGTGGCGGCTACAAGGCCTTCGCCAGGGCGATCAAGCATATCACCCGGCCCGAGCTGTGCGGGATTGTTGAGCTAAGCGGCCTGCGCGGCCGTGGTGGTGGCGGGTTCCCCACCGGCACCAAGTGGAAATTCGCCCTCAACACCGCCGCCCAGCAGAAATATCTGATCTGTAACGCGGACGAGGGCGACCCGGGTGCGTTCATGGACCGCGCGGTGATCGAGGGCGACCCGCACCGTCTGGTCGAGGGCATGGCCATCGCCGCCTACGCCATTGGGGCGAGCAAGGCCTATGTCTACATCCGCGCCGAGTACCCGCTGGCTATCAAGCGCCTGATCGAGGCCCTGGCCCAGGCCCGTTCCTGGGGCCTTCTGGGCGAGAACATCCTGGACAGTGGTTTCGACCTGGATATCATAATCAAGCAGGGCGCCGGAGCCTTTGTCTGCGGTGAGGAAACAGCGCTCATCAACAGCATCGAGGGCCGCCGCGGCATGCCGCGCCCCCGTCCCCCGTACCCGGCCGTACGGGGCCTCTTCGACTGCCCCACGGTGATCAACAATGTCGAGACCCTGGCCAACGTGCCCACTCTGGTGCAGAACGGCGCCGAGTGGTTCAACGCCTTGGGCACGGCCACCAGCAAGGGCACCAAGGTGTTCGCACTTTCGGGCAAGGTCAGCCGCACCGGCTTGGTCGAGGTGGCGATGGGCACCACGCTGCGGCAGATAGTCTTCGACATCGGCGGCGGCATCCCGCACGGCAAGGCCTACAAGGCCGTGCAGATCGGCGGCCCCTCGGGCGGCTGCATCCCGACCCAGCATCTGGACATCGAGATCGACTATGAATCGCTCAAGACCGTGGGCGCCATGATGGGCTCGGGCGGCCTGGTGGTGATGGACCAGGACACCTGCATGGTGGATGTGGCCAAGTTCTTCATGGACTTCATCCAGCGCGAGAGCTGCGGTAAGTGTATCCCCTGCCGCGAGGGCACGCGCCGCATGCTGGAGATCCTCCAGCGCATCACCCGCGGCCGCCGTAACGAGAAGGACGGTGACGCCCTGGAGCGTTTCCGCGGGGTGATGTACCTCAACCGCCTGGCCCAGGTTATCCGCGACACCAGCCTGTGCGGGCTGGGTCAGACCGCGCCCAACCCGGTGCTGAGCACCATGCGCTGGTTCCGGGATGAGTACGAGGCCCACATCTTCGAGCGCCGCTGCCCCTCTGGGGTCTGCAACGAGCTGCTGCATTTCTCGATCGACGCCGACAAGTGCAAGGGCTGCACCATCTGCGCCCGCAACTGTCCGGCCGAGGCGATTGTCGGCT
>CAYLSM010000024.1:0-33771 GCA_964386505.1 uncultured Gemmatimonadales bacterium
CCTCCCAGGGTAAAATCGTGACCCGTCTCAAGGGCGGCGACCCGTTCGTGTTCGGCCGCGGGGGCGAGGAGGCCCTGGAGGCGGTGACAGCCGGGATAGAGTTCGAGGTGATCCCAGGGGTGACCGCAGGAGTGGCCGTGCCGGCCTATGCCGGTATCCCGGTGACACAGCGCGGTATCACCGCCAGCGTCACTTTCATCACCGGCCACGAGGACCCGCGCAAAGAGGAAAGCGATATTGACTGGGCCACCCTGGCCGCCTCACGCAGCACCCTGGTGTTCTACATGGGGGTATCGCGCCTTGAAAGTATCGCCGCGCAGCTTACGTCCCACGGCCTGCCGGATTCCACTCCGGCCGCGGTGATCCATCGCGGCACCACCAGCAGCCAGCGCACGGTCTGCGGCAGCTTGGCGAACATCGCCATGCGGGTGCGCGAGGCCGCGCTTGCCGCCCCGGCCATAATCGTGGTGGGGGAGGTGGTGGCATTGCGCGGGAAGCTCGACTGGTTCGAGCGACGTCCCCTGTTCGGCCGTACGGTGATAGTAACCCGTTCGCGCGAGCAGGCTTCGGTATTCACGGGCCGTCTGGCTGAACTTGGGGCCGCGGTGATCGAGCTGCCGTCGATAGAAATAGGCGACAGCCCTGACCCGGAGGCGGTTCAGCGCGCGCTGGACAGGCTCCCCGGCGGGTTCGACTGGGTTGTGTTCACCAGCGTGAACGGGGTTGACAAGTTTGTCCAGTTCCTGCGCCGTGCGGGCAAGGATGTCCGCGCGCTGGCCGGGGCGCGCCTGGCGGCCATCGGACCGGCCACAGCCGCAGCCTTGGAGAGTGCGGGACTTACGGTGGATATCCTGCCCGAGAAATTTGTCGCCGAGTCGGTGGCCGAAAGCTTTGCCAAGCTGGGAGATGATCTGGCCGGAAAGCGCATCCTCCTGCCGCGGGCCGAGATCGCCCGCAAGGTGCTGCCCGAGGCTCTGGCCGGCCTGGGGGCTGAGGTGACCGAGGTGCCGGTCTATTCCACCCGCATCACGCGCCCGGAGAACCTGCCGCAGGTGATCGAGGAACTGTCCGCCGGGCGGGTGGACCTGGTCACGTTCACCAGCAGCTCAACAGTGGACAATTTTGTCGAACTGGTGGGTCTGGAAAACCTGCAAGGCCTGAGCGGGCCGCCGGTCTACGCTGCGATCGGGCCGGTTACCGAGGCCACCGCCGCCGGTTACGGCCTGGCGCCGCTGATCAGCGCCGGAACTCACACTATCGAGGGGTTGGTCAGTCTGATAGAAAATTATTTTGCAAAAGGCCGCGCGCAGCATTGATTTTTCTTTTGACCGGTAGAATAATTATTGAGTGAGCGCTCGTCTCTCCTCCCTCCCGCAGAAAATTGCTGGAACAAGGTTTGCATGACAGATTTATATATGTCAGAAAGCCCTGGACGGCACACTGTATTCAGACAGGGGACAACATGATCGCAAGCCTGATGCTCTGCCTGTGCGCCCTGTTCCTATCGTTCTGCCCCTGCCGCGCCGCAGACAAAGCCCGACCGGCAATTCTTGACCCGTTCCTGCAGGAAAAGCTCTCCTTTCAGAGTGTTTTCAATAATTTGTATACCGATTGCCTGAAAAAGGGACGGGTGGATTACAGTTGCATCACCCGTCTTACCCCGGCCGATTACGCCCGCGGCGTGGGCCTGGCCCGTCTGGCCCCGCGATCCCTGGATGAGAAGATGTACGACACCCTCAGCCCGCTGCGCGCTTACCCCGGCGGAACATTCATCTGCGACGCAGCGATGACCGGAATGGAGTTCTACGCTTTCTCTCAGGCCATCACTTCCTACGGCAACCGCTTCATCCGCACGGGCTACAATTTCAAGAACACGGCTGGCAGCTCGGTCAAGACCGGGTTCTATCTCAATTTCTGATTGTATACAGATTCTTGTGATTTATGTACGTGGGGCTGTTACCAATTTGGTAACAGCCCCACGCGTTTTGGGTGTAAAATTATTTGCTATAAGGAAGCACTACTGAGAAGTACTGGTGGGCAAATGGTTCGCCCGTGTGTTTTGTGCAGGCTTTGCGATTGTCAGAACTGGAAGCTGAGCGAGTAGGTGTGGTTGCCGCTCAGGATGCCCATGTTGCGGTAGGCGTAGTCGGCGCGGATGACGAGGTTGTACAGACGGTAAGAGTAACCGCCGCCGGCTGAGAGCCCGCGCAGGCGCTCGGAACCGCTCAGTCCGGTCTCATCCTGCTGGATGCCCCAGCCGAACCGCAGGCTGGCCGCACCCTTGGCGTTGACCTTGCGGGTCAGCTCGGCGCCCAGAGCCACGCTCATCGGCTGGTTCGAGTTCTCGGCCACCTCGACCGCGGTGACCAGACGGCTGTTCGGGCCCGAGACCGGCTCGGCGCAGGCGGCGATCCGGAACGCGGTGGGCAGGCCGAACGCGCTGGTGCGGCGCTGGCCCTGGCGCGGCAGACGGCCGACATCGTTGCCGGGGTAGATGTCCTCAGGGTCAATCTCGGCGTTCAGACGGTCCCCGCTGAAACGCAGGTTCGTGCCCAGGTTGGTCAGAGTGAACGCCAGGCGCACCGGCACGCCCAGGACATTCTCGTGGTAGTTGGTGCCCATGTCGAACGCCACGGCGTCCTGGGTCAGCCCGAAAATGTCCTCATGCACGTTTTTCACCGTGAGGCCGGCGCTGAAACGGTCGGAGAAGTTATAGGTGATCACTCCGCCGGCGCTCAGGCTGTAGGCGCTGTAGTAGGCCCCGGTGCCCTCGGGCTGGGTTTCGGTGGTGATTTCCTGGTCCCCGCTGTTGAGCACGGAGAGGAATGTGCCCAGCACCAGACGGTTGTCCCAGAGGGGGACCGCTACCGCGCCGTAGGTGTAGCGGATATCCAGCGGGCGCTCGATCACGGTGAGGAAAACCTCTTTTTTCTCCAGGAAGCCAAGACCGGCCGGGTTCCACCAGATAGCCGAGATGTCATCCGCCACGGCGCTGAAGGCCCCGCCCATAGCCACCCCGCGCGGACCCACAGGGATCGTGAGAAATTCCGCCGCGCGCGTGCCCACTCCGCTCAGGCCCTCCACGCGTCCCGATCCCGGGTTGGAGACATCGCCGCCGGCAGCCAGTAACGGTGTGTTCCCCATAACCCAGAGGCCCAGGGCAGTTGCCAGCGCACATATTTTTAGGAAGTCTCTCATCTGCCGCCTGTCACTGAATGATACTGAACTTGCCCAGGAACTCCTCGCCGGTATCGTCATCCCGCACGTGGTAATAATAGATTCCGCTTGCCATCTGGTCACCGAAACGGGTGGTCAGGTCGAAAGAGAACTGGCCGCTGTTGCGGTCGCTGCTGCCGCCCACCGAGCCCTCCAGACCGGGCCCGTGGTGCAGGATATTGACCAGGTTGCCGCTGATCGTGTAGATGCGGATCGTGGCTTTGAGCGGCAGGTTGGTGAACATGATCGCGCGCTTGTTCGGGCCGGAGTCGAAAATACTGCTGGCCAGGTACGGGTTGGGCACAACCCGGATATTATCCATGCGGTGCGGAGCCGTGGCTTTCTGCGCCGGGGTCAGGTTAAGCGCCACGCGCATCCCGACAAACGGAGCCGTGTAGCGGTTCGCCACGTACATGGAATTGAGGAAATCCATGTTCAGGCGCCACTGGTCCCCGGCCGCGGGCCGCACGGTGATGTTGCGGAGTTGGAGCTCCACCCCGCGCACGTACAGGCTAAGACGTTCGGCCCCGGCGAATTCCGGGTCCGGGGCGAACACCGGGCGGCTCTGCAGCGTGGTGAGCCACTGGGTGTTGCGATGCAGGATCTGGTCCTCGAAGATTTCGTCGTAGCTGTGCGTGTCCAGGGGCAGGAACCCCCAGCCATCGGCCACGCGCTCGTTGAACCGCACCGGCACGTTGTTGGCCTCGTCCCACACGTCCAGCGTACCGTCCTCCAGCCAGCGGATGCGCAGCGAGCCGGGGACGAACTGTCCGGCCACATTCAGGGTGTGGCCCAGCAGCCCGTTGAGCTGGGTGCTGATAAAGGGCTGGCGCACGTAGAAATTGTCGAAGCGCAGCTCGCCCGGCTGCTCGTAATCGCCGCTGGACCACTCGGGCCGTGACAGGTAGTCGGCCGCCCCGGCTGGCTTGACCTTGAGAGGGGCCACCTTGGCCAGCTTGAGCGCACCCTGACGGAAATAGACCGTGCCGTTGAACGCCGGGCCATCGCTTACCAGCGGCCCGCTGAACGTGAACGGAGTGACCTGCTCGGCCAGCTCGTCCTCGGGGTAGAGGCCCTCGACATCGTGGTACGGGACGGTGAAAGTACCGTTGGTGGTGGGCTTGCCGTCCGGACCCTCGAAATGGATATAGTGCACGTGGTTGCGGGTATCGGGCTTGGTGTGGACAATCGAGTCCACCACCAGGTAGCCGCCCAGGCTGGTGACACTCTCCGGATCAACTACGTTCACGCTGCTGAGGTCGGAGGCGAAAGCTGTAGCCACCGGGGCTACCGGCTCTGAGAGATCGTCCACTTCCGACGGGTAGTCCGTCTCGTCATTCACATAGCCGAGCGTCTCGGGGTGTGTGGGCAGACCGGCGCTCACCGGGTTGCCGTAATAGTCCACCTGCTGCCAGGTGCCGCTGCCCGAGACTACGCTCGTGCTGCTGCTGCGTGGGATCACCAACTGGTAGAACCGGCCCTGGCTGTCCTGGCGGCGGAAATTGACGCTCGACTCCAGGGACTCGTTGCCCACCAGCACCGGGTTGAAATCGTAGGCAGTCACGGTGTAGAACAGCGGCACGCCGTTGACCAGCCCGCCGATGTCATCCCCGCGGTCGGTGAAACTGAACGCCAGGCCGGTGTTGGTGCCCAGCGGTATCTCCTCGGTCACATCCTCCAGGCCCTGCGAGGTGGCCTTGGCCCGGGTGATCGTGTAGGTGCGGAACTCGTCATCCAGGTCATATTGGGCGATCAGCTTGGAGTCCGTGGCATTGCCGGTGGTGGAGCGGTAGATCCGGAAGCCCTCGAAATCGCGGGCCCGGTAGCCCAGGCCGGGGAAATCGGGCGAGGGCGGAAGGGCCGCGGCCTCGGCGGTCAGGGCGTAGGGGTCGCTGGCCTCGACCGGAAGGTCATCCCAGGTGATAGTAACCTCGCGGTCTCCGGGCAGAAGGCGCATGCGCGGGGCCACGGGCGGCGAGGGCACCACGAAACTGTTGTGGTAGACAGTGCTGGCCGCTTTCCAGAGCTGGATGATCGGCTTGAACTCGCCGGAAACGGTCAGGTTGTTCAGGTTCACCTCGGCGTGCAGCGGACGGGCGAAGAAGTAGGCCGCCACCACGCGCTGGTAGTCCTGAAGGTTGTTGTCCGGCATCTCGAACGGCCCGGAGATTATATTCTGACGGATGTCGCCAACCACGTCGGCCAGGATCAGGTTGGCGTAGGGGTCGTACTGAGGCACCAGCACCTCGCGTGGGTCGCCGGAGTAGATGCGGTACGCCTCGGCGTCATCCACCGGGTCGGGGCGCTCGCCGCCGTTGGTGGTCAGGGTGAAAAGGCTCATCCGTTCGGCGCTCTCGTTCAGCACGTCCGAGTCGAACTCGAAGAACAGTCCGGTGCGCGGGTCCTTTATCCCTGCGTCCAGTATCTGGCCGAACGTCTCATCGGTCAGCCCGTTGCCGGCCGGGAACAGCGAGTTGGGGTTGTCCAGCCCGTCATGGTCGGTGGGGCCTTCCAGGAAACTGATCCCCAGGAACGCCGGGGTGCCGTCGAAATTCGCCTCCTTGAAATCGGAGTCGAAGGCGATGGACATGTTGCGCACCGGGCTGACCGCGCAGCGGTCGTCCAGGGCGTTCTCGCCGATATCGAAATCGGTGCGGATGTTGACGAAGGCCTCACGGATATCGTAGGGCACGTGCACATCCGGCTCGTTGATGTAGCGGCTGGCGTTGTAAAGGTCCCAGACCACGAACACCACGTCCTGAATGTTGCTGAGCGAGTACTGGAGCACATGCTGGCGCACCTCCACGCCCAGGTGCAGGCTGCCGGCGGAGGTGTTCAGCGGCCCGTTCACATCCGTGTATATGCCCACGATGTCCTGCTCCGAGCGCACGTCCGGCACGCTCTGGCCGTAGGTGGGGCTCAAGGGGTTGGAGTCCTGGATGTAGAACTCCTCGGGCCATTCCTCCAGGTCGGTCTGGCTGGTGGAGAAATACAGACGGCTCTTGGCGTCATCCTCTTCGTCCTGGGGACGGCCCTCGCGCCACTCGCTGTCGAACACCAGGTTCGTCTCCACCACGTCCGAGGCGATCCCGTCCCCGTCGGCATCGATAATGCCCATCACATTCAGGCCGCTCTGGTAGATGTAGGCGTCCTCGGACCCGGAGGGCCAGAATCCGCCCGGGGTGACCGCCCCGCGGCTGGGGTCCACGGCCAGGTAGCCGTTGTTCGAGAGGTTGAACTCCACCCGGTTGCCGGTGGAGGTGCGGGTGAGGAACGCTGCCAGGGCCGGTCCGGTGGGCGCGGCCTTGCGCTTGCCGGTGTCGCCCGGGCGACGGGCCTCGGCCGTGCCGGCAGCCGAAAGCAGAAACGCTCCCAGGGCCAGGGCCAGACAGGCATGACGCACTATGTTCTTTTCAGCTCGCATCGATCTGCCTTTAGAAATCCACGCTCACGCCCAGCCGGACCTCCAGCGGGCGAAGGTAGGCCATGGGGTTGTCCAGGCTGGCCAGAAGGTTGGCCAGCTTGAGCGCCACGATCTCGTTCTTCGAAATATAGCCGTCCCCGTCCAGGTCTTGCACCCGCACAAGGGTCTGGGCGTCATCCCCGGTCAGCTTTTCGATCTGCTCGGAGCGAGTCAGACGGTCCACTTTATGGCCCGAGGCGTCCCGGAAATCCGGACGGTCGTTGAACGCCTCTTTGAGTATGTAGGCGTCCACATCCGGGCTGCCCGTGGTGGGGTTGATATAATCTATGTTGTAGTTGGTGAATCCGAAAAGGTTGAAGAACTCGCCGAAAGCCCGCACTTTGAGCCGCGGCCCGAAATAGGGAAGCTCTTTGTTGATACGCAGGTTAATGTTTTTGTACGCGGGCCCGCGCTCGTTGTTGTTGGAACTGGCCGGGTAGCCGCTCTGGTTGAGCTGGGTATAGGGCTGGCCGCTGGCGAACTGGAACGTGGCGAACCCGCTGATGTCGCTCAGGATTTTGTCGGCGCGGCCTCCCTGGGGCCAGAACTCAGGCAGGCGGAAACTGTACTGTATGTTGAGCTGGTGGGTCTGGTCGTAATCCACCGGGGTCAGGCTGCGCGGCGGCGGCTGCACCCCGCGCTTGCCGGTGATCGGGTCGAAATAGGTCTGACGTCCGTAAGTGAGGATATACTCCTGCGGGTCACTGGCCGTGGCGCGCGGGAACGACAAGGTGTAGGTGGCGTCCAGTCCCCACCAGCCGCTCATCCGGCGGTTGAACGTGATTTCCAGGCCGCGGGCCGTGGTCTTGTCGCGGTTGGTGTAGACACTCAGGATCGCGTTGGAACGGGTGGAGGTGCGGTCGGTCACCCCGGCCAGCTCCAGGATCTGCTCGGGAGTCATCTGGCGCACCGCGATGTCGCCGCGCACCTCGCTGTGGTAGCCCACGAAGTCCAGGCGGGTGTCATCGTTCAGGATGGTGCTGAACCCGGCCTCGAACATTACGGTCTGGGCCATCTGAAGGTTGCCGCTGCCGTAGATGTTGTTGGTGTTGCCGCCCAGGTCGAAGCGGAAATCCTGGTTCATGTGGCCGTAGATGTCCTTAAATGCCGGGGCCTGGAAAAAATGGCCGTAGGACAGGCGCACCTGCGAGCGGTCGGTGACCGGCAGGGCGACGCTCAGACGCGGGCTGTAGAAAGTCTGGGCCGCGGGACGGTAGCGCGGGTCCTCGGGACGGGCCTCGCCGAGAACGAGCGGGAAATCGGCGCGCGTGTTCATGTAATCCACCCGCAGGCCGTAGTCCAGGACCAGGTCACCGAAATCGGCGATGTTCTGGATATAGCCCGCGGCGATCAGGGGACGGGTGTCGTAGTAGTCCTGGAACACGCCGCCGGTCTGGTCGAAATCGCCCTCGCGGATGTGGAACAGCTTGAGGTCGACACCTGTCTTGATCCGGAAATAACGGTTGAGCTGGCTTTCCAGGTCGGTCTTGAGCGAGAAACGGTCCTCGCGGCTGTTCTGGAGCTGCGAAATCAGACCCGAGTTGATGAACTGCGCCGAAAAGCCGCCCCGTCCTCCGGGAAGCTGGGTGATCGAGGTGGCGAAGGGGATATTGTTGCCCGGCACGGCCGAGGGCCATAGGCCGCGCTCGCTGTCCACTGTGGAACTGGAGCCGGCTGGCTCGTGGAGTTCTCCCTCCAGGCCGCTGTTGGTGGAGTTTCGGTAGATGTCATCCGCGCTGGTGCGGTCCTCGTTGATAATCTCCAGGCTCGACAGGCCGAACCCGCCCCAGGTGCCGCGGCTCAGGGATTCGAGAGTCGGGGTGCCCAGGATCAGGTCGTTGCGGTAGAGGTTGGCGCGCAGCTTGACATTGGTGTTGCGCCGGGCGGACTGGTCGATGATCCAGTCGAAACCGGCGGTGGCGTTGAGAGTGGTTATCCTGGCGGCCAGGTTGGAGCGCAACGGGTTGTTGAACAGGTCGGAGTGGCTATAGGCCCGGCGCTGCTTGCGGCTGCCCTGCACAGAGGTCAGCCACTTGAGATTGGCGTTCTGGTACCATGTGAGCTTGCCAGAGAGACTGTACTGGTCATCGCCGTTGCCGGGCAGACGGGCCGGGTTGGGATTGGTGTAGACCCCGGCGCCGTTGACCGAGCGCTTGTCGTCGTAGGTGCCCAACACGCCGTCCGATCCGGTGAAATCATCCCCCAGCGTGAACTGCCGCTGGTCCCCGATCCCGTCGCCGTCCGTGTCCTGGAACCAGACATTGCTGAAAGAGAACTTGTCCAGGGGCTGTATTCCCTCTTTGAAAGCATCCGCATCCAGCGCGCCGCCGCCATCGCGAGAGGCAGCCGAGTTGGGGTCGTAGAGACCCAGGGTGGTGAGCACGCTGTTGAGCTTGGACATGAACGCGCCATCCACTCCGCGGAAACCGCCGCTGGTGGGGTTGCGGTCGGCACGGCCCAGCAGCTCGGCGCTCACGAAGAACGAAGCCCCGGATAGCCCGAGCGGTCCACCGGCCTCCGCCTGCAAACGGTTGTAGCCGTAGTCCTTTCCCCGCGGCATGAACCCGTCGCTCTCAAGCTGCACACTGCCCGAAAGCTGGTTGCCGCCCTCGCGGGTAACCTCATTTATTACGGCCGATCCGGCCTGGCCGAACTCGGCGCTGAACCCGCCGGTAATAACGCTCACTTCCTCGATTGCGTTGGTTGCCACGTAGAGCGGGGTGTTGTCGGCCTCGTAGGGCCGCTCGTTGAAACTGCGCACCAGCACCCCGTCGATGTACATCGCCTGCTGGCCCTGACGGCCGCCGCGGATACGGAACTGGCCGTAGGGGTCGGTGGTCACACCGGCCTGAAGGGAGAGAATCTGCTCTATCGATTCGGCTGGTATCTCGCCCGCGGTCTTGGCATCGAAACGCTGGGCGGTCTGCACATTGTCGCGGGGGATTAAGGGAGACTCGGGGGCCGAGACGGTGATCGCCTCCATCTCGAACACGCCGGGCTCCAGGGCCACGTTAAGCGTGGAGGTGTGGCCGGCCGAAAGCTGCACTGCACTGACCGTGCGGGCCCGGTAACCGGTGCGGTGGAACGATATGTTCTGCGCACCCGGAGCGACGTTCAATATGAAATAGTAGCCGTCCGCAGCCGAGACATTGCCCAGGCGGGTGCCCTCGACCGAGACCTGCACTCCCTCCAGCGGTTCTCCAGTGGCCGAGTCACGCACCGTGCCCTCGAGCTTGGCCCCAGTCTGGGCGAAAAGCTCACGGCCGGGAACGAGGGCCAGAACGGCAAGCAGAAGGAGCAGGAGTGTTACCGTGCGAGAACGTCGCTGATTCCGGCCGGGTAACACTGGGCTGTGGTTCGCGCTGTACAAGGTGCTGTCTGTCCTGAGGCTGTATGAACGTTGGAAATACGACGATCGGTGCGATAAGTTAAAGCATTCCGGCGTGCGGCGCCAGAGATAAATCTGGCAGATGCCGGGATAGATTGCAACACTCGTGCCAGAGGGATTGGACAACCTTCACAGGTATCAGGCCCCGGCTTATAATCCGCAAGCTTGACAGTCAGCGCCGGGCGGATTAAATTGCAGGCCACTACCGGGCTTACACACTGGAGAGGTGTCCGAGCTGGTCGAAGGAGCACGATTGGAAATCGTGTGAGGCCAAAACCTCCAAGGGTTCGAATCCCTTCCTCTCCGCCATGATAGAAACGGCCAGGCCTGAATCAACAGGTCTGGCCGTTTTTTATTTCATTATAGTATATGTCAGGCGGCCAGCGAGGGGCGGCTGGAGCCGATAATGAGTCCTGCGGCGCGGTCGACGGCTACGCGGGCCAGGCTCTTGCCGAATATTTCGAGCCGCGGAGCCTTCTCCTTGTCGCACCCGTAGAGGTGAATTGAATCCCGGAGCCAGAGACCAAGGGATTCACCAGCCGCGCTGAACCGTCCGGAAATAACAATCGAATCCAACCCGCCCAGTGCGGCGATCCCCATCCCGCAGGCCAGAAGGATCCGGTAGCGGATCAGCTCCCGGGCCTGGCTGTGCTTTTCGCCGCCCTGCAGAACCTCTCCCAGGTCCACATTGTCACCGGTCAGGCCCAGGATGCCGCTGCGTCGGGTAAGGGTGTCGTTTATCTGCTCCGGTCCCCAGCCCAGGCCGCCGGCCAGCGATATCACTATACTCGGGTCGATCTCACCGCAGGAGGTCCGTCCGGGCAGGCCCTCCAGGGGAGTGGCTCCCCCAGTGACCATCAGCGGCACGTGGTCGAGCACAGCCGCCACCTCGGGACGCGGCTCCAGGCAGATAGACAGAAACCGTCCCGGCGCGGCCACACCACTGGCCAGGCGGCGGTGACGGGATTCGATGCAGGCCGCCTCGTGGAACAGCCCGTGGTAACCGAACCGTCTTAGCTCCATCGATTTCGCCATCCCGGTGTCCAGGGCGTAGGAATATTCGCGGGCCGGAAGGGCGGTGAAGAAAGCGGTCTCGAAAACCAGCACCACAGGAATTCTCTGGAATACCTCGGCCGCGGCGCGTGCCAGACGGGCGGCTGAGGGTGCGTGCAGCGGGGCCTGCGAGGCCAGAGACTCCAGGCGGGCCAGGCTGTCCGGGCCGACCGTCTCGGCACTCCGGAACTCGGTCCCGCCGTATTTGACTATCAGCGAGACTCCGTTGAGGCTCTCGCCTTTGAGCATGCAGAGCGCGCCCTCGTAGACCCGTCCCAGGCTGGAGCGCAGGGCGACACTGTCGATCATCGAACCGGCGGCGGCCGTTTCACCGCTCCAGAGCGGTGACGGCTCCAGGCCGCGGAACAGGCTGAACGACAGTTTCAGCCTGTGAAGGTGCAAAACCAGAATGTTCATCGATCCGTTCCTTTCACGCCGCCTGAAGGCACAGGGTGCTCCAGCTCTGGCGGGCGATTGCCAGTTCCTCGTTGGTTGCGACCACCAGGAGGCGCACCGGGCTTTCCGGACTGGAAATGTCGGCCGGCAAAGCCCCCGGCCGCAGGTTTTTCTGCGGGTCGAGCTCAAGGCCGAAGCAGCGCATGTCGCTGCAGACGGACCAACGCACCAGGGGTACGGTCTCGCCGATGGTGTCGGTGAAGATCACTGCCTGACAGGGGCCGGTGGCAAGAAGGTAGGCGCCCAGATACTTTCGCAGGCGCCAGAGGTAGACCTGCGCCGCCAGGGTCAATTCCGGGTCGGCCGGTTCGTCCTTTTCCAGCGCCCGCAGGATGTCGCGGATGTCGGCGCTGACCTGGCTCAGTCCGAGCAGGCCGCTCGAGCGGTTGAGGATTTTCTCCACCGCCTCGAAATTGCCGCCCGCCCGCTCGATCAGGCGCAGGGTCACGGAAGGATCGAGGTCGCCGCAGCGGGTGCTCATGACCAGGCCCTGGAGCGGCGACCAGCCCATGCTGTTGTCCACCGAACGACCGCCGCGCACCGCGCAGAGGCTCGCTCCGCCGCTGCCCAGGTGGCAGCTCACCGCGTTTAACCGCTCGATCGGTATCTCCAGAATCCGGGCCGCCTCGGCGATAACATAGCCGTGGCTGATCCCGTGGAAACCGAACTTGCGCAGGCCCAACCGCCCGGCCAGCTCGCGCGGCAGGGCGTAATCGGCGGCATAGTCCGGGATACCGGCGTGGAAAGCCGTATCAGGGACCAGTACCTGCGGCAGATCGGGATAAAGCGCGGCGCAGGCCTTTATCAATCCGATGGTCGGCGGGTTGTGGATCGGCGCCAGAGGGGCCAGCTCATCCAGGCGTGACGCCGAATCCGGAGTGAGCAGGCTGTCCCGGTCGAACAGTTTCCCGCCGTGGACCAGACGGTGGCCCAGGGCATCGGGAAGGCCCATGCCGGTTTCGTCCAGCAGCTTGATTACCTGACGGAACGCCTCGGCGTGATCAGGCATGGGTACGACCACTTCCTTTTTCTTGCGGCCGCTGTGATGATAAATCCGCGACGGCTCGGCGGTCAGGGGACCGACCCGCTGGGCCTCGCCCCCTGCCAGCTCCTGCTCCGAGGGCATGTCGATCAGGCGGTATTTCAAAGAGGAGCTGCCACAGTTAAGCACGAGAATTTTCATTCCAAGCCTCTCTTGTCACGGCCTTAAATCTCATCCGAGGTCCAGCCGTACACCGGAATGCCGATCAGGCTGTGGGTGATTGAGGCGGTGCCCATGACCGCTTCCAGCACCGCGTTCACCTCCACGTATTCGTCAGCGGCGTGTGCGGCTTCCTCGATACCGGGGCCGTAGCCAACCGTGGGGACACTGTAGCGGTTGACCAGGGTGCCGCCGGCTGTGCCCATACCCAGACGCTGCATTTTCCACTTGCCGGGCTCGGACTTGCAGCCCGCGGCGGCCAGGGCCTGACGGGAACGCTCTACCAGCGGATGGAACGGGTCGGTGGACCAGGCATGCTGCGAGCGCTGCACCAGAGCGTTCTTGCCGTTGTACAGACGCTGCACCTCCTGACGCACGGCCACCTCGACCGCGACCTCACGCACGGGCTGGGTCAGGACCGCCACCTGATGCTTGAGCTGCCCGATCACGGCCTGGGCGCTCTCCACCGGGGTCACCCGGCGCTGCAACTGGATGCTGCCGCGACGGACGCCGCGGTAGTCGGCCGGGCTGTCGAACCGCGGAAAACCCACGTTCATTTCCTCGGGCGATTCCGAAAGCGCGTTCCTGGAGGCGAGGTTCACGGTAAGATCGTTGTAAATCGCGCGCACGGCGTCATCCACATGGAACGGGTTGGCACCCTCGACGCGGATCTCCAGATCCACCCAGCCATCATGACCATAGTAAAGTCCCAGTCCTGTCGGCTCACCCAGTACAGCCATACCGGGCTTGAGACCCAGCTCGGGCAGGGTGCGCTCCATCAGCACCTGGAGACCCACGCTCACGCCGTTTTCCTCGGCCACTGTGGCCGCCACCACCAGGTTGCCCTTGAGCGGCAGAAGGCTGCGTTCCAGAAGCGCCCCGGCATAGACCTGGGCCGCCAGACCTCCCTTGCAGTCGGCCGCGCCGAGGCCGTAGATACGGCCATCTTGCAGCTCGCCGCTGAACGGGCCATGCTCCCAGTCGCCGCTTTCGCCGGCGTTCACCGTATCAAGGTGGCTGGCCAAGAGCAGGGTAGGCTCGGCCTCGCGGCCGTATAGCACGCCGATCACGTTGCCGAAATCATCCCGCAGCACTTTGTGATAACCCAGCTCGATCATCCTTTTTTCTACCTGGGCAGCGGCATCGCCTTCCTCCAGGCTTTCACTGGGGGTGCGTACGAGTTCACGGGTGAAATCGACCACATCCTTCTTAACACCTTCCATCTGGTCCCTGAGTATGCTGTACATTGTTGTCTCCTGTTTGGGTTGGCAGTGATGGGACGCCTGAGAGCAGGGCAATGAGCGTGCCATTTTGCTCTTGTTGCCGCATCTTCTTGAAAACAAAGGCGATGTGATTAATGAGCGCTCTTTACAAATTGAGAGGATTGTTTTAAATTGAAATAGTGCTATTGCACATTGAAGGAGTGTGGAGATGAAAGCTGAAAATTTGAGACTCGAGGAACTGGTCGAGTTCAGCGAGGGTTGCCTGAGCCTGCAGGGACGCCGTCTGGTGCTGCACGACATTAACGCGTTCATGCAGTTCCGCCGGGACCTTCTTGCCATGGTCGGGCCGGAGCAGGCCCGCCGTATCCTGGTGCGCTACGGTTTCGCCTGGGGCTTTGCCGATGCCGCTGCCATGACGCGGGTGTTCACCTGGGACGACAAGGTGGAATGGCTGAAAGCCGGCCCCCGCATGCTCAACCTTCAGGGAGTGGTGCGGGCCGCGCTCAACCGGATCGAACTGGATGAGCCGAACGGCAAGCTGGAGATGGAACTGACCTGGCACGATTCACCCGAGGCCGAGCCCCCTGAGGAGAAAGGACAGGACGGCGGCGCGCCCTCCTGCTGGGTGCTGATCGGCTACACCAGCGGCTACGCCAGCTATGTGATGGGGGGTGAGGTGTACTTCATCGAGCAGCGCTGTGTCTCACGCGGAGACAAGGTCTGCCGGGCCCTGGGCAAGGATGTCGAGTCCTGGGGCGAGGAACTGGCCGCGCACCTGCACTATTTCCAGGCCGAGGATATCTACGGCAAGGTCAACGCCCTGACCGATGAGCTGCGCCGCAAGACCGCCGAACTGGAGCGCGAGCGCCGCCGTCTCGACCTTCTGCGCCGCGAGAGCCGCCGCCTGGTGATCGAGGTGCACAGCGAATCGTTCCGCCGGGTGCTGGAGCTGGCCAACCGGATCGCCCGTTTCGACAGCTCGGTGCTGATCACCGGCGAGACCGGCACCGGTAAGGAGGTGCTGGCACGTCATATTCACGAGAACAGCACCCGCGCCGCCAACCAGTTCGTGGCGGTCAACTGCGGCGCCCTGCCCGAGACCCTGCTGGAAAGCGAGCTGTTCGGTCACCGGTCCGGGGCCTTCACCGGGGCGATCCGCGACCAGATCGGCCTGTTCGAGCAGGCAGGCGAGGGGACAATCTTTCTGGATGAGATCGGGGACATCACCCCGGCCATGCAGCTCAAAATCCTGCGCGTGCTGCAGGAGCGCGAAATCATGCGCCTGGGCGAGCGCAAGCCGCGCAAGGTGGATATCCGTGTGATCGCCGCCACCAACCGCAACCTGCGAGCGATGATCGCGGAGGGGACGTTCCGCGAGGACCTCTACTACCGCCTGGGGGTGATCGAGATCGAGGTGCCGCCGCTGCGCCAGCGTCGCGAGGATATTCTGCCCCTGGCCCGTTATTTCTGCGAGCGCCTTTCACGCCGGCTCAAGATGCCGCGTCTGCACCTGGACGCCCGCTGCCTGGACTACCTTCAGGCCTATGATTGGCCGGGCAACGTGCGCGAGCTTGAGAACGCGATCGAGCGGGCGGCGGTGCTCTCGCGCGAGGGGACTGTGCTGCCGGACAACCTTCCGCCCCAGATACTGGGCTCGCACAATATCCGGCATTTCCAGGGCGGTCTGGACCACGCTCCCAGCTTGGAGCAAGTGGAGCGCGACTACATCCAGCACGTGCTGCACCTGGCCGGGGGTAACCAGAGCCGGGCCGCCTCGATCCTGGGGATCAGCTATTCCACCCTCTGGCGCAAGCTCAAGAGCGAGCCGGAGCAAGGGCAGCCGGGCTGAGACGGGGGAGCCTGGTCGCTTCAACGCAATCTGAAAAGCGCGCGGCTTAACGCTTTGATTATCAGGCAGAAAGCCGCGCTTTAGTTTCGCTGCGGTTCCGAACAAATCTCTTGAAATTAAGACCCCTGGATAGAACATTCCAGCCAGGGAAAGCTGAACGCAGGCAGGCTCTTCATGTTCGAAGCCTGCAAAGGACCACTTTAAGCCCAAAAAGAACATAACATTATTGTATTGTCAGGCCTTCACCACCACTCACAAGGATTGTACAATGGCGCGAATGGAAATCCTCCTGCTCATGTCGTTGCTTTGCCTTCCTGCGCTCGGCACGGCCCTGGCCGCCGATGCCCACGACTGGGAGAACCCGCAGATCGTGGGCATAAACCGTCAGGCTCCCCACGTGCGCAGCGTGCCCGCGGCCGACCCTGCCGCCGCCCTGAGTGGCCCGTTCGACTCCTCGCTCTGGTGCGCCAGCCTCAACGGCGCCTGGAAATTCAACTATGTCAGCCGTCCCGACCTGCGCCCGGCCGATTTCTACCGCGAGGATTTCGATATCTCCGCCTGGAGCACGATCCAGGTTCCTGGCAACTGGGAACTCCAGGGTTGGGGCATCCCGATCTACGTGAACATCCCCTACGAGTTCAGGAAGAACCCGCCCTACATCCAGCCTGACTACAACCCGGTCGGCTCGTACCGCAGGCAGTTCGAACTGCCGGAGGCCTGGAGCGGACGGCAGGTATATGTTGTGTTCGAGGGCGTCAAGTCGGCGTTCTACCTCTGGGTCAACGGCCAGAAAGTCGGGTTCAGCAAGGGCAGCATGACCCCGGCCGAGTTCGACCTGACCGCGTTCCTGCGTCCGGGCAGGAATGACCTGGCGGTCGAGGTTTACCGCTGGAGCGACGGCAGTTACCTGGAATGCCAGGACATGTGGCGTTTCGGCGGCATCTACCGCGATGTCTATCTCTACTCCACGCCCAAGCTGCACCTGCGCGACTGGCAGGTGCACACGGATCTGGACTCCAAGTACCGCGATGCCACGCTGCGGGTGGAAATGGAACTCCGCAACAGTTCATCCGAAGCAATTGCTTCGGGTCCGGTTGAGCTGAGCCTGCTGGATGCCAAGGGGCAGGCAGTCTGCCGCTTTGCCGTAGCCGTGGGCAAGCCGGTCCCGGCCGGGGAGTCGGTGCGCCTCACCGCGTCGGCGCCGGTCAAGAACCCGGCCAAGTGGTCGGCCGAGGCGCCCAATCTCTACAGCCTGGTGCTCGAATTGAAAGATGAAAAGGGCGCGCCGAGCGAGGCTTTCTGCACCCGGGTGGGTTTCCGCAGTGTCCAGATCAAGGATGGTCAGTTGCTGGTCAACGGCCAGCCTGTGCTGATCAAGGGTGTGGACCGTCACGAGCACGACCCCGACCGGGGACGGGCGATCAGCCGCGACTGGATGCTCGAGGATGTCCGGCTGATGAAACAGTTCAATGTCAACACCGTGCGCACCTCGCACTACCCAAACAACCAGACCTGGTACGACCTGTGCGACCAGTACGGCATCTACGTGATCGACGAGGCCAATATCGAGTCGCACGGCATGGGCTACGAGCCCGATTCCACCCTGGGCAACAATCCGCTCTGGACCAAGGCCCACCTGGACCGCACCGAGCGCATGGTGGAGCGGGACAAGAACCATCCCTCGATCGTCATCTGGTCCCTGGGCAACGAGGCCGGCAACGGAGTCTGTTTCTATGCCACCTACGACTGGGTGAAGCAGCGCGATCCCGGTCGCCCGGTGCACTACGAGCGGGCCGAATACGAGCGCAACACCGATATCATCGGCCTGATGTATTCGAGCCTCGAGACACTGGAGCAGTACGCCCAGAAACCGCAGACACGGCCTTTCATCATGTGTGAGTACGCCCACGCCATGGGCAACTCCACCGGCAACCTGCAGGACTACTGGGACGTGATCGAGCGTTACCCGCTTTTACAGGGCGGCTGCATCTGGGACTGGGTCGATCAGGGCCTGCGGCGCTTCGATTCGCAGGGCCGTCAGTTCTGGGCCTATGGCGGCGATTTCGGCGATTACCCCACGGACGGGAATTTCTGCTGCAACGGCTTGGTGAGCCCCGACCGCCAGCCCCATCCCGGGTTGTACGAGGTGAAGAAGGTCTACCAGAACATCAAGGTGCGCCCGGTCGATCTGGCCAAGGGAAAAGTCGAGATAACCAACGCCAACTTTTTCATCCCGCTGGATTATGTCACCGCGCGCTGGGAGGTCCTGGAGGACGGGAAAACAGTGCAGAGCGGGGAGTTGCCGGCCCTCAAGCTCGCCCCCCGCACGAGCGGGCAGTACACGGTGCCGTTCAAGGCCCCGGCCAAACCGGCCGGCCACGAGTACTGCCTCAACCTGCGCTTCCTGCGCCGTGAGGCCGCCCCGCTGGTACCGGCCGGGTTCGAGGTGGCCGCCGAACAGCTCAGTCTACCTTTGGGCGGCGCTGAGCGTGGCGTGCCATATCCTGGCGAGGGTCCGGCCGGAGGCAGCCTGGTCACCCGCCGCTCCGCCGACAGCCTGATCGTGTCCGGCCCGGATTTCCGCGTGGTGTTCGACACGACCAGCGGCCTGATCAGCGCCTGGAAGATCGGGTTCCAGAACCTGCTCCTCGGCGGCCCGGCCCCGGATTTCTGGCGCGCCTACACGGACAACGACAAGGGCAACGAGATGCCGGTTAGGCTGGGGCTCTGGCGCAAGGCGAACGAAATACTCCAGTTGCGATCGTTCGAGGCTGTGCAGGAGAACGACTCCTGTATGACCGTGCGCTCGGTACTCTACCTTCCGGCGGTCCAGGCCGACTATCGGCTCGAATACCGTCTGGGCGCCTCCGGCCAGATCGAGGTGAAGGTGCGTTTCACCCCCAGTCGCGAGCTGGTGGAACTGCCGCGTTTCGGGATGCGGATGGTCATCCCCGGCGATTTCGAGAATATCGAATGGTACGGCCGCGGTCCCCAGGAGAACTACCAGGACCGCTGCAGCGGCGCTTTTCTGGGAGTGTATTCCGGCACCGTGGCGGGCCAGTTCGCCCAGTACGTGCGGCCGCAGGAGAATGGCTACAAAACGGATGTCCGCTGGCTGAAACTTTCAAACGGCAAGGGCGGTGGGCTGATCGTGGAGGGCTTGCCCGCAGTTTGTTTCGAGGCCTCGCACTTCACGGCGCAGGACCTGGAACGGGCCGACCATCCCTCCGATCTTCGTCCGCGCCAGGAAATCTATCTGAACGTGGATTACAAGCAGATGGGTGTAGGGGGGGATGACAGTTGGGGTGCGCGGCCCCACCCGCAGTACTGTCTGCCCTGTCAGGCATACGAGTACTCCTACCGTCTGCGCCCGGCGCCCTGAGCGGGATGCCTGTTTCGGCTTCGAGGACAGGCCGGCTACGCCGGCCTGTCCTCACGCTTTTTCATGGCGGATCACAACCGGTCCCGGTCGGGATGAAGAGCTGTGAACAAATTAACACACGAGAAAAAAACGTTTTAGGACTTGCTAAAAAAGATTATTAGTTTCAGTTTTATAGAATGATAGTATTACATGTGCAAAGTGATCCTCTGCCAGGGAGAGTGCGTTGTTAGTCCACACCGATCACCTTGTCCCGGGCATGCGGTTGGATAAGGACATCGAGCTGCGGGCCGGCAGTTTCCTGATCACCCAGCGCGAGCTGGAGGGCCGGGGGCTGGATGAGCGTCTGATCCAGTCGATCCGCAAGTTTTCCGACCAGATCGTGCCGGTGAGCCACCGGATAGGGGTCAAGGAAGACCTCGAATACCTGCGCGCCCTGCGCGCCGTGGTGCAGCAGGACCTCGACCGGGTCATCGCCCAGGTGACCGAGGCGAAAGAGACCCCCAATTACCTGCTGCAGGACGAGCTTGAGGAGAAGGTGCTGCGGGTGATGGAGACTATCGTCTCCAACCCCGACATCATCCGGGTCATGTACGACAGCCGTTTCAATTCTCCGTCCGGCCAAAGCCCGACCGATCTTGTCCTGGAGCACAGTTTCCGCGCCGCACTTCTGTCCCTCGCCGTGGGGATCCAACTGGGCAGCACCGCTTTCTCCCTGACCAGCCTGGGCATGGCCGCCCTGCTGCACGACCTGAGCCTGCTGTCCACCCCGTTCTATTCGGGTGAGCGCTCACTGGACGAGCTGAGCCTGGAGGAACTGGAAAGCTTTGTCTCCCGCCATCAGATTCAGAGCGCCCTCTATTTCACGGAAAGAGACATCCGGCTTTCGCCCTACCAGAAAGGCGAGATACTGCACATCCTGGCCAGCCATCACCGCCCGGTACTCGATGAGCGCACCCACCGCAGCACCTTGATTTTCCATTTCGCCGACCTGGTGGATGAGCTGATCTCGCATCTGCCGCACAACGTGCGCTACGCGTTCCGTCCCAATCAGGAGACGGTGACTGGGCGGCGATTTAACCGGAGAACCGGCTTGGTGCCGGTGCTGGGCGCTCTGGCCGTGATCGCGCACCGTCACGGCGGGCAGGTCCGCCAGGTGATCGCGGCCCTGGCCGAGCTGTTCGGGATGCCGGAGCTGATGAACGCCGACTACGCACGCCGTCTGCGCGAGATAGTGGACTGGTGCCCATACGACTCAGCCGCGCTCTGGCCGGACAGCGAGGGCAACAGCCCGCCGCGGGCCGTGTTCTGCCGCCGCAGCCGCGAGGATGGTTTCTCCTGCCGCCACATGGTCTTTACCCGCATCGAGGTGCAGCAGCCGGATGGCTCGCTGCTCGATTATTTCAAGTGCGCCGAGCTGGGCCCCCGTCTGCAGCGCCTGAACGAGGGCGAGTAAACTTGATACGACTTCCGGCGAATATGAGCCTGTAAAAAACCGGTTCAGGACGCATGACTCCCGAACCGGTTCTTTATTCTATTTGGATTTCTGTTGGGCCCGTCATTTCAGCCGGTGCGTGTACTCCATCTCAAATGCTTGCTTGTCCTCTGCACAACCTTTAACCATTTCCTGAAGTTCTTTCGTTGATGCGGTTAGAAGAATGCTGTCATCTAACCTTTCATGCTTGATTTGCAGTTTGTTGTTCTTAATGCCTTCCTCTACCCAGTCGTCATCCAGATATGCGATCCCCAGGCTGTCGCCCTCAAGAGACAGGCGCAGAAACGCATGCACAGGTATGGCCAAGAAAGATTCGAGATTGTAATCATTTGTTGTTATATCCATGAACGTATAGCCGCCGATTTTCACCAGACGGCCGACGAAAGACAGCGAATCCGCTTCACCCATCATTGTTCCACCTTTACCTGAAGTATAGATAAAGTCGTAAGTATTGCCTTTCGGTGATTTGCGGATAGTCCAGCATTCGCTTCTCTTTTCTCCCCAGACTCCAACTATCCCCGTGTCAAAAGACACGTCCGCATCCGTGCAAAGGGAGTGCAGTGACAGGGCCGGGCCGCAGCCCAGAAGCAACACCGTGACCAGCGCCAGTGTTGAAAAAATTGTCTTACGCATCGTTACACTCCTCCATTGTCCTTGATAAAGGGTTCGAACCGGGCGGCCAGGCTGTTTTTCAGCTCCAGCCGCTCCTGCTCGCTCGATTCAGGCATCGGGTAGAACACCACGAACAGGCTGTCCGCCGACCCGGCCCGGGCGAGCAGGGTGTCTTTCTGATCAGCCAGATATTCGGCGTACGCGGCAAGTCGTTGACTCTGACCGATATAGTCCACCGCAAAGACGTTCGGGCGATGCACCGGGTCCGGCCTATGCAGGAACGCGTAGATTCCGGGTTCGTCCGGTGGAACTGGCTTGTCGCTCAGGCGGCAGGGGCCCTGTATCTTGCCGATCAGTTGAATCTGAGCGCCCCAGAGGATTTCTCCGGGTTTGAGTGACCGGGTCGGTGTCGCACTCTTTCTCAGCAGGCCTGAGAACCCGGTCCTGGCGCGTATCATCTCGTGCACCGGCCCCCAGGCCAGAAAGATCGCCACTGCCGCCGCGCCCAGAGCCAGGGCCGGCCTCCAGCCGAAATGCTTTCGTGCCCTGGACGCCCTGCTGCGCCGCACGGCTTTCTCCTCCAGTACTTTCAGCAGGATTCGACTCGAAAAATCCGCGGGTAGCGGCTCCGACACGTCGGTCGCGACTATCCGCCCGAGCGCCGCCTGCGTAGCTTGCAGACGCGCCAGCTCGGCCCGGCACGCCGCGCAGCGCTCCAGGTGGGACAGCAACAGTGCGGTTTCACGCTCCGGCAGGTCGCCGCCGGCATGCAGGATCAGCAGTTTTTCAGCTTTGTTGCAGCGCATCTATTTCCTCCTCCCCGCCGGGATTGATTCGACAAGTTCCGGGTAGTGTCTCAACAGCGCGTCGCGCACCCTCGTTCTCGCCGCAGCCAGGTGCACTCTTACAACAATTTGGCTGCAGCCCAGAATTTGAGCCGTTTCCGAGGTTGAAAAGCCCTGAATATCCCGCAGGACAAAAATTTTTCTCTGCTTAAGGCTCAGGTTTCCGGCCAGACGTTCGATGGCCCCCTTAAGCTCGTTCCGTTCCAGCTCGCTGCCGGGAGGATCGGCGCAATCGATCAGTGTAGAATCCTTTTCCACCTCCTCCAGGGATCGCTCTTGCAGACGGCGGTTTTTTCGAAGGTGATCGATCGAGACATTGACCGTGATTCTGTAGAGCCAGGTGCTGAAACCGTATTTCGGATCGAACGTGTCCAGCGTACGGAACAGCCTCAGGAAAACCTCCTGCGCAATGTCCTGGGAATCGTCGGAATCGCCGGTCATCTGGTACGCGATGGCCTGGACCCGCGGCGCGTACGAGTCTATCAACTCGCGGAACGCCGTCAGGTCGCCGTTTAAGAAATCCTCTATCAACAGATGGTTTCCGTCGTTCACTGGTCCGGTCGTTTCGCGTGTGGGGTCCGGTGCTCTGTTCTCAGGAATTAAAGCGCAGCGAAGAAGACTCCTGATTATATCACTTGTCCTGTCGTCGGGTGAACATTTGTCTGCCTGACGTTCTGTATAGTTATACGGACCGGGGCTGTGTTACGTTAAGTTTATTTTTCTGGACATGGCTTGGCGGCGAGTGTCGGCTTGAATCCGCCTCCGCCATCTATTAGATTGCGGTTTGAAGCGCTTGAATTTTGACAACTGTTATGGAGGGATGGATGATACTGGACAAGTTCAGCCTGGCCGGGCGGCGGGCGCTGGTGACCGGGGCCAGCCGCGGGATAGGCCGGGCCTGCGCCCTGGCCTATGCCGAGGCCGGGGCCGACCTGGCCCTGGTGAGCCGCTCGGGTGAGGCTCTGCGTCAGGTGGCGGTGCAGATCGAGGCCCTGGGGCGGCGCGCCCTGGTGCTGGAGGCCGACCTGGCCCGGCCCGAGAGCGCGGCTCGGGTGGTGGAGGCCACGGAAAGCCAGTTGGGCGGGCTGGATATCCTGCTCAACAACGCAGGGACCACGCGGCGGGCGAAAGCCGAGGCTTTCAGCGACGAGGATTGGAATTTCGTGCTGGAGCTGAACCTCCAGGCCGTGTTCCGTCTCTGCCGCGCCGCCGGGCAGAGGATGCTGGAGCGTGGCTACGGACGGATAATCAATGTGGCCTCGCTGCTCAGTTTCCAGGGCGGGATCACCGTGCCGGCCTACGCGGCGGCCAAGCACGCCGTGGCGGGGCTCACCCGCGCCCTGGCCAACGAGTGGGCGGGGCGCGGCCTCACGGTCAACGCCCTGGCCCCGGGCTACGTGCGCACCGAGGTTACCGCCGCGCTCCAGGCCGACCCGGTCCGTAACCGTCAGATACTCGATCGCATACCCCAGGGACGCTGGGCCGAGCCGGAGGACATGGCCGGCGCGGCACTGTTCCTGGCCTCGGATGCCGCAGCCTATGTGCAGGGGCATGTCCTGGTGGTGGATGGCGGCTGGATGAGCCGATAAAAGGAGAGACGAGATGAGAAAGTATTTCCTGCGCCTGTTCCAATACAATTCCTGGGCCAACCGTCGCGTGCTGGGCGTGCTTGAGCACGATACGCCGGAGGACCCGACGCCGCTCAAGCTGTTCGCCCATATCCTGGCCGCCGAGAAAATCTGGCTCAACCGTCTGCGCTACATCAATAACGGTTCCCTGGCCGTGCACCCCGACCTGCCGGTGGAGGGCTGCCGTCCCCTTCTGGCCGAGAACGTGCGCGCCTGGACCGAGTTCATCCAGCTCCACCCCGAGGATGAGTATTTCCGTATCCTCAACTACCGCAACACGAAAGGGGAGGAGTTCAGCGCGCCGGTGGCTGACATCATGGCCCACGTAGCCAACCACGGCACCTATCATCGCGGACAGATCGCCCGGGCCCTGCGCCAGGCCGGACTGGAGCCGCCGAGCACGGATTTCATCATTTTTTCCCATCAATCGCGCGATTGAACCCGCCCAGCAGCGGCGTTCCGGACATTTCTGACTTGACAGAACGGCCGACGGTGGGTGTATACTGTTCCCATGCCTGTTATTACATCTTTTAGTGACAAAAACCCTGGAGGAAGATCGATGCCGGGTTTCATCGCCGTGCTTTTCTTGAGTGCCATTCTGTCCCTGGCCGGTCCGCTCAGGGCCGAGGTGCGGGGGCCACTGGTGGTCGCCGACCGCTGGCCAGAGACCTCGGATGCCCTGGTCTGGCTGCGGGATGCGTTCCGTCTGGATGGCGTGACCGACGGTTCCGAGCGGGACAAGGCTGTGAGCCTGTTTAAATGGGTGCGCCTGTTCAACCGTCTGTGCGAGGGCGTGGGCGGCATGGCCCATGCCTATGAGGGCCCCTGGGGCCGCGAGCAGTTCGTTTTTGACATCAACAAGCACCTGTTTGTCTATGGCTGGGGTTACTGCAGCACACACAGCATGATAGCCGAGGGCATCTGGCAGGAATATACCGGCGACAGCCTGTCCGCCGACCGGGTGATCGTGATGCACGAGGACGGCGGTTTCCACACCATGTACCGTATCCGCATGGAAGGCCGTTTCGGGGCGTTCGACGCCCGCTACGGTTACTACCTTCTGGAGCGGGACGCCCCGGATGCCCGTATCCTGGACTGGGAGGGGGTGGGTAACGACCGCAATGTCATGGCCAACATGACATATAAGAACCGTTGCCGCCCGTTTGTGGAATTCCCGCAGCACGAGTTCGAGCGCCTGCTCTGGCTGAAGCCCAAGCCCGTTTTCCAGTCCGAGGACGCCTGGCGCGCCGCCGGGGGTGAGCCGGAGGTGGTGTTCCGCGACCGTCAGTACCGCCTGGGCACCCCGCGCCACGACATGAATTTCAGCCTGCCGCGCGGCACCACTGTCGAGCGCTGGTGGGACAACCGCATGAAAAAGTGGTACGTGCCCAAGGCCAACAAAGACATGTTCCTGACCGAGGGGCGGTTCTACCGCATCGGGGCGAGCATGACCGGGGCGGATGGCGAAAAGAACGACCCCAACTATCCGCTCATGCGTCCCTACATGACCCGCGTGCCATCCGGCCTGGGCTACCCGTCCTACCTGGAGGGCGAGCTCTCCCTGGGCCAGGCCTGGGGCAAGATCAGCTACAGCCCGCAACTCGGGCGGGGCGACCTGGATGAAGTCAAAACCGCGGGTGAGGGACTGGCCAGAGCCGCCTCGGCGCCGTTTGTCCGGCCTTCCGCGGATGGCGGCTCGGGCGAGTGGGTGCTGGAATTCTACAGCCCCTATATCCTGGTGGATGGTTTCGTGGCCGGTACGCTGCTGGCTGGCGAGGGGGACAAGGTGGAGCTGTCGCTGCAGAGCGAGGCCGCCCGCCAGCGGGGACCATCGCAGGAGGCCGAGTGGCTGCCCTGGCGCACTCTGGCCGACAAGCCGGGCGAGTTCCTGGTCAGCCTGGACCGGGCGGATGCCGCAGAGGGCGGGAGCAGCTTCCACGGAGCCTATCGCTACCGTCTGAAAATCAAGCTTTCTGCTGCCGGGGACGCCTCGAAAATTGGACTGAGCGACCTGCGGATCGTCACTTTCTTCGAGAACGGCATCATGTCCATCCCGCAGTTGTTTGACGGGGACAACCGGGTGCAGTTCAAGGTGCAGGACGCCGCCCAGGTGAAGGGGGATATTCTGGTCACCTATCTGTGGAGCGACAGCCTGGGACAGAAAACCGACTGCAAGCGCCTGACTCCGGAGATGTTTTTCCAGGACAACCGGGCGCTCTATCATATCGAAACACCGGGCCTCGTGCGCTGTGATGGCCTGATCGTCTCATATCCTTGATTTGTAACGGGCCGGGCGTGGGCCCACCACTTCGTACTTAACGGAATGGCTAAAATTGATCCGCGCCGGGAAACCTCCTCCCGATGGAGGCGTGACGCCTGAAACATCCGGCAACCCCGGAGGAGGCGCAGATGTTCGAATCGGCTGAACTGGGACACAAAATCGACAAGAAAACCTTCGAACAGGATGAGCCGGTCCTGCGCGGGCAGTTGCTCGATGCACAGCTCGAAGCGGTCAAGAACGGCCGTTTCGCGGTGATCCTGATCCTGGCCGGCATGGACGGCGCGGGCAAGGGCGAGACCCTCAGCGTGCTCAACGCCTGGCTCGATCCACGCCACGTTCAGACCAACGCCATGGGCACACCCTCGGACGAGGAACTGGAGCGCCCGCCGATGTGGCGTTACTGGCGCGCCCTGCCGCCCAAGGGCAAAATCGGGGTTTTCATCGAGTCCTGGTACAACGAGCCGATACGCCGCCGGGTTTCTGAACAGACCGGCAACTCCGAGCTTGATCAGGCCATGGAGCGGATCAACCACCTGGAGAAGATGCTTTCGGACGACGGAGTGGTGATCCTCAAGTACTGGCTGCACCTGTCCAAGGAACAGCAGAAAAAACGTTTTCGCAAGCTGGAGAAGGACCCGGACAGCCGCTGGCGGGTCAGCGATAACGACTGGAAAAACCACAAGCAGTACGACACGATCCGTCGGGTCTGGGAGCACGCGATCCGTCAGACCAGCACAGCCGAGGCCCCCTGGACCATCGTCGAGGGCACCGATGCCCGCTACCGTCACCTGACCGTGGGTAAGAGTCTGCTGCAGGCCCTCCAGCACCGTCTGGCCAACAACGCCAAACCCGCCGCCACGGTCAGCACTCCACCCCTGATGCCGGCCATTGACAACCTGCACGTGCTGCGCGCACTGGACCTTGGCCAGAATCTGGACAAGGCCGCCTACCGCCGCGAGTTGGAAAAGTACCAGGGACGGCTCAATCTGCTCACCCGCCACCCCAAGTTCCATGAGATTTCGATGGTGGCCGTGTTCGAGGGCAATGACGCGGCTGGCAAGGGCGGTGCGATCCGTCGTGTCACCGGGGCGCTGGATGCCCGCTGCTACCGGGTGACCCCTATCGCCGCGCCAACAGAGGAAGAGCGCGCCCAGCCATACCTCTGGCGCTTCTGGCGTCACCTGCCCCGTCGCGGCGTAATCACGGTCTTCGACCGCTCCTGGTACGGACGCGTGATGGTGGAGCGGATCGAGGGTTTCTGCTCAGAGCGTGACTGGATGCGAGCCTACTCCGAGATCAACGATTTCGAGGAGCAGCTTGTCCGTCACCGCACCGTGATCCTCAAGTTCTGGCTCGCGATCAGCAAGGACGAGCAGCTCGCCCGCTTCAAGGAGCGCGAGAACACCACGTTCAAGCATTTCAAGATCACGGAAGAGGACTGGCGCAACCGTGACAAGTGGGAACAGTACGAGGTGGCGGTCTGCGACATGATCGACCGCACCAGCACCGAGATCGCACCCTGGACCCTGGTCGAGGCCAACAGCAAGTATTTCGCCCGTATCAAGGTTCTTCGCACTTTCTGCGACCGCATCGAGGCGGCGCTGAAAAGCCTGTGAATCGCAGCCGGTCCGTGACGGGCCGTGGAGGATGGATGCTAAGGAAGTCCTGGATCGGGTTTGCAATGCTCATGGCCCTTTACGTGACCCAGGCCGCGGCGCAGGGACCTTTGTCCACGCCCGCGCTTCTGGACCGGGATGATTTTTCGCGCTACGCGCCGGGCAGGTTCGGAGAGTATGTCAAGCCGGGGTTTCCCGAGTACCACCACGTGCCGCGCGAGTACATGGGCGGCTGGGAGGTGGTCAACAACCGTGGCCCGGAGGAATGGAAAATATTTCTGGCCGACAGCACCCGGGTGCTCGAATACCTGGGTTACAACAGCTCGGTCTGGACCCATGACTACATCTATCCCATGCTTGTGCGCGGCGACCGCGACTGGAGCGACTACGCCGCGGAGGTGACAGTCACGCCGTTCACCCGGACCGACCTCAACGGAGTTGTATTCCGCTACCAGGACGGCCGTCATTACTACCTGTTCGCCCTGGGGGCCGGGGACACGCTCACTCTGCGCGCCAGGGACGGGGAGAAAGGGTTCCGAGAGGACGGCTGGGTCGAGCTGGCAACAGGTCATTTCGCCACCGACCCCATGCGGCGCTACTGCCTGCGGGTGGAGGCTTTCGGTGACCGGATAAGCTGCTTTATCGACGGCCAGCCGGTGCTCCAGGCCCGTGACAGGCGGTTCGACAGCGGCAAGATTGGGCTTTTCACCACCTGCCCGGCGCGTTATCACGGAATCACGGTCAGCACGACTGGGGCGGAAAACGTAAAGTACCAGGCCCGCACACTCCGCCGCGGTCTCCTTCTGGACAGCCTTCGCCACGCCAACCCGCAACCGGTGGTATGGAAACGGATCAAGCTGGGAGATTCCGGTGCGGCCCGCGCCATCCGTCTGGGCGACCTGGACGGTGACGGGCGTCTGGACCTGCTGCTGATCCAGAACATCCCGTATTTCGGCGGCAATTACAACCGCATAAGCTGCATGACCGCGCTGGACCTGGACGGACGTCTGCTCTGGCAGTGGGGCCTGCCCGATACCGACCACGCCTGGCTGAGCTACGACCCGGCCGTACAGATTCACGACCTGGACGGGGATGGAACCAACGAGATTGTTTTCGCGGACGGGGAGTGGATCAAGGTGCTGGAGGGAGCCACCGGAAAGGAAAAGGCCCGCTACGGGGTGCCGGAGTCAAAAATTCTGCCCGGCGAGAGCAGTTGGCTCGAATACAAGCACTACTACCGCCGCGACCTTCTGCCGTTCCTTAACGTGGACTGCTTCGCTTTCTGCGACCTGCGCGGCACCGGCAAGCCGCAGGATGTGATCATCAAGGACCGTCATACCCGGTTATGGGCTTTCACCACCGCTTTCAAGCCCCTCTGGACCGCCACGGCCAACCTGTCACATTACCCGTCATTCCTGGATGTCGACCATGACGGCAAGGACGAGGTGCTGATCGGGTTCTCGCTGTTCGATGACAACGGCAGGCAGCTCTGGACCCTGGACGATCAGCTCCAGGAGCACGCTGACGGTATCCTGGCCGCGGACCTGAGCCTTAGCGGCAAGCCGCCCAAGGTGTTCATCTCGGCCAGTGATGACGGGGTGGCGGTGGCGGACCTGTCCACCGGCAAGCTGCTCAAGCACCACCGGGTCGGCCACGCCCAGACCCCGACCGTGGGCAATTTCCGGCCGGATGTGCCCGGTTTGGAGTATTGCAACATCAACTACTGGGGCGAGCCGGGGATGATCACCCTGTATGATTCGAACGGGGACGAGATCATCCATTTCGAGCCGTTCCACGGCGGCTCGCCGGTGCTGCCGGTCAACTGGCGCGGCGACGGGAGCGAGCTGATCTGCCTGTCCACCAGCCCGGACGGCGACGGCGGGCTGTACGACGGCTGGGGCCGCAGCGTGGTACAGTTCCCCTCCGACGGCCACCCGGACCTGGCCTACGAGGTCCACGACCTGACCGGGGATGCCCGCGACGAGATAATCACCTGGGACCCCCAGTGGCTCTGGATTTACACCCAGGACCGGGATTGCGCTGCGGACAGTGTCTACGCCCCCAAACGGCCGCCGCTCTACAACGAGAGCAATTACCGTCCGATAGTGTCCATGCCGGGCTGGGAGAAGAAAGCGAAATAGTAGGCTTGAAAATCAGTTGGAAACAACAAAGGGGCACGGCGAACCGTGCCCCTTTCTATTCTGCAGCTTCTATCCTGTCTGCCTTTTATTTGCCTTTCTTGCTGCTGTCCTGCAACCTGAGCGGTACGAACGAGCGCGTGTCGCCGCGCTGCACCCGCAGCAGCACCGTGGCGTCATTGGCCTCGCTGTCGATGGCTTTTTTGAAATCTGCCACCGAGGCCACGGGTTTGCGGTTGACCTCCAGGATCAGATCGCCGGGTTGCAGCGAGGTGCGCGCCGCCGGGCTGGCCGGGTCGATGTCCGTGATGACCACGCCCTTGACCTCCTCCGGCAGGTTGAACTGCTCCCGCAGGTCCTTGGACAGGTTCTGCAGGGTCAGGCCGGTCCGTCCGCGGGCGGCCTCGCTGGGGTTGCTGTTCTGGGCCACTTCCTCGGTCCGCTCCTCCAGGGTCACCTTGAAGTCCATATTCTTCCCGTCACGCAGCACTGTAAAATTGGTGGGCGTGCCAGGCTTGATCGAGGCCACGCGGTTACGCAGATCGTTGCTGGAGGTCACTTTGCTGCCGTTGATCGCGGTAATTATGTCACCGTCCTTGATCCCGGCTTTCTGGGCCGGGCTCTTGTCGATCACGTTGTCCACCAGCACTCCGGAGCTGGGCTGCACGTTCAGGGCCTTGGCCATGTCACCGTTGATGTCGCGGATGAACACGCCCAGGTAGCCGCGTGTCACTTTACCCTCGTCGATCAGCGAGTGCGCGATGTCGCGGGCCATGTTGATCGGGATGGCGAAACCCACCCCCTGGTTGCCGCCCGAGCGGCTGTAGATGGCCGAGTTGATCCCAATCACCGCACCGTTCAGGTCGACCAGCGGGCCGCCCGAGTTGCCGGGGTTGATCGCGGCGTCGGTCTGAAGGAAATTCTCGTAGCTTGAGGGGTCCATCACATTGGAACGCCCCTTGGCCGAGATAATCCCCTGGGTCATGGTTTCGGTCAGACCGAACGGACTGCCGATTGCCAGCACCATCTCGCCGATCCGCAGCTTGTCGCTGTCGCCCAGGTAGGCCACGGGGAGGTTACTCGCCCCCTCGATCTTGATCACAGCCACATCCGTGGGCGGGTCGGTGCCCACAATCTTGGCCGTGAACTCGCGGTCATCCGAGAGGGTTACTGTCAGGTCATCCGCGCCCTCGACCACATGGTTGTTGGTAAGGATATAGCCATCCGGCGAGACGATGAACCCGCTGCCCAGGCCCTCGACGCGCTGCTCCTGGGGCTGCTGCTGCGGCTGACGGCCTCTCTGCTGCGGCTGCTGCTGGCCGAAGAACCATTCGAACGGGTCGAACTGCGGCACCTGCACCACCTTGGCGCTGTGCACCGAGACCACGCAGGGTATCACCTTGTCCGCCACGTCCGCATAGACCTGCTTGAACCCCGGGAAGCGCTGCTCGATAGGGGTCAGGGGCGGATTGTCCGCCCCCAGGGTGGTCCGGGCAGCGACCAGCTCGGAGACCGAACGTCCGCAGGCCGAAAAGGTCAGGACCAGGGTCAGCATGAACAGCATCCGGGTGATCCGGTTGGAAAATCTGGACTGTCTCAACGTACACCTCCTCTAAGAGTTAAACATCCCCACACGGAATCTGTGTTTTCGATTAGCCGTCGCCCCTGACGGGCGCCCCACTTAACAGTAGAACCGGTTCGAATTAAATGCAAATTGCGAACCACATCCGGGATGTTTTTTGAATTATTGTATAACTGATTAATATTCATATAGATAAAAACGCACCTGACGCAACCGGGATGGCTTGTCAGTCCGGACAGCCAGGCGTGGCCTCCCCGGATGGTGATGTGCAGGGGAGCGAATGCCTCATTTGGGGTATTACTCGGAAAACTCTGTCCGTTGTTTCGACTTGTCGTACGGAAAGGGCCGACTTATATTGCCATTGAAGCCCGATACCCGCGTTTTGGACGTAGCGGGCCTGACAATGCGCCGGACAGAGAACCGGCGCGTTCATTTTGTGGAAAGGAGAGAACGGCCATGTCGGATAAAGGCCGGATGGGTTTTGTACGGCGCCGCCTCGGGCGGACCGGTCTGATGGTCAGCGAGGTGAGCCTGGGCACCTGGACCCTGGGCGGAGTGAGTTTCAACGAGGGACGGCCCAACGGCTGGGGCGCGTTGAACGTGGAGGAGGCTGAGCACGCGGTGCTGCACGCTCTGGACTTGGGCTGCAATCACCTGGACACGGCGGATGTTTACGGCGCGGGCCACTCGGAGCAGCTTTTGGGACGCGTGCTGGGAGCGCGGCGTAAGGAGGTGGTCCTGGCGACCAAGGTCGGCTGGTTCCGGGGCACGGCAGAGCACGCTTTCCAGCCCCTGCACATCCGTCACCAGCTCGAGCAGAGCCTGGCCAACCTTCGCACGGACCATGTGGATATCTACTATTTCCACCACGGCGATTTCGGCGAGAGCGACCTCTGGCTGGACAGCGCAATAGAAGTGATGCGGCGGCTCAAGGACGAGGGCAAGGTGCGTTTTATCGGCCAGAGCGCCTACTCGCAGGAGGATTTCGAGAAACTTATCCCGCGGGTGGACCCGGATGTGCTGCAGTCGAGCACGCACATGCTCAACCTGAAAATGATCGGCCCGCAGTCCAGGATACCGGCCCTGATCGCTCAGCGCGACCTGGGCCTGGTGGGATTCAGCCCGATGGCGCAGGGCCTTCTTCTGGACAAGTACGACCCGAAGGCCCCGCCGCAGTTCGAGGAGGGTGACCAACGCGCTGCCAGCCGCTGGTTCAAGGCCGATTTCCTGGCGAAAATGCAGCCGCGGCTGGCCGAGCTTAAAAAGCGTTTCGGCGGCTCCACGTCTGAGCTGGTGCGCGCCAGCCTGCAGTACGTGTTGGCATATCCTTCAGTCAGTTGCGTGATACCGGGGTTCCGTAACAGCGCCCAGGTGGAGATGGACCTATCAGCGGCAGGCCAGCCGCTAACCACGGAAGACAGGGAATGGATCAGGGAATTGTTCGCGGACCTCGCGCTGACGGATTAGATAATAGAAATGAAAGCAGCAATGGCCGGCGAAATGCTCAGCCCCAGACCCTGGCCGAGCGCAGCGCGCGGGCCCTGGCCCGTCTGAGTCCGGAGGAGCGCGAGTTCCTGGACGCACTGATCGAGCGCTCGGGGCTGATCAACCGGGTGATCATGCGTCTGTACCTTGCGGTGGATGTGCGCGGGCTGGAGCGCTGGTGGCTGCATATCCAGCGCCTCAACCGACGAAAGCTGCGCCGTTTCGAGCAGCTTTCGTACTGGCCGCTGAGATTGCTCGAACGGTTTAGCGCGATCTACATCGGCGGCTCGCTCACCGCGGAGGAGCAGCGCACGTTCGGCCTGATCTGCAGGATCGAGGACTACAAGCTCAGCCGCTACAACTCGATCATCTTCGGCCTCTGGGCCGGCGTGTTCTTTTTCTCGTCCGGGAATCTGGCGCATTGGATGGGCGGGATGTCGGGGCTGTTCAGCGGGACTTTCGACCTGACCTCGTTTCTGCTCTACAGCGTGGGCGCGGTCAGTGTGGCCGTGGACCTCTTCCGGGCGATAGATTCCTACGCCCGGAAGAGGGCGCACATGCCGTTCGGGGTATTACCCCTGGTTCTCAACTCCACTACTTTCTTCAAACGCCTGCTCGAGCGCGTCCGGGCCTCAGATAAATGAGCGCACCAACTGCTCGATGAACTTGGCGTAGTGGCAGCCTACCTCAACTTCGTTGCCATTCTCGGCCTGGGCCTTGACCCGCGGCTCGCCCCAGTCGACCCAACCGCCCACCCAGTGCGGGGCCAGGTCGGTGGTGAGCGCCGCTGTGCGTCCCTTGCCCTGCGTGCCGAACACCAAAAGCGGGAACTCCTTGTCCTCCAGTGCGACCGCCCCGTCG
>CAYLSM010000025.1:0-33232 GCA_964386505.1 uncultured Gemmatimonadales bacterium
CCAGCGCGGGGTAAACCTGAGCAAGATCGAGTCGCGCCCCTCCAAAGGCCGTCTGGGGGATTACATTTTCTTTGTGGATGTCCAGGGCCATATCCAGGACCAGCCGGTGGCCGAGGCGCTGGAGCAGTTGCGCAAGATGGCCTTCATCAAAGTGTTGGGCAGCTATCCACGTCAGTACTGAGCCCGCTTGCCCCCCATCGATTGACAGCCCGCGCCGTATCTTTTAGATTGTGGCACATTCTGCCGGAACGCTCCGTACGCTGATACCGCGGCCGGGCTGTAGACACTCCCCTCCAACCTTTTGACAGTCGGACTGATATGGACACGCAGACCTGTATTGCCGGCATCGATGTCGGCGGAACGACAATCACCAGCGGACTGATCAGCCCGCGGGGCGAGCTTCTCGATCATTTCACCCGTCCCACCGAGAGCCAGCTCGGCCCGGACCGGGCGATGGAGAACATCCTGGCCTCCATCCGCGACATAATCGCCCGGGCCGGCAGCCGCAAGGTGCTGGGGATCGGGCTCGGGACCCCGGGTGCGATCGATGTCGAGCGCGGGCTGGTGATGTACTGCGCGCCCAATATCCCCAACTGGACCGGACGCCAGATCAAGGAGCCGATCGAGAAGGCGTTCGGGTTGCCGACTTTCGTGGACAACGACGCCAAGTGCGCGGTGATGGGTGAGGCCACTTTCGGGGCCGGCGCTGGCCTCAACCACGTGTTCGTGGTCACCCTGGGCACGGGCATCGGCGGCGGCGTGGTGCTGAACAAGCGCATCCACCGCGGGGCCAATTTCTGCGCCGGTGAGATAGGGCACGCCGTGGTGCAGATCGGCGGGCGCCGCTGCCCCTGCGGCATCGAGGGCCACCTGGAGGCCTACCTTTCCTCCAAGGGTATCGTGGGCCAGGTGCGCGAGGCCGTGGCCGCCGGGCGGACCACCCGCCTGACCGAGGCCGCCGGGTCCGACCTGGAAAACCTGACCGCCAAGATGGTGTTGGAGGCCGCCCGAGAGGGCGAGCCCCTGGCCCGCGAGGTGATCGACCTGTCCTGCCATTACATGGGCATGGCCCTGGCGCATTTCGCCATGGTTTTCGACCCGGAGACAATGGTCCTGAGCGGCGGGATCGCCCAGGCCTGGGACGTGATTTTCGAGCCGATCCAGAACGCCTATGAGCGCTACCTGTTCTACCGCCAGCTCCGCATGGCCCCCATCGTACCGGCGCGCCTGGGTTTCGAGGCCGGCATGGTTGGTGCGGCCGCGATGGCGCTGGTCGAGCTGGGGCTGGACGCAAAGAGCTGAGAGCGCTCCGGGGCCTGCCCGGGGCAAACCGATCCAAGAGAACTGAGAACCGGACCGCGAGCATGAAAAAAGTCTTTGCCTTCGATTTCGATGGAGTGTTGAGCGAAAGCCTGCTGGAAGCCTATCTCATCACCTGGCGCATCAGCGGCGGGATCCTGCCCGAACTGGCTCCGTCCGAACCCCTGCCCACGCTGGAATCGATCCAGCGTTTCCGCGACAGCCACCTGGCGCACTGGAAGCATTTCTCCTCCCTGGTGCCGTTCGGCAACCGTTGCGAGGATTACCTGGTGATCCAGTCAGCGGTGCGCGAGAACCGTCACCTGGCCACCCAGGCTGCATTCAACAGCTACCGCCTACGTTTCGAACCTTGGCTGGAGGCTTTTCACGCCGAGTTCTACCGGGAGCGCTACGCTCTGACCGAATCCGATCCGTCGCGCTGGCTGGCGCTCAACGAGGCCTACCCCGGCATCCCCGGGGCCCTGGCCACCCTGAGCCGCCGTTTCGATCTGGCGATCGCCACGAGCAAGGACGGGCGCTCGGTGACCTCTCTTCTTGCCACATACGGCGTGGAGAGCTATTTCCAGCCCGGATCGATTGTAGACAAGAACGCCGGCGAATCCAAGCGCGCCCACCTTACCGCCCTGAGCGGCATCTTCGGTGTGGACTTCCCCGACATTTTCTTCATCGATGACAAAGTAAGCCACCTGATCGACTGCGAGAGCCTGGGAGTGCGCTGTTTCCTGGCCGGCTGGGGCTACAACGGCCTGGCCGAGCGCCGCGAGGCGGCGGCGCGGGGTTTCCGGGTGCTGGATGTTCCCACCCTGGCCGCTCTGGAGCCCTGACCGGCGCACTGAGCGGTATCGAGCGGTCACTTCACAAAAGAGCTACTGCGGAATCCCCACGACAAAGCAAAATGCAGGGGCGGGTCCCGAACCCGCCCCTGATCTGTTTCCAGGGTAGATTCAGTCCGCCATGCACTTGGCATTTCCCGCTCCGGAGTGTCATCTTCCCCAAAAAGCAGAACCGATCAGTCAACATTATTCTTGCAAGCCACTCTGACGGCTCTATGCAACAACTGTCTCAACCATACGTAGCAAGGCCTTGATTTTTTGACGAAAATATTTGACAGGCAAAAAAGCTCGATATATATTGTGACCCATCAGTCACTTTTCCGGAGGAAAACCGCATGCCAAGTGAGACTTTCGAGAAACTTGATTCACAGAAGAAAGAGCGGATAGTCCAATGCGCGCTCGACTGCTTCGCGCAGAACGGCTATACCAAGTGCAGCATGGACATGATCGCCGACAAGGCCGGCATTGCCAAAGGCGCTCTTTACCGCTATTTCGACGGGAAGAAGGACCTCTATCTGATGCTGGTGGGCAACCTGGTCAACGAGATCGACCAGTATGTTCAGAAGTTTCTGGAGGAGCACCGCAACCAGGACGCGTTCACAACGCTGCGTGACCACTTGGTCTCGATTTACACCCTGGAGGGCCGCTTCGCCATGCACAACAATGTCCTCTGCAATATCCTCTACCAGGAGCACCTGGAGTTCAAGGGCGAGGTGCTGGCCAAGTTCGGGCGGCTGAGCACCTACTACACGCGTCTGGTCCTGCAGCGCGGCATCGCGCGCGGCGAGATACGCGAGGACATCGACCTGGATGCCGCTGCGTTCATGATCGACAGCGTTATGGACCGCTTTCACGACGGGGTGCTGATGGAGTTCATGGACCATGGCTTCGGCCTCTACCGTCAGCCCCAGGAAATAATCAACCGCAAGGCGCTGCAGATAGTCAACGCTTTCCGCCAGGCTTTCGGACGGCAGGCCGCCGGGGTGGGAAGCGTGCACAACGTGGCCTGATCAAAATTGGAATCCTGTGCCTCGAAAAGAATCGGATCGAAAGAAGGAGACTTACAGTACCCATGAAAATCAAGCCGGCAGGAGCATACAGGCGTCTCGCCGCACTGACGGCCACCGCAGCCTTGCTTTGGTCAGGCGGACTTTCCGCCATGAGCCTGGGTGAGGCGATCGGTTACGCCCTGGAGCACAACCGCGATATTCAGACCGTCAGGGAGAAGATCAACGAACGCTACGGGCAGGTGCTGGAGGCCCGGGCGGATGCGCTTCCACAGTTGGACCTGAGCGCCAACGGCTACCGGGTGCGAGATCCGGGATTCCTCAACAGCACGTTCGGCCAGGAGTTGCTCAAAGGCGGCGGCGGCGATATGGGGGGCATGGAGTTCCCGATCGAAGCGATCCTGCCCAAGCCGCAGACATTCTACGGCCTCAGCCTGACTTTCTCGCAGCCCATATTTACCTGGGGCAAAGTCAGCAACGCGGTGAAAATCGCCAAGATGGGTATCCAGGACGTGAACCTGGAGCTGGAGACCAAGCGGCAGGACGTGGCCCTGCAGGTGACCGAGGCTTATTACAACGTGCTGCTGGCCGAGGAGACGATCACCATGTACGAAAAGTCCCTCGAGGTGCAGCAGCGCTACCTGAAGCAGACCTCGGACTATTTCGACCTGGGGGATGCCACCCGGCTGGATGTGCTGCGGGCCGAGGCCGCCCTGGCCGCCACACGCCCCGACCTGCTCCAGGCCCGTCATGACCTGGCCCAGGCCAAAAAAAATCTGAACTACCGGCTCGGGCGCACCCTGGATGAGACACTGGACACCGTGCCGGTGGAATTCGACGGCACGTTTGCGGTGCCGCCACTGGACAGCGTTGTCACGGTCTCGCTCAACCAGCGCTCCGACCTGCACCAGCTCAACGTAGAGGTGGACATGCTGGGCCACACGGTCAACGTGTTCAAGGCTGACATGCGGCCGCGGATGGATCTGGACGGTAGTTTCGGCTACTCGACCATCCGCCGTCAGGACCTCCTGGACCGCAACTTCGAAGCCTGGCGCGTGGCCCTGACCGTGAAAGTGCCGCTGTTCGACGGGTTCCGTAACCGCGGCCAGGTGAATCAGTACCGCTCGCAGAAAACCCAGCGCGAGATACAGAGCCACGACCTGAGCGAGCGTATCCGCCTGGATGCCCTTCAGGCCACGGATGCCTGCACTGCCGCGCTGGAGGTCTACCAGTCGCGACTGGTGTCGCTGCAGAGCGCCGAGGAAGAGGAACGGGTCACGGCTGACAATTTCGAGCAGGGGCTGGCCACGGTCTATGAGCTGCTCGACTCCAACCGCCGGGTGATCGAGGCGCGCAAGAACTACATTCAGGCGCGCTACACACTGCTCCAGGATATCGCCTCGCTCAGGCGGGTGATGGGAGTGCCGGCGGAACATCTGTACGAGATCAAGGGTTGACACCATGAACGGAGAATACAGAAACAGTCCGCGTAACATTCATGAAAGAAACGGGGTTGCAACGATGAAACGCACGATGCTTACCGGCGCTCTGGCCTTTCTGGCGGTCCTGGCGCTGCTTGGCGGCTGCTCCAAGGGCCAGGCCGAGAACGACCAATCCAAGGCCCCGCTGGAGCAGGTCCGACTGACCAACGTGGAGGTGGAAGTCATGCACCCCACCGACCTGCCGGAGTACCTGGAGCTGAGCGGGGCCACCGAGGCCCGCCGCGATATCGTGATCTCCAGCGAGCAGGGCGGCACGGTGCAGCAGCTACTGGTGGACCGGGGCGACCGGGTGAGCCAGGGCCAGGTGCTGGCACGGGTCAACGCCGACATCTACGAGGCCCGGCTGGCCGAGGCCCAGGCCAACCTGCGGCTCAAGGACGCCGCTCTGAAAAAGGCCCAGGCCCTGTTCGAGCGCAGCAGCATCACCTCGATGCAGCGGCTGCAGGCCCAGGTGGAGTACGATGTGGCCGCGGCCGGAGTCAAGACCGCCGAAAGCTATCTGGACCGCGCCATCGTGCGCGCCCCGTTCAGCGGGGTGATCGACGACCGCTTTGTCGATCCGGGCGAGATGGTCTCTCCCGGCGGGCAACTGTTCCACCTGGTGGACTGCTCCAGCTTGAAAATCAAGAGCGAGTTCGCCGAGAAGGACGTGGTCACGTTCCAGCCGGGAATCACCGCCGAGGTGACTTTCGACGCGTTCCCGGACTCGGTGTTCCACGCCCAGCTCAGCTATGTGGCCTCCAGCGCACAGAGCGCCAGCCGGACATTCCCCTGCGAGTTCATCCTGGGCAACCCCTCGGGACAGGTCCGCGGCGGGATGTACGCCCGGGTGCGGGTGCTCAAGACCGTGCACCGCGACGTGCTGGTGCTGCCGCAGAGCGCCCTGGTGGAGACCGAGGACGGGCGCAGCGTGTTCGTGATGGATGGCGACGCCGCCCGCCGTCAGCCGGTAAAGCCGGGCGCCTCGAACAGCGGCATGGTGGTGATAGACGAGGGTCTGAAGCCCGATGAGGCGGTGGTGGTCACAGGCAACCGCGAGCTGGTGGACGGTCAGAAAGTGAAAGTGACCGGGAGAAAGGACTGAACCCAAGATGAATATTACGGAAATAGCCCTGAAAAACCGTCTGAGCACCTTCGTTCTGATGTTCATCGTCATCGTGCTCGGGTTCCAGAGCTATATTAAACTGCCCAAGGAATCCTCGCCCGACATCAAGATTCCTTACATCATCGTCTCCACGCCCTACTTCGGCGTCTCGCCCGAGGACATGGAGAACCTGGTCACCCGGCCCATCGAGCGAAAGCTCAAGGGCTTGGCGGATGTGAAAGAGATCCGCTCCACCAGCCAGGAAAGCTACTCGACCGTGGTGATCGAGTTCGTGGCCGGCACGGATGTGGACAACGCCCTGCAGAAGGTGCGCGAGAAAGTCGACCTGGCCAAGCCCGACCTGCCCAAGGACGCCGAGGACCCGGTGCTCTCGGAGATCAATTTCTCCGACCTGCCCATCATGATCCTCAACATCTCGGGCAAGATGGGCCTGGTGGGGCTCAAACAGATCGCCGAGGACCTGAAGGACGAGATCGAGACCATCCCCGGCGTGCTCAACGTCAACATCACCGGCGGCCTGACCCGCGAGGTGCAGGTCAACGTGGACCCGCAGCGCCTGCGTTACTACAACCTGGGCGTGGAGGACGTGATTGAAGCCGTGCAGAACGAGCACCTGAACACCCCCGGCGGCTCGATCGACCTGGGGACCACCAAGTACCTGGTGCGTGTTCCGGGTGAATTTGTCGTGCCCGAGAACATGAAAAACATCGTGGTCAAGGTCGAGGGCGGACGGCCCATTTTCATGCGCGACCTGGCCCAGGTTATCTACTCGTTCAAGGAGCGCGACTCGATCAGCCGTCTGAACGGCGAGGAGACGGTGTCGCTGGCCATCACCAAGCGCTCCGGCTCCAACCTGATCGAGATCGCCGACCGGGTCAAGGCCCAGATCGAGACGATGAAGCAGAAGGTGCCGGTCGGGGTGGAGATGAGCATCACCGGCGACCAGTCGACCGATATACGTAAGATGGTCAAGGAGCTGGAGAACAACATCATCAGCGGCCTGGTGCTGGTCGTGCTGGTGCTGCTGGTGGTGATGGGCACGCGCAACGCGTTCCTGGTGGGCACGGCCATCCCGCTGTCGATGCTCCTGACTTTCCTGGTGCTCAGGATAATGGGTGAGACGATGAACATGGTGGTGCTGTTCTCGCTCATCCTGGCGGTGGGCATGCTGGTGGACAATGCCATCGTGATCGTGGAGAACATCTACCGTCACCATCAGGAGGGCAAGACCATACCCCAGGCCGCCCTGGCGGCGACCAACGAGGTGGCGATCCCGGTGGCCACCAGCACCCTGACCACGGTGGTGGCGTTCGCACCGCTGCTGTTCTGGCCCGGGATCGTGGGTGAGTTCATGTATTACCTGCCGCTCACGGTCATCATCTCGCTCACGGCCAGCCTGTTCGTGGCCCTGGTGTTCAACCCGGCGATCTGCTCGCGCTTCATGAAACCCAGCCAGCAGCACCGGGTGATCGAGGCCAGCGAGCAGAACCTGGGCATGGTGCTGCGCTCATACCTGCGTTTCCTGCGCGCGGCTATGAAGCGGCCTCTGCTCACTTTCAGTGCCTCGGTGGGACTGCTGATCGCGGTGGCGATGCTCTACGGTGTGTTCGGCCACGGGGTGGAGTTCTTCCCTGACACCGACCCGAACAAGGTCTACGTGGATGTGAACGCCCCCAGCGGAACGAATCTCGAAACCAGCGACAAGATGGTGCGCCAGGTGGAGCAGGTGGTGAAAGTGCTGCCCGATGTCAAAAACTGCGTGGCCAACGTGGGCAGCCAGGGCTCGGACATGAATTTCTCGTTCGGCGGCGGCACTCCCAACAAGAGCCGCGTGATGGTGGACATGGCGGATTTCGATGACCGCTCCCAGAGCAGCCGCCTGACCCGTGACCAGTTGCGCGAGAAACTGACCGGCATCACCGGTGCGGATATCGAAGTGAACCAGGAGGAAAACGGCCCGCCCACCGGAGACCCGATCAACATCGAGATCGCGGGCGACGATTACCAGGTGCTCGGCCGTCTGGCCGGAGCGATCCGCGAGCAGATACGCGGCGTGGCGGGAGTGGTGGACATCAAGGACGACTACGACGCCGCCCTGCCAGAGATCCGGGTGACCGTGGACCGTGAGAAAGCCGCCCTGCTCGGACTCAATACCCGCGACGTGGCCATGACCGTGCGCACCGCGGTCAACGGAACCGAGGCCAGCAAGTACCGCATCGGCGAGGACGAGTACGACATCACCGTGCGCTACGCCAAGGACTCACGGGCCAGCGTGGAGGACCTCCAGCGGGTTAACGTGTTCCACGAGGGCGAGCAGATTCCTCTGCCCAACATCGCCCGGATCGAAAGCTCCTCGGGCGTGGGCACGATCCAGCACAAGGACCTCAAGCGCGTGGTCACGGTGAGCGCCAAGGTGGACGGACGCAACGAAAACACCGCCCTGCACGAGTGCATGGACAAGCTGGCCAAGTACAATCTGCCGACCGGCTATTTCATCGAGTTCACCGGCCAGAACGAAGAGCAGAACGAGAGCCAGGAATTCCTGACCCAGACCTTCTTCGTGGCCCTGTTCCTGATCGCCCTGGTGCTGATCAGTCAGTTCAACTCGCTGATCCTGCCGCTCATCATCATGTTCTCGGTCATCCTGTCGCTGATCGGCGTGCTGATCGGGCTTATGGTGACCGGGACCTCGTTCGGCATCATCATGACCGGACTGGGGGTGATCTCGCTGGCCGGAGTGGTGGTGAACAATGCCATCGTGCTTATCGACTACATCCAGCAGCTGCGCCACCGCGGGCTGGAAAAAGTCGACGCCGTGATCACCGCCGGGCTGGTGCGTTTCCGGCCGGTCATGCTTACCGCGATCACGACGGTGCTGGGACTGGTGCCGCTGGCCACGGGCATCGGCTTCAATTTCATCGATTTCAAGTGGGAGATCGGCGGTGAGAGCAGCCAGTGGTGGGGCCCGATGGCCATTGCCGTGATTTTCGGCCTGACTTTCGCCACGCTGCTAACCCTGGTCTACGTGCCGGTGATGTACAAGCTCCTGACCGACTTCACGGACCGCCTGGGCTTCAAGCCGGCCTACCTGAGGAAATTCGAGTACGATCTGGTTCCGGAGACCGAGATAAAGAACTGAGATTCCCGGACGTATCGGCTGATAACGACAGGGGGCGCCCGCACTGCGCGGGCCGCCCCCTGTTTGCATTTGCGGACTGATTCGGGGCATCAGCGCCCCAGCTCCCGGCGGGTCTTGAGGTAGCGTCGGCGCAGGCTGTCCAGCTCCAACCCGCTGAAACTGTCCCTGACCTGCCTTATCTGACGGGCCACGGTCTCCAGTTCGTCAGGCGTGGCGGCGCGGGTCAGGCTCTGGTGGAAAGCCAGGCAGCTCTCGCTCAGGGGAGGATGGGTCAGGCGGGCCACCTGATGGAACGTGCGCCGGTGTATCGGGCAGGGACCTAACTCGCGCAAAGCGGCCTCGTGGTCGGGCGTGCAATAGCCCTTGTGCCGGGCGAAACCGTAGCCCGGGTATTGGAGGTCGTACTGCTTCATCAGACGGTCCCGGGTGACCTTGGCCACCACCGAGGCCGCGGCGATGGACAGGCATTTGGCGTCCCCGCCGATCACCGCCTCCTGCGGGCAGCCCAGACGCAGCACCATCGGGCCGTCCACCAGAACCGCGTGCACGGGAAGCCCGCCCAGGGCCTTGACCGCCAGGTACATGGCCTTGAGGCTGGCCTGGTGAATGTTCAGGCGGTCGATTTCCTCGCTCTCCACCTGCCCCACCCCCACCGCAGCCGCACGCTGTTGGATTAGGTCGAAAAGCTGTTCGCGCCGGGCCTCATCCAGTTGCTTGGAGTCGCGGGCGGGCGGGTAGTCACAGCCGGGCGGGAACACCACAGCCGCGGCCACAACCGGCCCGGCCAGCGGCCCGCGTCCGGCCTCATCCACCCCGGCCACGTTCGTGAGGCCCCGGGCGTGGAACGAGCTTTCCAGCTCCAGCATGCGCACCTGCTCGGCTTCCTCCCGCAGACGGCGCTCCCGGCGTGCGGTCGCAGCCGCGGCCAGTGCGCGCACCCCGGCGCGGCTGTCGCGGCTCAGGGCCTCGATCAGGCTGTCATCCACCTGTTCCTGCACTCCCAGCCAGTCGCGGATCGCGGCCAGGCTCAAGTCGTTGAAATCCATCCTTCGCCCGTTGATATGGTTTCTTGCATAGGGCGGACACACGGGTGCACCCCTACATGAACACGGCAGTTCACTAACCCGCTCAACAATTTTAAAACAAAAAGGGCGTCCGGCAAGAGTGCCGCGAACGCCCTTCTGAATCTCGGATTCGAGAACCGGCCCTGCTACTGGATGTTGCGCTCCGTGATACGGGCCGCCTTACCGGTCAGCTTGCGCAGGTAGTAGAGCTTGGCCCGGCGCACCTTACCACGGCGCACCACTTCCAGGCCCTCCACGATCGGGCTGTGCAGCGGGAAAATACGCTCCACGCCCACGCCGCCGGAAATCTTGCGCACGGTGAAAGTCTCGTTGATCCCGCCGCCACGGCGGCCGATCACCACGCCCTCGAACACCTGGATGCGCTCCTTGTTGCCCTCGCGGACCCAGGTGCGCACCCGGATGGTGTCTCCGGGACCGAACTCCGGGATGGCCTCAGGTTTCTTGAGGAACTCTTTCTCGATCTCGGTAAACTTGTTCATATAACCCTCGTTGCTCTTTCCGGCGCCCGGCCGGTACCGTGATTGGCTTTATTTCATGTCCACCGACCAGACCCAGCGGGGCGGTCGAACCGTCTTTCAATATTCACACAATATACATTCAACGCAAGGGTAAAAACAGTAACGCTCAACTGTCTCTATGTCAATAAAATCGCTGCGTTTCAGTCCTCAGCCAGCAGGTCGGGCCTTCGCTCGCGGGTCAGGCGCAGGGCCTCGGCCTGACGCCAGGCCTCGATGCGCGCATGGTCGCCGCTGGTCAGCACCTCCGGCACCCTGAGGCCGCGGTAATCGGCGGGACGGGTGTACTGGGGCGCACCCAGCAGGTTGTCGAAGAACGAGTCCTCCGTGGCCGAGCCGAAATCGCCCAGCGCGCCGGGTATCAAGCGCACGACGGCATCCAGGATCAACGCCGCGGCCGGCTCTCCGCCGGTCAGGACATAGTCGCCCACCCGCACCTCCTGGTCCACCAGATGCGTGGCCACGCGCTCGTCCACGTCCTTGTAATGCCCGCAGACCAGTATCAGCCGGTCGAGCAGCGAGAACCGCTCGGCCAGGCGCTGGTCGAACCGTTCGCCGCGTGCCGAGAGCAGCACCACCCGGGTCTTTTCCGGGTCCGGCGGCTCCGCGCCGCGGCAGAACTCCACCGCGTCGAACACCGGGTCCGGCCGGATCACCATCCCCGAGCCGCCCCCGTAGGGGTAATCATCCACCGTGCCGTGACGGTCCACGGCGAAATCGCGCAACTGCACCGTGCGGTAGGCCACCAGGCCCTCGCGCGCGGCACGGGCCGGTATGCTCAGCCCCAGCACTCCCTGGAAATAATCCGGGAACAGGGTCACGATGTCGATCCGGAGCATACGCCCTCTCTCCCCTGGCGGCTCAGAGTTCCTCGAGCCCCTCGGGCAGCCGCACTGTCAGGCGCCCTGCATCCAGGTCCACCGCGAGCACGAACTCGGCCACCATCGGGACCATGAAACTGCGTCCATCCGGCCGCTTCACCTCGAGCAGGTCCTGGCCGGGCATCTCCATCACGCTCTCCACCTGTCCCGCCGGGGTGCCATCCTCGCGCACCACCGCCAGCCCAATCAGCTCGTGGTGATACCAGGCGTCTTCCTCCGTCTCGGCGGCCTCATCCGCGCCGATGTACAGCCCCCAGCCACGCATGGCCTCGGCCTGGTCGCGGTCGGTCACGCCATCGAAGCAGACCAGGAAACCCTGGCGGTAAGGACGCACGCTCTCGATAACCACCGGCTGGAGCGCGCTCTCACGCGGACCGGCCAGAAGTTCGGTTCCGGGGATAAACCGCAGGTCGGGGCGCTCGGTCAGACAGATTATGCCCAACTCACCGTTCACACCGTGCGGTTTGACTATCTGTCCGACCTGCAGGTACTGGCTGTCCATGCTCCGCTTGCCGTCCAGCCGCCGCTATTCCTGGGGCGCGGCCGGCGCCTCGGGAGCCGGAGCCTCAGCCACAGGGGCCTCGGCCACAGCCGGCGCCTCGACCACAGCCGGGGCGGCCTCTTCTTTTTTGGCCTTACCCTTGGCGGCGCTCTTTTCGGGCTTGGGCGCGGCGGCCGCAGGAGCGGCTGCGCCCTTCTCAACCTTCTGCCCGGTCTTCATCTCGTGCCAGCGCGCCAGGATACCGGCATCGCGCAGGATGCTGCCCACGGTGTCGGACAGCGTGGCGCCGTTTTTGAGCCAGCCGATGATCTTTTCCTCTTCCAGCTTCAGCTTGGGCGGCTGGGTCATCGGATTGTAGTAGCCCACGAACTCAACGAATCTGCCATCCCGCTTGACGCGGGAATCGACAACCGCCAGACGGTAGGAAGGGCTTTTCTTCTTCCCCATCCGGCGCAGCCTGATACGAACCGACATGGATGTTCCTCCGAGGTTTTATGTTAGGTGCTTTGGGCTGAATTCAACGTAAAAAATTTGAAATCCGGCGGCCCGACATCCCGCCGCGTCCGCGGGAGAACAGGCCCATCTGTTTCATCATCTTGCGCATCTGGTCGAACTGCTTCAGGAGCTGGTTCACGTCCTGAATGGTCACCCCGCTGCCCTCTGCCACGCGACGTTTGCGGCTGGCGTTGAGCAAATCGGGCTCGCGGCGCTCGGTGGGAGTCATCGCGTTGATTATCCCCTCCATGCGGCGGAAACGGTCGTTATCGACCTCCGTGTTGCGCAGCATCTTGCTGCTCACGCCGGGGATCAGCTTGAGGATGCTCTCGAACGACCCCATGTTCTTCATCTGCTTGAGGGTGACCAGGAAATCCTCCAGGTCCATGTCGCCGCGCCGGAGGACTTTCTTCTCCAGCTTCTCGGCGACCTCCATGTCCATCTTCTCCTCGGCCTTTTCGACCAGGGAGACAATGTCACCCATCTGCAGCAGGCGCGAGACCATGCGGTCGGGATGGAACACCTCCAGGGCGTCCATCTTCTCACCCACGCCGATCAGCTTGATCGGCACCTTGGTCACGCCGTAGATCGACAGTGCCGCGCCGCCACGGGCGTCGCCGTCCAGCTTGGTCACGATAAGGCCGGTCAGACCCAGGTCGCCGTGGAAAGTCTCGGCCACCGAGACCGCGTCCTGCCCGGTCATGCCATCCACCACCAGCAGGATTTCATCCGGCCGCACGTTCTTTTTGATATCGACCAGCTCATCCATCATCTCGCGGTCGATATGCAGCCGTCCGGCAGTGTCGATCAGCACGGTGTCGGCCTTGAGGCGGGAGGCCTCGGCCAGCCCGTCCTTGATGATCGAGGTCACCTTGCGGCCGGCCGGGTCATCCACCCCATGCACCGGGACATCGATGTCGCGGCCGAGGGTGCGAAGCTGGTCCACGGCGGCCGGACGGTAGATGTCGGCGGCGATGAGCATGGGACGGCGGCCCTGGCCCTTGAGCTGAAGGGCCAGCTTGCCGGCGGTGGTGGTCTTACCGGAGCCCTGCAGACCGCAGAGCATATAGATCGTGGTCACGCCCGAGCCGCGCTGCAGGGTCTTTGTCGAGCCGCCCAGCATCTCCACCAGCTCGTCGTGCACGATCTTGACCATCATCTGACCGGGAGAGACACTCTTGATGACCTCGCGGCCCAGGGCTTTCTGCTCGACCCGTTTCAGGAAATCCTGGACCAGGCGGTAGTTGACATCCGCCTCCAGCATAACCTTTCGGATCTCGCCCAAACTCTCGCGGATCGTCTCCTCGTTCAGGACAACCCGGCCGCCCAGACGCCGGATTACCCCTTCCAACCGTTCGCCAAGCTCTTCGAACATCGGTCCGAACCCTTTCCGTTTTCCGGCGTTCTCACGGGAATCTCACAGTCCCGTAAACGCACAAAACCGCATTCGGCGCGAAATCCAGCCGCATTCGCGCCGCGCGGAGAGATTGCCTTGATAAAAGATAGAATTTAATCTACAATTCACTATAAATCAATATTTTCATGCAGCTCTGCCACGATCATCCCCACATGCAACTCATCAGGGGGCCGTGCCCGAGACCACCACATCCACCGCCGCGCCCGAGTTGACTATCGCCCGCTCCAGCGGGGCCTGATCGAGCACCCTCCCGGCCGGGATGAAACTGTTCTGCTGGTACGAGACCCGTCCCAGGCGCAGCCCGGCCGCGCTGAGCACACTCTCGGCCTCGGCCAGAGGCTTGTCGATAATCGAGGGCACGCGCAACTGCTCCACACCGTCGCTCACCGTGAGCACCACCGCTCCGCTCCAGGGAAGCGGGCTGCCCTCGGCCGGCTCGACCGCGATCACCCGGTCTCGGGCCACCCGCGAGTCGCTCTTGCGTCGCACCTCGGCCACCTTGAGCATCCCGCGTTCGATCAGGATCTGGGCCTGACGCAATGTCAGGCCGGTGACCGGCGGCACTGTGACTGTCTCGGGTCCCAGGCTCGCCAGCACGTACACCTGGCGGCCCCGCTTGACCATCGCTCCGGCCTCCGGGTCCTGCTTCATGATATGCGAGGCCGGCACAGTGGCGTGGTAGGTCTCGCCCTGCACGGTCAGTTCCAGGCCCTGGTCGCGGCATAGCGCGCGGGCCTCATCCAGGGCCACCCCAGTGAGCTTGGGCACCTCCACCTCCTCCTGGCCCCCCGCGATCTGGGGCAGGATCACCTGGTCGAGGATAAACAGGCCGAGGAAGAACGAGAAAACCGCAGTCAGCGAGTAGACCAGAAACGAGCGTAGTCTGCCATTCACGATAATCGCTCCGCAGAAAAATAGAACATACCGCCATTCATTGTTGTCTGAGCAGCCGCGCCGCAAAAGCACCGTCGATCCCGTGGTTCTGTGGCAGGGTTTCGAGAAAACCCTCCGCCGAGACCACCGCCGCGGGCAGATACTCGCGCGCATCTTGCAGACTGAAATCCGCGTGCGCGTGAAGGAACGCGCTCACCACGTCCCGGTTCTCCTCCGGCTCCAGCGAGCAGGTGGCGTAGAGCAGCATGCCGCCGGGACGGACACATTCGGCGGCCGCGGCCAGGATCGCCCTCTGCAGCGCGGGCAGGCTGACCAGGTCGCTCTCGACAAGACGCCAGCGCAGGTCGGGCTTGCGCCGGATCACCCCGGTGCCGCTGCACGGCACATCGCACAGCACGAGGTCCGCCGGCCGGAACGGCGGGTGCAGCGCCTCGGCTGCCACGGCAAAAACATTTTCCGCTTTCAGACGTTCTATATTATGTTGCATTACGCCCAGACGCACCGGGGCTGGCTCGGCCGCGGCTATTGTCGCTCCGGGGCCGGATAGTTCGGCCAGGTGCGTGGCCTTGCCGCCCGGCGCGGCGCAGAGGTCGAGCACGGTGGCCCCGGCTGCGGGTGCGGCCAGACGGCTCACCAGCATGGCGGCCTCGTCCTGCACGTAAAACCGTCCCTCGGCATAGCCCGGCAGCCGGACCGGATTCGCACCGGACTCCAGACACAGGGCCTCGGGGGCGTAAGCGCCGGGATTGCACTGGACTCCCGCGCCTTTAAGCAGTGCCTCCAGCGCGGGCTGTCCTCCGGGGCAGTCCACAGTGGAGCGTGCGCGCAGGGTCAGTGGCGCGGGACAGTTGAGCGCCTGCATCAGGCGCGCGGTCTCCTCCGCCCCCAGACGGGTCAGCCAGCGTCCGGCCAACCACTCCGGGAAGGAGTGCCGTACGGCCAGGGCCCGCGCAGGCTCGCTCTCCAGGCTGGGCAGTTCTATGCTGTCCGCCTCGCGGATGAAGCGCCGCAGCACGGCGTTGACCAGCCGGTGGTGACGGCCGCCCTCGATACGTTTGGCCAGTTCCACCGACTCGCTCACCACGGCCCAGTCCGGGACCCGGTCGAGCCAGCGCAACTGGAAAACGGCCGTGCGCAGAAGGTTCAGGACGCCGGTGGGGAGGACGGACAAATCCTGATGCAGAAAGTGGCTCAGGTAGAAGTCGATGCTGCCCCGCATGCGGAGCGTCCCGGCGGCGATCCCGGAAGCCAGGGCGCGGTCACGCTCATCCAGCGGCCGCAGGGCGGCCTCCCGCGCGGTCTCATCCCAGACCTGGCGCGACAGGAGCCGCAGCGCGGCCTCGCGCGGACCCCAAGCTTTGTTGCCGCTCTGACGGACCGCGGCCTCAGCCGGTGGATCCCTCCGCGGCCGGTGCTGTTCTCTGGAGGGCATCGACTCTCAGATCCGGCTGGAAATATAAATCTTCATATTGAAATCCAAAGAAGTGTTTTATAAATTAGAATATACGCCCGGTAAGGTCAAGAGTGACGGTCTGTCAGAGGCTTGGGAGAGAAGAGATGTCGCCGAAAACTGAAACCCTGGCGCCCGAAACAACCTCGCGTAAACGGGCTGAGAAATATAAAGGCACGGTATTTCTGGCCGAAAGCGGCCGGACCGCTTTTATGCAGGAGACCCTGAAAGGCCTGGGGTTTTTCCTGCGCGGGCTGGTGGACCAGAAGGCCGGGGGGGCCGTGCCCGAGCCGGCGATTTTCATCCTCGACTCGGCCGGATGGCGCGCGCAGAAAGAGGAGATCAACTCTTTCATTGCCAGCAGCCACTACCTCCGCCCGGTGATCATGATCGACGACGGGGACTACGGAGACGAGGCCCCGGAGTGCATCTGCTCCCTGATGAACGAACATTTCACCGAGCGCCAGATGCTGGTGGCCGTGCGTGAGGCGTTCCGCAGCGCCAGCCTGCACCGCGAAATCGAGTTGCTGCGCGGCACCCTGGACAGCGGGCACAGTGACCTCCAGAAACTGATCGAGATCGGCATCTCGCTTTCCAGCGAGCGCAACATCGACCGCCTTATGGACAAGATCCTGGAAGAGGCCTGCAACGTGACCACGGCCGACGCCGGGAGCATCTACATTATCGACGCCAGCGACAGCGGCGAGAGTGTCCTGCGCTTCCGCAACACGCGGGGCTACTCGATCAAGACCGATTTCAAGGAGTTCTCAATCCCGATCGGGCCGGACTCTATCGCCGGCTATGTGGCCCTGACCGGTGAGTCACTCATCCTGGACGACTGCTATCATATCCCCCCTCAGTACCGTTTCTCGATCAACCGCTCGTTCGACGAAAGCAACAACTACCGCACCAAGAGCATGCTGGCCGTGGCCATGCGCAATCAGAAGGACGAGATCACCGGGGTGATCCAACTGATCAACCGCAAGCCGGCGCTGGACCTGGTGCTCTCCAGCCCGCAGGTGGCCGAGGAGCAGGTGATCCCGTTCGATGAGCGCTCGCGCAACCTGATCGGCGCCCTGGCCTCACAGGCGGCGGTGGCCCTGGAGAACTACCGCCTGTACCAGGAGATCGAAAAACTGTTCGAGGGCTTTGTCCAGGCTTCGGTCACGGCGATTGAATCCCGAGACCCGACCACCTGCGGCCACAGCGAGCGTGTGGCCACCCTGACCGTGGGGATTGCCGAGCTGGTCAACCGCACCGGTACCGGACGGTTACGCCAGGCGCATTTCAGCGATAACCAGATCAAGGAGATCCGCTACGCCAGCCTTCTGCACGATTTCGGCAAGGTGGGCGTGCGAGAGCACGTGCTGCTCAAGGCCAAGAAACTGTACCCGCAGCACCTGGAGCTGATCAAGCAGCGTTTCGACATCGCACGCCAGATTTTCCGCAAGGAAACGAGCCGCAACAAAATGGAGCTGCTGCTCCAGGCCGGACGCGAGGACTACCTGGCCCGGTTCGGCGCGGTGGATGCCGACCTGACCGCCAGGCTCATACTGTTGGACGAGTACTTGCAGCAGATTGTCACCGCCAACGAGCCCACGGTGCTGGTGGAGGAGAATTTCTCGCGCCTGGAGGAGATTGCCCGCACGGTGATAGCCGACGCGGACGAGGGCCCGCTGCCGCTTCTGGTGCCGGAGGAGCACCTTGTGCTGAGGATCCCCAAGGGCTCGCTCACCTCGGAAGAACGTCACGAGATAGAGTCGCACGTGACCCACTCGTTCAATTTCCTGGTCAAGATACCCTGGACGAGCGAACTGAAAAACATCCCCGAAATCGCCCACGGCCACCACGAGAAGCTGGACGGTAGCGGCTACCCGCTGGGGATCAGCGCCGAACGCATCTGCCTTCAGACCCGCATGATGACCATCTCGGACATCTACGACGCCCTGACCGCCACGGACCGTCCCTACAAGCCGGCCGTTCCGCCCGAAAAAGCCCTCGACATCCTGGGTTGGGAGGTGGATGAGGGCAAGATCGATCCGGACCTGTTCCGGGTATTCCGCGACGGCCGGGTCTGGGAGCTGACCAGCAACCATCCGGCCTGACCGGCTTACCCTCCCCGATTACAATCCTGACAACCGCAGCTTATTTCCGGAACAGATCATCCAGTTTCTTGCGCGCCTGTTCCGGGCTCGGCCCGCTCCGTCCCGGAGCGCCTCCCTGGCGCGGACGGAAATAGTCGCAGAAATTGGCCTTGGCCCGGTCCGCGACCCACTCGGCCTGGGGCTCACGGCACTCGTGGTGCGCAGAGCGGTCGTGGAACACGCAGTTGAGGCAGGCGTGCAGAGGACGCCCGCAGCCCGGGCACATATCGCCCCGGAACACCTTGTCCGTCAACTGGACATCCCGACCGCAGCCGTGACAGATCATTCCAGCCTCCTGTTTCAGATCGATTTCACACCCATGCTGACAATGTCATCCACCCGCACAGTCTCGCGGGTGAGGAACGGCTCACCATAGAGCGCGCGTATCTGCGAGCCGTAGTGCAGGGCGTGAGTGCGTATTAGATCGAGCAGCGGCTGGCCGTTGGGAAAGAGTTCACCTGCCTCGGTGCGGCCCTCGAACTGGCTGGCGAAACAGCGCACGGCCTGGAGCTTGCGCTCGAACTGCTCGCTGATGTCCACCACGAAAGTCGGTTTGCCGCCGTGTTCGATGAAACTCAGGGGGTGGAGAATTTTCTCCGGACGGCAGGGATCGCCCTCACCGGGGACGTTTTTCAGCCCGGCCAGGAAAGCCGCGGCCCGTCCCAGGCGCGCCGCGGTCTCATGATCGGGGTGACGGCTGTGCCAGTGGGGCAGGATCAGCACCCGCGGTCCAAGGCGGCGGATTGCGCGGGCCAGAAGATGGCGCGAGTCCTGGTCATCCTGCAGCCCGGCATCCGGCAGACCAAGATTCTCTCGCACCGCCAGGCCCATCACCTTCGAGGCCGCCTCGGCCTCGCGACGCCTGAGAGCTGCATCGCCGCGGGTGCCGGTCTCCCCGCCGGTCAGATCGAGCACACCCACCCTGTAGCCGGCATCCGCCATGCGGATCAGAGTCCCGCCGCAGGTCAGCTCGGCATCATCCGGGTGGGCTACCACGGCCAGAACATCCAAATTTATCGCCATCGCGCCTCCGACTTAATGTTTATTCTCAAGCCTGTTATTTAGTTATTTTTCATTCAAAGGTTTAGAAGTTTTGAAATCGCGACACCACCTCTTCGCCACCCTCTAATTTTACTTCCGCTCCGTTCTCATTGCAAGAACTGAGGCGCTTTTGATACATGCTAAACAAAATTTTGTAGGGGTTTTCTTGACAAGCGGAAAGGCCTGGAGTACTATTATTCTGTACATTGATGTCCAGTTTGCAAGGCCATTTGAGAGTAACACCCTTGCGCCAATTACGTTAAACTCCCGTACCGAGAGTGCAGAAATGGCAACGCCGCGTTCTCTCCCGGAAATTTCGGATGAGGAGCTGATGCTGGAGCTCCAGCAGGGCCGGGAAGAAGCATTCAACGAAATAGTGGGCCGTTACAAGGACTACTCGGTCCGGTTCTGTTACCGTTTCGTCCGGGACTATGAGCTGGCGGAGGATATCTCGCAGGAGGGATTCATCCGCCTTTATAAGTACCGTCATAAGTACCAGATAACTGCCAAGTTCATCACCCTGCTGTCCAAAATACTGATGAACCTGTGCCTGGACGAGTTCCGGAAGCGCAAGGCCTACACCACGGTCGAGATAGACGCCATGCCCGAGGGCGGCATGGACCGGATGAACCGGCACGACCTTCTGAGCGATGAGAGCAGTCCGGACCCGGAGCAGGAGTACTACAGCAAGGAACTGGGGCAGAAAATCCGTCAGCAGCTCGGCGGACTCTCCCCACGTTATCGCACTGTGCTGATCCTGCGCCAGTTTCACGGCTACAGTTACAAGGAAATCGCCGAAATAATGGGCGCCTCGCTCAACGAGGTTAAAATTTGGATCCACCGGGCGCGCAACCAGCTCAAAGAGCGCCTTTCCACACACTTGAAATCGGTGCTCCGAGAATGAACAGACCGGCCGATAACTCCGCGTGTCTGAGTGCCTACCTCGACGGTGAGCTGTCGGAGGAGGAGTCGGCCGGCCTGAGCGCCGCTGTGCTGGAAAACGATAGTTGGAGAAAGCAGTTGGAAGAACTCCGCGAGCTGAACCGCCTGCTCACCCTCTGGGATGAGCATGAAATACAGGGCATCCGTGCCTCCCGCGATTTCGAACGCCGCCTTGTCTGCCGCCTGCGCGGCCTGCTCCGTCCCCTGCCCCCCTCCGGCAGCGCGCCGGATGACCCGATAGTGTTGAGCTGACACCCCGCCCCACCCGGAAAGTCAATTCGTATCATAATTATTTTATTGCAGTTACGTCATTTTACTATCCAATTGGATAGTACCATCCTCCCCCGCTCCAGACCTGCCCGTTTTTCACGTTTCCCAGGCCGCCAAAACCTGAGCCGTCACATTAAGACGCCCCTCTAAAGCGTTCTTTTCCCTGCGCGTAGAAAAAAACTTTAAAAAAAAGTGTTAAATACCCCTTCTTTTATCTTGACAAGCCCTCAGGCATCTTTATATTGAACTCGGGTGTCAAATCGTGTCAAAAAGTGGCAACATTTCCCAAAAGCATTCTGCACCACCGCAGTCAATCCCGGGCGAGGCGGCATGAGACACTGGGGACGGTCAATCAACTCCCTCGACGCGAAAGGCAGAGTCTCACTGCCCGCGCGGTTCCGCCAGAAGGACACGGACTACTATGTCCTTAACCGCGGCCTGGATGGCTGCCTGTATCTCTACACTCCCGAGCAGTACGAGAAGACCCTCGAAAAGATCCAGAACCTCCCCGGCAACAAGAAAAACGTCCGGTTCTTCATGCGCGAGTGGACCAAGTTCGCAACTGATGTCCAGCTCGACACGCAGAACCGGATACTGATCAGCCGGGAGCTGCTCGACCTGGCCGGCCTGAAGAAAGAGGTCGTGTTCCAGGGGGCCAACGACCGGGTGGAACTCTGGGACCCGGCACGGCAGGAGGAGTACACCAGCCGCTTCGAGAAAGAGCAGTCGCTCACTTTCGAGGATATCGCCGAGATATTCGACTGAGCACGGTGGCAGCTGGACTTTGGCAGTCGGCAAGAACCTTTCCTGGCAGCGGCTGCCCGCGGGCGGCCTGAGCCGAACCGGATTCTGGCGGAAATGGACTATCGCTCCCCATACCACAATCCTGTCCTCGTGGCCGAGGTGCTGGAGCTTCTCGCCCCGCGCAGTGAAGGCCTTTACCTGGACTGCACCGCGGGCGGCGGCGGCCACACACAGGCCCTGCTCGAGGCCAGCGCCCCGCGGGGACTTGTCTGCGCCCTGGATCAGGACCCCGAGGCCGTGGCCGCTGTGCGCGAGCGTCTTGACGCTTTCGGCAGCCGCCTGAGCCTGGCCTGCGCCAACTACGAGCAGGCCCCCGGGGCGTTCCCGGGACTGCGGTTCGACGGGATCCTACTGGACCTGGGCGTGAGTTCGCACCAGTTGGATCAGGCCAGCCGCGGGTTCTCCTGCGACCAGGACGGCCCCCTGGACATGCGCATGTCCGGCCGGGGCGACAGCGCCGCCACCCTGGTCAACTCCGCCGCCGAATCCGAGCTGGACAGCCTTTTCGCCCGTTACGGCGAGACCCGCTTCCATCGCAACATCGCCCGGGCAGTGGTCCGCGCCCGGGCCGAAAAGCATATCGACAGCACCGCGATGCTTGCGGACATAGTCCGCCGCGCCGTCCCGGTGCTCCAGGAGCGCAAGAGCGTGATCCAGGTGTTCCAGGCTCTGCGTATCGCGGTGAACGACGAGCTTGGGGCGCTCGAGCGCGGCCTTCCGGCCCTGTTCGGGTCCCTGGCCGAGCGCGGCCGTATTGCGGTGATCGCCTATCACAGCCTGGAGGACAGGCTGGTGAAGCACTTTTTCCGCGGGCTGGAAAATCCCTGTGTCTGCCCCTCGGAGCTGCCGGTCTGCGCCTGCGGGCGTAAGCCCGAGGCCCGGGTGCTGACCGTCCACCCGGTCGGGCCGTCCTCGGCCGAGATCGAAGCCAACCCGCGCAGCCGCTCGGCACGCCTTCGCGCCGCCGAGCGCCTGGCCGCCTGAGCGAAAGGGACTGTTGCGATGAACCCCTATGCCGGCGCTTACAAGCGGAACCAGGTGGTCAACCGGCGCATCCAGCGCCGCACGGCGTTTTCGGGAGCCCTGTTCGCGTTCTTTCTGTTGTTTTTAGCCTCGTGTGTCCTGGTCTGCAAGCGGACCGTGGGGCAGCAGCTCCTGATCGAGGTGCAGAACCTCAAGTCCGAGCGCAAGCGCCTGATCACGGAGCAGTCGATCTATCTCAGCCGCAAGCAGGAATTTCTTTCCAGGGAGAGGATAATCGCTTTCGCCAGGGAACGGCTCGGACTGGATTTCCCCGAACCCGGCCAGGTGCGCTGGGTCAGGCTGGAGAGCAACACGGCAGGTTCCGTCGCCACGGACATGGCCCGGAATTAACTGTTTCAAGAGGTATGTGATTTGGTCCCCTCCCAGGCAGACAAACGCATGCGGCTGGCCCTTGCAGTCGCTCTTCTCGGCGCAGCGGTGGTTACAGCCAACCTGTTCCGCATCCAGGTGCTCCGTCACGAGCGCTACCTGGCCGAGGCCGAGCGTCAGCACAAGCAGAAAATAGTCCTGCCAGCCCGGCGCGGACACATCTTCGACCGTAACGGCGAGCCGCTCGCCGTGTCGGCCGAGGGTCTTAATGTATACGCCGTGCCCGAGCAGATCGAGAACAAACGCGCCACTGCCGCCACCCTGGCCGAACAGCTCGGCCTGGAGAGCCGCAGCGTCCTGGGCCGAATCTCCAACGACCGCCCGTTCGTGATGATCCAGCAGAAAGTCAATCCCCTTGAGATCGAGCACCTGCGCAGCCTGAACCTGCCGGGCATCGGCTTCATCCCCTCCTCAAAGCGCTACTATCCGCACCACACCCTGGCCGCCCAGTTGATCGGCTACGTGGGTATCGACGAGGAGGGCCTGACCGGGCTGGAATTCCAGTACGACAAGCAGATGCGCGGCACTCCCGGCTGGCTGGTGGTGCAGCGCGACGCCCGGGGCCGCCCTTACAACCTGCTGGATTACCCTGTGGTGCGCCAGCAGAACGGCAACCACCTTCGCCTGACCCTGGACGCCGAGTTCCAGGAGATAGTGGAGGCCGAGCTGACCCGCGCGATCACCGAAAGCGGAGCACGCAACGGCTGCGCGATCGCGGTGCGTCCCTCGACCGGCGAAATCCTGGCCCTGGCCAACTATCCCCCGGTGGACCTGAACGACGAAAGTTCGTTCGCCCGCGAAGGCTTCAAGAATATCGCCGCCAACTCGCCGTTCGAGCCGGGCTCCACGATGAAACCTTTCACCGGCAGCGCACTTCTGGCCGGCGGCTACACCAAGCTGGGCGACCACGTGTTCTGCGAGAATGGGGCCTGGGTGATAAGCGCCCGCCGCACGCTGCGGGATACACACCATTTCGGCGACCTGAATTTCCTGCAGGTGATCACCCATTCGAGCAACGTCGGCATGGGCAAGCTGATCCAGCGCATCCCGGATGCCGAGCTCTACCGCACCCTGCGCGCCCTGGGTTTCGGCCAGTACACCGGCCAGTGTTTCGGCGGCGAGGACAAGGGTATCCTTCCCGAGCCCTCCAAATGGGACAAGACTACCAAGACAAGCCTGGCGATCGGCTACAATCTGATGGTCACGCCGCTGCAGATGGCTATGGCCTATGGCGCCCTGGCCAACGGCGGCATCCTGTACGAGCCGGCCCTGGTCAGCGAGGTGGTGGATGACTCCGGCCAGCGGGTTTCGTCTTTCACCCCGCGCATGGTGCGCCGCGCCCTGGATGAGCAGGCGGTGCTGCAGATGCGCCGGGCCATGGTCTCGGTGGTCGACTCGGGCACCGGAATCGCGGCCCAGGTCCCGGGGTTCAAGGTGGCGGGCAAGACCGGCACCAGCATGAAAGCCCATCCCGGCGGCGGGTACAACGGGGCCGGGTACATCAGCTCGTTCGGCGGCTATTTCCCGGCGGATGACGCGCAGATAGCCATGTATATAATGATAAATGACCCCGACTACCAGCACCGCTGGGGCGGCTCGTGCGCAGCGCCGGTGTTCGGAGAATCGATCCGCAAGACCCTGCTCTCGCGCTCGAGCGTGCTCGACCGGGTCAAGCTGGGCCTGCCCAGCGCCGAGATGAAAGTGGCCGCCGCGACGCCCGTGCCCTCACCGCTCGCCGCGATCCACGAACCAGCCGCCCAAGCCGTCCACTCGCCGCAGCCGGACACCGACAGCGAAAGCCTGTCCCAGGGCGCAGTGGTGGCCCCGGATGTCCGCGAGATGACTATCCGCCTGGCGGCGGCCCGTCTGGAAAAACTCGGACTCAAAGTCAACGTGACCGGCGCAGTGCGCGTGCTCGGGCAGAATCCACCACCCGGTTCCAGCTTGCGCCCCGGTGAGGTCGTCACCCTGACCGGGATGCCGGTCGATATCCGAAACAACTCAGTCTCGCATACCGGCGAGACCGAACAGGCCAGGGCCGAACTCCCGGCCCGGAAACAATCCCAGGGGGAGGTCCGGTGAGAAGAGACTCCATCACCATAGTTCTGGTCCCGGAAACACATGAACCCATGACCATGGAGTTTTCGCTGCGCGAGCTGGCTCTGCTTGTCGTTCTGATCCTGGCGATATTCTCCAGCGCGGGCTACTCCCTGTTCCGCTTCCGGGACATCCGCCGCGAGTACTCCTCGCTCAACAGCGAGTTCCACAGCCTGAAGATCGACCTCAAGCAGAAAGAAAGCCAGCTCGAAAGCCTCAAGAGCGAACTCGACTCACGCAAGGGCCTGATCCTGCTGGTGGACGGCAAACAGGACACGACCGAGCTGAACAGCGCGGTCAGCTCTAACCAGCTCAAGGTGGAAGACGTGCAGATGCGCTCGCCGGACAGCCACAGCCTTTCGCTGGGATTCAAGCTGACCAACGCCACTCCGGACGAGCGTCCGCTCAACGGTTACCTGATGGTGATCGCCCAGCACAAGAGCGGGGATATCGACATGTACGGCACGTTCCCGGAACTGAACCTGGAGCGCTCCCGTCCTGTGGTCTACAGCCTGGGCGACAGCTACTCGATCCGCCGCTTCAAGCAGGTGGACGCCGTGGTGCCGCTCAAGGACAGCCTGGAAAACTATACTTCGCTCAAAATTCTGGCTTTCAACGATAACGGCGAGGTCATGCTCAACGACAGCCGGACCCTCCGCTGGTAGGAAATGATGCTGCTGACGACCTCTGACATACGCGCGGCCCTCCCCTGGGCATTCCCTGTCGGTCCCGACGGGCAGCGCAATTACGTGCGCGTGGTCACCGACAGCCGCGCCGATTGCAGCGGCGCCCTGTTCGTGGCCCTGGCCGGGGAACGTTTCGACGGGAACCGGTTCGTGGCCGCGGCGGCAGCGGCCGGGGCCGTGGGAGCGCTGGTCGGTCCGGGCGCGGAGGCATTTCCCGACGATCTCCAGTGTTTTCGGGTCAAGGACACCCTGGAGTCGCTTCAGCGCCTTTCCGCCTGGTATCGCCGCCGCATGGGTGGCTGCCGCGTGGTGGGCGTGACCGGCTCCAACGGCAAGAGCACCACCAAGCAGATGATCGCCGCGGTGCTGGGGCGCGCTTTCCGCACCCAGGCCACAGTGGGCAACCTGAACAACCACATCGGGGTACCGCTCACCCTTCTGAGCCTGGAGCCAGAGACCCAGGTGCTGGTGGCCGAGATGGGCGCCAACCACCCGGGCGAGATTCAGCGCCTGGCCAGTCTGGCCACCCCGGATGCCGCAGTGGTGACCAATATCGCCCCGGCCCATCTGGAGGGCTTCGGCAGCCTGGAGGGTGTGCGGGACGCCAAGCTGGAGCTGTTCGAGCAGACTGCCCCCGAGGGCTGGCGCCTCTACAACAGCGATGACCCGCGCCTGGCCGGGGCCGTACCGCAGCGTTTCCCGGATGCCCTGGGTTTCGGCCTGGGCGAGTCCGCCGACACCCGCGCTACCGAAATCTCTGTGGATGACCAGGCCCGGGCGAGTTTCACCCTGGACAACGCCTGCCGTGTCCGTCTGGGCATACCCGGCCGCCACAACGTGCTTAACGCCCTGGCCGCGGCCTCAGTGGGCAAGGCTTTCGGGATGGACTACGAACTGATACGCGAGGGCCTGGAGGCCGCCGAGGCCATGGGGATGCGCATGCAGATGCTCCAGGTGGGCGCGCTCAAGGTGCTCAACGACTGCTACAACGCCAATCCCTCCAGCGTGGTCGAAGCCCTGAACACTCTGGAACAGATTGAGCATTCCGGCCGTCGTGTGGCCGTACTGGGCGAAATGCTGGAGCTGGGTCCGCTCTCGGTCGACCTGCATGCCCGAGTGGCACGGGATGCTGCCGCGCGGGATTTCGACCTGGCCCTTTTCGTCGGTAAATACGCGCAAGACATGCAAGAATCCTTCATTCAGGCCGGCGGACAGAGCGACCGAGTCCTGGCCTCAACCGACAGCGACACCGCCTGGAAGGCGCTCAGGGACTTTCTCCGGCCAGGGGACCTGGTCTTGCTAAAAGCCAGCCGGGGAATGCGACTTGAAACGGTGCTCCGCGCCATAGAACAGGAGTTCGTATGAAGAACTGTAAGCTGCCCGAACCCAACGAGCACGAACCATTGATTCCGCCTCCGGCCAGCGTCGCGGTGCTGGGGGCAGCGCGCAGCGGACAGGCCGCCGCCCGTCTGCTGGCCGAAAAAGGCTACCAGGTCTACCTGTCCGACAGCGCCCGCACCCCGAAACTTGAATCCGAGTGCGAGGCCCTGTCCGGCCTGGGCATCGAGATCGAGCTGGGCCAGCACAACCGCAAGCGGCTGGCCGCCTCCAAGTTCATCGTGGTCAGCCCCGGGATCGACGAGAGCAAGGGCCTTCTGACCGAGCCGTTCCTCTACGGCATTCCGCTGTTCGGCGAGATCGAGATCGGCTACTGGTTCTGTCCCCTGCCCGTGGCCGCGGTGACCGGCACCAACGGCAAGAGCACCACCACGGCCCTTGTCGGCCACTTGCTGAACACGGCCGGCGTGCCCTGCAAGGTGGCCGGCAACATCGGCTATGCGTTCTGCCGCGCGATCAGCGAGCTTAAAGACGAAAAGGTGATCGTGGCCGAGATCAGCAGCTACCAGCTCCACACAATCCGCACATTCCGGCCGCGGGTGGGCACGCTGCTCAACCTGAGCCCGGACCACCTGGACCGTTACGGCGAGGTGCGCGATTACTACTCGGCCAAGCTGCGTCTGTTCGACATCATGGGCCCGGGCGACACGGCCATTTTCAACGCCGACCAGCCGGAGACAGCGGAGTGGGCCTCGCTGGTAGGCGGGATGCAGCCGGCCTGGTTCGGGTTCAAGGAGCGCGTCGGCAGCCTGGCGTTCAGCTTTGAGGGCAGCCTGTTCGTGCGTGGGCGGGACCACCGGGCGGTGGAGGTGATCTCGCTGAAAGAGTTCCCGCTGCCGGGCCGTCACAACCAGGAGAACCTGCTGGCCGCCGCGGCCACCGCGACCGCCCTGGGCCTGGAACCGGAAAGCATCCGCAAGGGTGTGCCCTCTTTCGTCGGCCTGCCCCACCGTCTGGAAATAGTGGTCAAGTCCGAGGGAGTCACCTGGGTCAACGATTCCAAGGCCACCACGGTGGACTCGGTGCAGCGGGCCCTGGAAAGCTACAAGGGCCCGGTGATACTTATCATGGGCGGGCGTCACAAGGGCGCCCCCTACAAGCCTCTGGCCGATCAGGTGCGCGCCAAGGTCAAGCGCCTGGTGCTGATCGGCGAGGCCGCCGACCTGATCCACCAGGACCTGGGCGGCCTGGTCCCGGTCTCGCGCGCCGACAGCCTGGAAGCCGCGGTCAAGGCGTCCTGGACTTTCTCCAGTCCCGGGGACACGATCATGCTGTCGCCGGGTTGCGCCAGTTTCGACATGTTCACCGATTTCGAGCAGCGTGGCGACCGTTTCCGCGAGGCGGTAAGGAGGATAGTGGCGGATGCTTCGTAAGGGCGCACCGACCGTCAGCCGCCGCTGGGGCGGACAGGCCGTGGTCATCTCCATCATGCTGGCCCTGACCGGAATGGTCATGGTCCTGAGCGCCACGAGTATCAGCGCCCAGGCCGAGCACCTTTCCAGCTACGCCTATTTCCAGAAACAGGCCCTGCGCACCCTGATCGGCCTGGTGATAATGCTGGTCGCCTCGCGCCTGGACTATCACCTGATGCGACGGATCAGCCTGGTGGCCCTGCTGGTGTCCCTGTTCCTGATGTTGATCTGCCTGGTGCCGGGCACCCACTCGATTGCCCCGTTGATCGGCGGGGCGCGGCGCTGGATACACCTGGGACCGATGTCTTTCCAGCCCTCGGAGCTGGTGAAGTTTTTCCTGATCTGCTGGGCGGCCGGGTTCCTGGTGGCGCGCAACAACCGGATCGGACGGTTCGGGGGCGGGTTTGTCCCCTACCTGCTGATAGTGGGCTTTTTCTGCCTGCTCATTGTCAAGCAGCCGGATCTGAGCATGGCCCTGGTGGTGTTCACCCTCTCTATCATCCTGGGCTATGTGGGCGGCATCCGCATGACCCACCTTCTTCTGCTCGGCCTCTGCCTGGCCCCGTTCGTCACCTACAAGTTCGTGATGAAAGTGGGCTACCGCAGCGAGCGTATCAGCAGCTTCATCATGGGTGAGGACGACAAGAGCGGCGGCGGCTACCAGGCCTACCAGAGCAAGCTGGCCCTGGGCTCGGGCGGCCTGACCGGGGTGGGCCTGGGCCAGAGCCGTCAGAAATATTTCTTCCTGCCCGCCGCGCACACGGATTTCATCTTTTCGATCATCGGCGAGGAACTGGGTTTCGCGGGGGGGGCGCTGGTGATCGTGGCTTTCTGCTGGCTGGCTTTCGTGGGGATACGGATCGCCCAGGGCGCACCCGACCTATACGGGTTCCTGCTGGCCGGCGGACTGACCCTGTCGATCGTTTTCTCGGCCCTGGTCAACCTGGCCGTGGCCACGGGGCTCGCCCCGACCACCGGCCTGACCCTGCCGTTCCTGAGTTTCGGCGGCACGAGCCTGTTCACCAGCTTCTGGGCCATTGGCATTCTGAACAACATCAGCCGCAGCACCGAGGGAGAGGTGGCATGACCCAGCTCGACATGTTCCGGCGGGTGAAAAACATCCACATGGTGGGGATCGGCGGCACGGGTATGTGCGGCATCGCCGAGATACTGCTGGAGGCCGGGTTCACGGTCTCGGGCAGCGACATGGCCCGCAGCGCCACCACCGACCGCCTGATCCAGCTCGGGGCGCGGGTCTGGATCGGCCACCGCGCCGAGCAGGTGGAGGGGGCGGACGTGGTGGTCATCTCCTCGGCCGTGGACCGCGACAACGTGGAGCAGGTCGCCGCGCGCGAGCGCCATATCCCGGTGATCCGCCGGGCCGAGATGCTGGCCGAGCTGATGCGCATGAAATACGGCATCGCGGTGGCCGGCACCCACGGCAAGACCACCACCACCTCGATGATCGGACAGATGCTGGAGTCCGCCGGCCTCGACCCCACGGTGATCGTGGGTGGGCGCCTGCGCTCCATGGGACGGAATGCCCGCACCGGCGCCGGAGAAATCCTGGTGGCCGAGGCGGATGAGTTCGACCGCAGCTTCCTGCGCCTGACCCCGTGCGTGGCCGTGATCACCAACATCGACCGCGAGCACATGGACTGCTATGGCAGCCTGGATGAGTTGAAAGACGCCTTTGTCGAGTTCGCCAACAAGGTCCCGTTCTACGGCGCCCTGGTCACCTGCCTGGATGACCCGCTGGCCGTCTCGATCATCCCGCGCCTGGAGCGCCGTCTGGTCACCTACGGCGGCTCGGCCCAGGCCGACCTTCAGTACCGCGACATCGTCCACCAGGACGGGGGCACACGCTGCCGGGTGTTCAGCCACGGGACAGAACTGGGCGAGCTGAGCCTCCAGGTGCCTGGCGAGCACAACGTGAAAAACGCCCTGGCCGCCCTGAGCGTGGGCCTGGAGCTGGGATTGGATTTCGGCCGGATGTCGGCCGGGCTGGCTGCGTTCAGCGGCGTGCACCGGCGCTCCGAAATCAAGGGTGAGGCCGCCGGCCGTATGGTGGTGGATGACTACGCCCACCACCCCACCGAGGTGCGGGCCACTCTCGAGGGATTGAAAAAAGCCTGGAACCGCCGGATCGTGGCCGTGTTCCAGCCGCACCTTTACAGCCGCACCCGCGACCAGGTCGAGGAGTTCGGCCGCTCGTTCATGCACTCGGACATCCTGATAGTCACCGCGATCTACGGCGCGCGCGAAAAACCGATTCCCGGAGTGAGCGCCGAGAGTGTGGCCGAGGCGGCCCGTAACTGCGGCCACCGTCAGGTGCTCTACGTTCCGGAGCGCGAGGCCCTGACAGATGCCGTGGCGCGCGTTTCCCTGCCCGGGGATGTGATTGTCACCCTGGGAGCGGGCGATATCTACAAGGTGGGTGAACAGGTGCTGAGCCTGTTGGGAGAGAGCAAGGCTTGAGCAAAAGCCGTGACATTAAGCTGGCCGGTTTGGCCGGGGTGAAAGGCCTGACGCTGCGCGAGGGTTATCCGCTGAAACGCCTGACCACTATCGGTGCGGGCGGCACGGCGCGCTGGTTCGCCCAGGTGGAGAGCCTGGCCGCCCTGCGCAACCTTCTGCTCGCCCTGGGCGACTCTCCCTGGTTCATCCTGGGCGGCGGCTCGAACCTGTTGATCAGTGACCGGGATTTCCCCGGAGTGATCCTGCGCCTGGGCGGCGGTTTCCGCAGGCTTTCCGCCAACGGTGGGCGTCTGGTCTGCGGTGCCGCGGTATCGCTGGCCCGCCTGGTCCATCTGGCCGTGCAGGATGGGTTCCCCGGGTTCGAGGAACTGAGCGGCGTGCCCGGCTCGGTGGGCGGCGCTGCGGCGATGAACGCCGGCACGCATGTCAAGGAGCTGGGAGACCTGGTAGAGAGCCTCTATCTGATGAACGCCCGGGGCGAGCTGAAAAAGTACCCGGCCACCGCTCTCAACCGCGGCTACCGTCGCAGCCTGGCCCCGGAAAGCGGCGTGATCACCCGTCTCGATTTCCGCCGCTCACCCGGCGGCGACCCGGCCTCCCAGGCCGCGCGGGCGGCGGAACTGTCGAACCAGAGAAAACAGAAACACCCGTGGAACAGCCGCACTTTCGGTTCCACGTTCAAGAACCCTGAGGGGATGATCGCCGCCAAGCTGATCGATGCGGCCGGGCTGAAGGGGACACAGATCGGCGGAGCGCGGGTCAGCCCCAAGCACGCCAATTTCATCGAGAACGAGCGCGGCGCCGCGGCTCTGGACATCCTGGCCCTGGTCAAGCTGGTGCGCGACACCGTGCGCGCACAGTCCGGGGTGAGCCTGGAGCCGGAGGTGCGCCTTCTGGGATTCACGGCTGATGAACTGGGAGACCTCGCTCCGTACGCGGTCTCCATCGTAAAGAATTGAAACAGTCACACTAAACTTTTACTGCTGCGAGGGGTGCGATGACAGTCGGGAGAAGATCGGTCCGGAACCGCCGCCGGAGCGCATCAGGACGGCGACGCGGCGCCAGGGGACTCAAACTGCTTCTGTTGCTGGCTCTGACCGGGCTTTCCTGCTACGGGGCCGAGCGCTGTGACCTGTCGCGCTATTTCTCGGTGCGCGAGGTAAGCGTGGAACCGACCCACCGGATACCGGCCGGTGAGCTGCTGGCCCTGAGCCGCGAGGCCCTGCTCGGGCGCAGCATGCTGGGCGGGTTCACAGGAGCCGAGGCGGTCCTGCGACGTCACCCCCTGATCAAGGATGTCAGCCTGCACCGCCGTTTTCCGGACCGGGTCAAGGTGGTGGTGACCGAGCGCGAGCCGGTGGCCATGCTCAACTGTGGCGAGCTTCTTCCCGTTGATAACGAGGGCTATGTCCTGCCGCTCAACGACCCGGCGGCCTGCGCCAAGCTGCCGCTTCTCACCCCGCGCAAGGCGGCTTTCGAGAACCTGGAGCCCGGCGACAGCCGTCACCGTCTGGACAAGGACGGGCGGATGCTGCTGGAGACCTCCCTGGCTTTCCGCCGCGCCGCGCCCGAGATGCTGCCCCTGATCAGCGAGTTCACGGTCAACTCCGAGGGCAAGATCACCCTGGTGACCCTGAACGAGGGCGTGCAGGTGGTGATAGGCAAATGGGTCCGTCCCGAGACCGTGCGCTACCTCAAGTGGATGATGGCCCGTCTGGCCGAGGGCGGCGAAATCAAGCCGCAGGAGGTGGACCTCAGCTTCGACGGCCAGATAATTGTAAAGGACACAAAAGGTATCTGATCCGCCGCCAACGGATAAAACTACAGTCAAAGGTTGAACCTTCGTGTCGAGTTAACGGCCGGCCGCCCGCGCGGGGGATAAAGCTGCAACACCACGCCGGCCGTCCGGGAGGACTGATGGCCAAAGACAACATCATCGTGGGGCTGGACATCGGCACCACCAAGATCTGCGCCATGATCGCCGAGCCCACCGAGGAGGGCGGGATCAAGCTGGTCGGCGTGGGTACGGCGCGCAGCGAGGGCTTGCGGCGCGGCGTGGTGGTCAACATCGAGAAGACCGTGCAGTCGATCACTAAGGCCATCGAGGAAGCCGAGCTGATGGCCGGGGTCGAGGTGCGCGGGGTCTACGCCGGGATCGCCGGGGACCATATCCGCTCGATCAACTCCAAGGGCATCATCGCGGTCTCGCGCGAGCACACCGATATCACCCAGGAGGATGTGCGCCGGGTGGTCGAGGCGGCCCAGGCCGCGCACATACCGATCGAGCGCGAGGTGATCCACGTCATCCCCCAGGAGTTCATCGTCGATGACCAGCGCGGCATCCGCGACCCGGTAGGCATGAGCGGCGTGCGTCTCGAGGTTGAGGTGCACATTGTCACCGG
>CAYLSM010000026.1:0-32491 GCA_964386505.1 uncultured Gemmatimonadales bacterium
ATCTCGCCGCAACGCAGGTATTTCTGCCCGGCGGCGCGCGAAATCATCCGGCACCCCGGGGGAAAGATCGAGCTGACCATGACCAGGTTGTACCTGGCGATCCCGGCATCCCGCAGCGCCAGCTCGAAAGAAGTCAGGCGCTGACGGCTCCGGCCGACGCCCCGGGTGAGGAATATCCTGTCATGCACTGAGTTCATGTCCGCGAGGTTTTCTGTCATCAAAGGTGGTCCTGGTACGATTTAATTGTGGGCTTGAACATGGAACGCCGCTCCACCGGGGCCTTAACCGGCGCGCCGGGCGATCAGTGTTTCCTGGAAACGGCTGCGCACGGTGCGGGTGACAAATCCCGCCCAGCCGAGGCTCTCTCCGGCCGCCTGGACCGTGACTCCCTCCACGGGGTGGTGACGGCCCTCCAGACGGTGAACCTGTTCCACCAGGTCGAAACCCTCGGCGCTGAAATCGCTCAGCACCAGAGTGGCCCCCGGAGCGGCAACCCGGCCCAGTTCCGCGAGTATCGGCTCCGGCTGCTCCAGATGATGCAATGTGTTGATCGAAATGACACTGTCCAGACACCGCGCCCTGAACGGCAGGCTTGTCCCTGAGCCGAGGACAAAATTGACCCGGCTCTCCAGCTTGAAGAAGCGCAGGTTCAGTCTGGCGTAATGCTGTTCCACTCCGGAAATGTCGAGCGTGACAAAGCGATAGCCGCGCCGGGCCAGGGACACGGACATATGCCCCTTGCCGGTGCCGAGTTCCAGGATTCGCCCGCCGAGAGCTCCGGCCGCGTTCAGGATCAGCTCACGCTCGGCATCCATGTCATAACCATAACGCAGGTACAGAGCTTTGCGCTCGCGAAACCGCAGATTGTTCTCGATGAGTTCCCGATCCATCTCCACTCGCTTGTGTCTCTATCGTCTCCAGCAGAAAAGATACCCGTTCTCCGGCGCTCATTCAGGTTCGCGGTAGCCCCGTCGCCCGCGCCGTCTGGCCTCAGTCTCATCCACGCTGTCCTGCCAGCCGTTGCGCGTGCTGTCGATCCGGTCGAACCGGGCGGCGTACGGCTTGATATCCAGCAGCGGGGCGCCGTCCAGCACATCCAGACCCTCCACCTGCAGGACATTCCCCACCCGCCCCAGAAGATTCACAATGCTGATGCCGATTGCATTGGGCCGGCAGTTGGAACGGGTGGAGAACACGCCGTGCTCCGTATCCTGCAGAAACGGCCTGACTGTCAGACGGCACGCTCCGGCCCGGTGAAAATGGTAGAGCAGGTAGATGTGCGAAAACCCCTCCAGGTCGCGCAGGCCCTCCTCGAATTCGGGGAAAACCTCCACCGTGCCACGGCAGCCTTGGGCGTAAACCGGCTGGATAGGGGTGTTTTCCGCAACCGTGTGCTCACTGTGTATCACGCCGATGGGCTGGAAAACGATCTCGTCACCGCTCATTCCCAGTGTCCCTCGACATCCGCCGCGGCCGCCTCGGCCAGGCGGCCCTCGCCGTAGAGTTGCAATGCCGCTTTCACCGTGGGGGCGTTCGTGTTGAACACCTTGATCCCGGCCGCTTTGAGCACGGTGAAAGCCTTGGGGCCGCAATGGCCGGTAACCAGGCACCCGGCCCCGGCGCGCGCCACGGTCTGGGCCGCCTGGATGCCGGCGCCCTGGGCGGCGTTGAGGTTCTGCTCGTTCCGGATCAGCCGGAACAGCTCCCGCTCCGTGTCATAGAGCAGGAACGCCGGCGCACGGCCGAACCGGCTGTCCAGAGGACTGTCCAGGTCGTGGCCCGAGGTGGTGAAAGCGACTTTCAACTTGTCTCCTTTGGGCTAAATCCCGTCACAGCGGGCATTTTTTCAGGGTCATGAACCAGTCCAGCACCCGGGTGTCGGCCGCAGCGGTCTCGACCCTCTCCTTGGCGGTGCCGCAGGAGCCCGGGGGCGGCACGATCACCTCATCGCCCGGCTGCCAGTTGGCCGGCGTTGCCACATTGTGCTTGTCGCTTAGCTGCATCGCCATCAACAGGCGCTTGATCTCCTGCATGTTGCGGCCGTTGCTCAGGGGATAGTACAGGATCGCCCGCACCACGGCCTCGGGGTCCATGATGAACACCGCGCGCACTGCCTGCGTGTTGCTGGCTGACGGCTGCAGCATGCCGAAGGACTTGGAGACCTCCATGGTCAGGTCGCTTATCACCGGGAACATAACCTCGACCTCTTTCATTCCCTTGTACTCGATCTTCTCCCGGATCGTGCGCAGCCAGGCGATATGGCTGTAGGTGCTGTCGATGGAGAGGCCGAGCAGCTTGCAGTTGAGCTTTTCGAACTCCGGCTGCATGGAGGCGAAAGTCATGAACTCGGTGGTGCAGACCGGAGTAAAATCGGCCGGGTGCGAGAAGAAAACAACCCAACTGCCCTTGAAATCCTCCGGGAAATTGATCAGACCCTGGGTCGTCTCGGCCTTGAAAGAGGGGGCTTTTTCCCCGATCAGCGGAAGTCTGGCGGTCTCTTCCATGTTTTCCTCCTGCCGCTGCTGCGGCATGGGTTCCAAGCAAGTGGGCGGGAGACCGTTACAGTCTCCCGCCTCGCCCGGCATCGATTACTTCTTCTCTTCACGGGCCGTAACGATCCCGGCCAGACGCGCCTGGAGCTTCTCCATCTCGACCTTGAGTGCTCCTACCTGCTCCCCCAGCGCGGCCACTGCCTGTTCCGGCGCCGCCTCCAGCGGAGGCACCGCCCCACCGGAACGCGCCCAGCCGGGCACTCCGGTGGCGAAAAAGCGGTTGCGATGTCCCCGTCCACCACCGCTGGCCCCGCGACCCCGGCCGAACCCGGCCCCCCGTCCCGCTCCCTGGCCCGCGAAGCCCGGAGTATCGAATCCCGCGCAATAACCGGCCCTGCGGCCGCTCAACGGACCCGCTCCCAGCTGTCCGGTCCTGTCTCCACCCGGCATCTCTGCCTCCTTTGTCGATATTATTCCCTGGTCAGAGCAGTCCCGCACTGTGGGCACTGCCTCTGTATGCATGGCACCCCTCTGCGGTGTGGCTCGCGGTGCCCGCATTCGGGGCAGACACAGAAACCTGCGCCACCCCCTGCGGTCAAACCGCTGTCGCCTTGGCCGCTCCCGCTGCCGCGCCGGTTCAACCCTCCCCGGTTGCCGCGTGGGTTCATTCCGCCCTGGCTCCTTCCTGCGGCCGGAGCTTCCTCCCGGCCAGCGGATGAGTTCTGCATGAAACGGCGCCGCCGTTGCCCGCAGCACCCCGGCATTGAGAACCGTCCCTGTTCCAGGACACCCTCCAACCAGGCGCTCATCACCGGGCCCAACTCACCGGCCATGAAAGCGAACACCCGGACCCCCTGCGACTCGACCATCATGTGCAGGGGTCGCGAGATTGCACCGCAGACCAGCGTGTCGACGCCCAGTTCTGCGAGACGGGCCGCCCGGGCGGCCGGAATCTCCTGCGGCAGGGTCAGGTCGCTCTCACTCAGTATCCGGCCGCCGTCCGACTCCACCAGATGCACCTGCCTGGCCACATCGAACACGGGCGCAATCCTGCCGTTCCAAAAGGAAAAAGCTGTTTTCATAGGCTGCGGCCCCTTGTGAGTGACACACAGTAAAGCACATACCGTGCCGCGGGGAGGGATCGACCGAAAGCGACTGTAAAGTTTTGATGGGATTTATGTTATAAAATGAAGGACTGCACTGCAGAGCCGGGCCAAGGTCGCAGTTTTGCAACTTTCGCAATCAACATGGTCGCATTTTTGCTACTCTTTTTCGTCGGGAGCGTGTTTCCGAACGGCCGGGGGAAGCTCCAGCCCGAGGCTACGTATCTTGCGGAACAGGGTGCTCTTGTGTATCCCCAGCTCCCAGGCCGCGGCCAGACGGTTGTTGCCGTTGCGAAGCAGGGCCTCGCGGATCGCCCCGGCCTCCAGGCTGCGCCGGGCGTGACGGATGTCCGGCCCGGCCGGACGCCGCTGACGGCCCCCGGAAAGCATCTCCTCGGGCAGGTGCTCCAGCCCGATATCCCCCGAGCTGACCAGGATGAAGGCCCGCTCGATCACATTCTCCAGCTCGCGGATATTGCCCGGCCAGTCATAGGCCATCATCAGCGAAAGCGCCTCCCGCTTGACTGAGCGGATGGATTTCTGGCGCAGACGGTTGAAACGCTCGATGAACTGCTCTACCAGCAGGGGGATATCCTCCTTGCGACGCCGTAGCGGAGGCAGTTCCACCCGCACCACGTTGACCCGGTAGTAGAGGTCCTCGCGGAACACCCCCGCGCGCATGGCCTCGGCCAAGTCGGCGTTGGTGGAGGCGATCACGCGCACGTCCGCCTTCTCGCTGCGGGTCGAGCCCAGAGGCTCGAAAACGCGCTCCTGGAGCACGCGCAGCAGACGGACCTGCAGGGAGGGACTGATCTCGCCGATCTCATCCAGCAGAAGAGTGCCGCCGCGCGCCAGCGAAAACCGCCCGGGCTTGTCCCGGGTCGCGCCTGTGAATGCCCCGGCCTTGTAGCCGAACAGCTCGGACTCCAGAAGGTTGTCGGGCAGGGCGCCGCAGTTGACTCCCAGGAACGGCCCCTTTGCCCGCGGGCTTAGCGCGTGGATCGTGTGGGCCATAATCTCCTTGCCTGTGCCGGTCTCGCCGACAATCAGGACCGTGCTGGGGCTGGCGGCGATCGCGGGCAGGGCTTCGAACAGGCGTTGCATCAGGGGGCTGCGGCTGACCAGCTCACCCACACTGGAGCGCCCCTCCAGTTCCCGGCGCAGAGACTCGATCTCGCTCAGATCGCGGAACGTCTCCGCCCCGCCGATCACTTTCCCGTTCGAGTCCCGCAGCACCGCGGTGGAGATACTGATCGGAATCCGCCCGCCCTCCGCGTCGATTATATAGCAGGCTTTGCCGATCACCGGACGGCCCGTGCCGAGGGTGCTGCGCAGGGCGCACTCGCTCTCGCACATGCTGGAGCGCAGCACCTCCGAGCACAGCCTGCCCAGCGCATCCTCCCGTCTTATCCCGGTGATCTCCTCGGCCGCCCGGTTGAACGAGGTTATGCGCCATTCGGAGTCCACGGTGAAAACGCCGTCCGAGATGCTCTCCAGGATCGAGTCGGTCGGGGCGGGCATGCCCACCGTTGCCGGCTGGCCGGCAGGCTGCTTAATTGTTCTGGCTTTCCTCGGCATATCACCCGCGATTAAATGAATTCTGCGGAAGCGGAAAACGGAATTAATCAACCTGACAGTTTTCGCACCTGGAAGCAAGGACCACGGTTAAGCTGCGTGTTTCAGTCCGTTTTTAAAATAGGGGCGTGCGCCGCTGTCGACAAGCCGTATTGCGTCCGGACCGGCTCTCCCGCCAACAAACGCAACATTCATTCCAGTTGTAAATAGTGCTCCCGCCCGTTTCCAGCGCCACTTTCCCGAAACGGTTAATATATAAATTCGCATTTTCATCATACTGCAAATTCAATCCTAATACCTGACACAGAATTCTATGCCAGGATAACCATAGCAATTACAATCTTTTTCACACCTCGTTATCCCGTGTCAATAATGTGTAAATTAAGAGAGCCATCGAATGAATATTGTTCTTCGTTTTACGCAACACATTTAACCAAATTGACAACTTTCAATACATTCGCACTATTGCAAACTGCAAAAACAGAGCGTGTCGCATTCAAAAAACACCCTTAAATATTGATATTTTTATTTGCTTATTTTCCTTATTAGTATATATTGAATTGAGAATCAATATTAAGAAAACCCGCCGACAATTAAACTGTGGAGGTTTCGATGCCAAGAGGAAAAGGGATAGACAAGGCGAAGCTGTACAAGCTGGTCAAGGCTGGCAAGAGCGCCCAGGCCATTATGAGCGAGCTGGGGATCAAGACCAAGGCCGCGCTCAAGGTGGCCCTGGCCGATGTGATGATCGAAAAGGGCGAGGTCCTTCAGGTGGCCGGCATGGCGGCCCGCGCGACCGGCAACCGTAAGCTGACCAAGATGGGGCTGATAGTCCCCCGTGCCCAGCTCGAGCCGCAGTTCAAGCTGGGAGACCAGTTCGAGCTGACAGTCGAGGGCGACACGATCACGCTGAAAAAGGTGTGAGTGCCTGACAGATAAGGTTGGAAGCCGGGCCGGAACATTGGCCCGGCTTTTTTTATTGCCTGTTTTTCCACGGCACGGTCAAACCGTCTCGCTCCGGCCGCGGTCCCACTGGACCAGCACCGCGTAGACCGCGGGCGTGGCCACCAGCGACAGCAGCACCGAAATGCACAGCGCGCCGATCACCGCGATGGCCAGTGGCCGGAGCATGTCCGCCCCGGAGCCGATCCCGTAGGCCAGGGGCAGCATTCCGAACGCGGCGGCCATCGAGGTCATAAGTACCGGGCGAAGGCGGCGGTGCCCGGAGCGGACAAGGGCCTCCTCCAGCCCCACGCCGCGTCTGCGCAGGTCCTCCACCAGATCGAGCATCAGTATCCCGTTCTTGGCCACTATCCCCACGCCGATTATCGCTCCCAGGAACGACACCACGTTGAGCGAGGTGCCGGTGAGCCAGAGCGCCAGCACGGTTCCGAACAGGGCCAGCACCGCCCCTGAGACTATGGACAGCGGCTCCACGAAAGAGTGGAACTCGATCAGAAGGATGGTGAAAACACAGAATATCGCCATCAGCAGCACGAGCATCAGGTTGCGGAAAGACTCCTGCTGCTGCTGGTAGAGGCCGCCGAATTCGATCACTCCCGGGGGAAGGGACTTGTCCCGGCCCAGCTTGTCACGGATCTCGGCCATCGCGCTGCCCATGTCGCGTCCCTCCAGGCGCGCGGTCACAGCCACGTTCTGTCGCAGGTCCTCGCGGTGCAGTTCGAGCTGGCCGGGGGTCTCCACAATGTCGGCCACCTGCGAGAGCTTGACCACCGCCCCGCCGGATGTGCGAAGCGGCAGCTCGCGCAGCTTGGCGATCCGGTCGATATCTCCGTGGTCCAGGCGCACACGGATGTCTATCACCCGGTCGCCCTCCAGCACGCTGGAGGCGGTCTGGCCCAGCAGCGCGATATTCAGCGCTTGAGCGATATCCTGCGCGCTCAGACCGTAACGCTCGGCCTCCAGGTGGCGCACCCGCAGGCTGAGGCTGGGGCCGGCATACACCAGCCCGTCCACCACATCCACCACGCCCGGCACCTTGCCCAGTTCACCGGCGATCTCAGGGGCCTTTTTCTGCAGGAACGCCAGGTCGGTCGAGAACAATTTCACCTCTATCGGCTGCGGGGTCCAGGTAAGGTCGCCGATCAGGTCGCTCAGGATACCCGGGAACTCCCACTCCAGGGCCGGGACTGCGGACTGGAACTTGCGCCGCAGCTCGGAAATCACCTCCTCTGTCTGGCGCTTGCGGTTGTCTTTCAGCTTGACCAGGAAATCGCCGGTGTTGGGCTCGGCAATCGAGAGCGCCAGACGCGCCCCGGTGCGGCGGGAGTAGCTTTCCACCTCCGGCGTGGCGCGCAGGATCGTCTCGGCCTGACGGAGCTGACGGTCGGTCTCGGCCAGGCTCGTGCCGAACGGCGCCACATAGTCGATCACGAACCCGCCCTCATCGAACGGCGGAAGGAAATCGCTCTCCAGCCGGGTGTAGATAAGCGCACCCAGGACAAGCACCAGGCCGCAGACCCCCAGAGCCGCGCCCCGATGCGCCAGGGCCGCGCGCACGGCGCGCTCGTAGAGGGCCAGGGTCCAGTGGAAAAGCCGTCCACCCTCCTCTGCCTCGGGTGCGTGCGCAAGCCGGTCACTCCCGCGCTCCCGGACAAACCAGGCCGCCAGGGTGGGGGTCAGAGTGACCGCCAGAACCAGCGAGGTCAGCAGCGCAACCACCATGGTCAAGGCCAGGGCGCGGAAGAACACCCCCGTTATCCCGACCAGGAAAGCCAGAGGCAGGAACACCACCACCGGGGTGAGAGTCGAGCCGACCAGCGGGTGGAAAATGTCGGCCACGCCGGTGCGGATCGCCTCCAGGCGCGGAGCGCCCGCGGCCAGGCGGGCGTAGATCGACTCCACCACCACGATCGCGTCATCTATCACCAGCCCGATCGCGGCGGCGATACCCCCGAGGGTCATCAGGTTGAAACTGAGCCCCGTGATTTTCATCGCCAGCACAGTGATCAGCACGGTGACCGGGATCACGACAATGGCCGTGGCAGTGATGCCCCAGTCTTTCAGGAACAGGAAGATGATCAGGATCGACAGGAGCAGACCGTAAAAGATGGCCTCCCGGACACTGCCCACCGACTGGCGTACAAAGACCGACTGGTCGTAGTAATAGGCGATTTTCATGTCCGGGGGCAGGTCGGTCCGGGCCTCTCGCAGCACGTCTTTCAGGGCGGAGGCGATTTCCAGCGTGCTGCCGTCCGGCTGGCTGCGGATATTGAGCAGGACCGCGTTCACTCCCTCGGCGGTGACCACGTTGAACACCGGCTCCGGTCCGCGCTCGACCCGGGCGAAATCGCGTATCCGCACCGGGTGCCCGCCGACGAACGTCACCGGCAGGTCCGCGATCTCCTGGAGCGTGCGAACCCGTCCATCCACCACGGTCAGATACAGCTTGTAGTTCTCCTCGTGCATGCCGGCCGGGGCGATCAGGTTGTTACGCTCCAGAGCCTCGATCACCTGCTGAAGGCCGAGACCGCAGGCCTGGAGCCGAAGCGGGTCCACGATCACCTGGTACTCGGGTGCGCGTCCGCCCACCAGGTCCACGCGCGCCACGCCCGGAATACGCAGGAAACGCGGCTTCAGCTCGTAGCGGGCGGTCTCCCACAGGTCCATGATATTCCGGCTGGGGCTGGCCAGGCTGACCCCGATGATGGGGAATGCGGCGAAAGTCAGCCGCCAGACCGAGGTCTCGGCCCCGGCGGGCAGGGAGACACGGATCTGGTCCAGCCGGCTGTTGACATACAGCTCCGACTGCACCATGTCCGCTTTCCAGTCGAAATAGACGCTGATCTCGGCCGAGCCCCGTCCAGTGGTCGAGCGCACCGTGACCGAGCCGGGGATGTCTTTCATTGCCTCCTCGATCGGACGGGTGATCGTGGCCATCATCTCATCCGACGGCATCACCCCGTTGTCGACCAGGATCACCACCCTGGGGAAATCGGTGTGGGGAAAAACCGAGGACGGTGTACGGAAAGCCGAATAGACCCCGGCCAGGCAGAGCGCCGTGCAGATAAAGGCGATGGTCAGCCGGTGACGGATGGAGAACTGTCCGATGAAAGTCTTGATGTCCATGTGGCGAATCACGCTCCGGGTCTCAGATCACTGAAGCAGCCGTACTCTCGCTCCGTCCGGAAGGCCATAGGCCCCCTCGGTCACCACTGTCTGGCCGGCCTTAAGCCCCGCGGCCTCGATTTCCACCATATCCCGATCCCGCAATCCGGCGCTCACCGGGGTGAGCACCACGCTGTCGGCCTGGACCAGCGCGATCACGGAACGTCCCTCGCTATCCTCGACCAGGCTTGCCACCGGCACGGCCAGGCAGTCCTCATGCCGGGAGCAGATTATCCTTACCCGGGCGAACATGCCGGGACGCAGGCCGGAGCCGGCGGGAAGAGCCACCCGCACCGGGGCTGTCCCATTGGCGGCATCCAGCGACGGGCCGACCCAGGCCAGCGAGCCGATAACCATTTCCGCGCCGCTTTCGGGCTGCACCTCGGCTGCCTGCCCCACTTTCAGGGAGTCAAGCTCGGCGCCCGGCACCCCGGCGCTGATCACGAGCCGGTCGAGGTCCACCAGCTCCAGCAGTACAGTCGAAAGGTCCACCGCCTCGCCGGGCCGCACGTAAATGCGCGCGACAGTGGCCGATATCGGTGCTGTGACGCTCAACTGGGCCAGCGCCGCGCGGGCCGTCTCAAGCTCTCCACGGGCTGCGGCCAGGGCCTGCTCCGCCTCCAGAAGCTGCCGTTGCGATGTCCCGTTCACCTGGATCAGGGAGCGCTGACGCTCGGCAGTTTTCCCGGCGAACTCATACGCCTCCTGCGCTTTCTGCACCGCGGCCTGCGCCTCACGGCTCTCCAGACGGACCAGGACCGCGCCTTTTGCCACTGTCTGGCCCTCCGTGCACTTTACCGCGGCCACCACCCCCGCCACGAGCGGACCCAGACGCGAGCCCGCGGCCGGGTGTCCTCCGGCCGGTTCCGGCTCCACAGTTCCATAGGCAGTCACATAGGCCTGCAGCGTGGTACGGGTAATCTGCCCCACCCGGACCGCGACCTCGGGCGGCCCGCCGCTCTCCTGATCGCCACCCGACCCGCGTCTCAGCCACAGCAGCCCGGCCAGTGCGGCCAGAACCAGAACGATTGCGACAACATGCGATTTCTTCACTGGGACCTCTTACCGGTTTTCGTTTTCAGCGCCGTTTCCGGGACCCCGCTGCGGGGACTCCCGGAGGTCCGTGGAAAATTCGAATGGACTCTGAAGGGCATCCTCCAGCGCGCCGAATTCCCGCTGAGCCTGGGCCAGGGCCTCCAGACGGTCGCGCGAGGCGGCGTTCAGCTCCAACTCCAGCCCGAGCAGCTCGCCGCGTGAGATTTCCCCGGCCGCGTAAACCGCCTGTGCGGTTTTTTCCTGCTGTGTCAGTTCTGCAAGCAGGCTGTCCAGGCCTGCCTGTTTGCGGCCAGCCGCAAGGTAGCCGGCAATCGCCCGGTCGATCCCGGCCAGCACCCCGGCCTGGAGCAGGTTGAACCGGGCCGCGCTCTCAGCACGGGCCGCCCCGGCCCGGGCTATCGCCCCGCGGTTGCGGTTCAGCACCGGCAGAGCGAGCCCCAGCCCCAGCGACCATTTGTTGTCCCCCTGGTCGTACTCATAGCCCGGGGAGAGTGTGAGGTCGGGATACTGACGGGATATTTCCAGGCGAAGGTTCTCCTGGCTGGCCGCGTATTCGGACAGGGCGGCCAGGATATCCGGCCGTCCGGTCAGGGCCTGGCGCCGCAGGGCCGGAAGCGAAAGCGCCTGCGGCAGCGGCTGCAGGAGACTGTCGAAAGACAGACAGATTTTATCCAGTGCGGAGGTGGTTATCCCGACAGCAGCGGCCAACTGCACCCGGGCCCCGGCGCTCCGGCTCGCGGCATCCTGGCTGGCCAGGCCTGTCCGCCCGGCCTCGATCCGCACCTGGGCCAGCTCGAAAGCCGGGATTTCACCGGCCTCGTACCGCAGCTCGGTCAGGCGGAGCCTTTCGGCCTGGAGAGACTGGGCCTGTCCGGCCAGGGCCGCCTGCTCCTGTGAAACGTACAGTTCCAGCAGAGCCTCACGCACTGCGGAACGCACGCGCCAGGCCACGCTGGAGAGATTGCGGCGCGCGGCCTCGGCCAGGTGCGCTGCCTGCGCCGCCCGGTGGACTCGTTTGCCTGCGGTCTCGACAGTCAGGTCCAGCACTGCGGTCGGGATCCAGGGCGAGGGGGTGCGGGTGGTGGTATTACGTCCGGGAGTGACAGTCAGGGCGGGATTGGCCCGGGCGGCCGCCTCCTTGGCTGCGCCCTCGGCCCCGGCCCACTGCGCCCGGGCCAGGTCGAGCTCGGGGTTGAAATAGAGGGCGGCGGCAGTCAGCTCGGGCAGGCCCCAGGAAGGAAGGGGCCACACCGGCAGTGAGTCCCTCCGCCCGGCCTGGATGAACCATCGCAGCCCGGGGTCATCCAGCGAGCGGCTCTCCAGGGCGGCGACCGATTTTTCAGCGCTGAGCGGATGGTCGTGAAAACGGACACAGCCGGCTGGTAAAGCAAGAAACACCGCTGTCAGTATCGGGAGGGTGGCAGAGCGCATGAAAACAAGAGCGGTTCCCGAATGGGCTTTGTCCTGCTTGCACCGGGGGAATCTCATTCTCTGAGCGGCTTTCTGGAATCATTCGCCGAGGTGGATACCGTGGGCGGCTCAAACTCTTTCACAGACTGCATCCTGGAGCGACTCTCCTATGTCTCAAAAAAATCAGTCGCTTCCTGCAATGTATATTTGAAAAAGGGATAAATCAATTCCTCTCCCCTTGTCATTTCTGAGTATCACAACACACACACCGCCGCCGCTCCCTGTCCGGATAACGGGTTATCCTGGCTTGAAAATGGATCGATTGTCGGTTCGTTTGAGGATGAAGGTCGGAAAGCGGTTTGGCGAATGATATCTGGATGAAAGAGAAAAAGGACTCACGGAATACCGTAAGTCCTTACATCTCAAATGGTGGGCGATACTGGAATCGAACCAGTGACCTCTTGCATGTCAAGCAAGCACTCTAACCATCTGAGCTAATCGCCCTTTGAAGTCGTTGTGGCGCAAGATAATCTAACACCCTCCGCCGGATTTGTCAAACCCCAAACAATAAATCGGGCCCGATTTCTTTCAAATCCGCGGCAGACTCAGCTTTTACCGTCCTGTGTCCTGCCCTGAAGACCGTGATAGCAGTAGGGGCAGAACATCCAGTTCCCCTCCAGAGGCGACCCGCAGGCCGCGCAAAAATACTTCCCCGGCTTTTTGGGTGTTTCGGCCTGAAACACCGCACTGTCCAGGAAAAAACTCTCCGGGGTCTTGTCCAGAAACTCGGACAGGTTGCGCCGCTCGGTCACGATGAACAGCCGCTCGCGGGCGCGGGTCAGGGCCACGTAGAACACCCGTTTCTCCTCATCCAGACGGCTCTGGTAGTCGCGCGGCAGAAGAAGGCGCACCACGCGGCCGTCATCCCAAACACTCGGGAACCCGCCCCGTCCGCCCACCACGCCCCAGAGGAACACCACCGGCGCCTCCAGGCCCTTGGCCGCGTGGATTGTCAGGTGGCGGACCTTGAGGCCGTTCTGCCGCAGGGCCGCGCCCAGGATACGGAAACTGGAACTGCGGCGGTAGAGCACCAGAATGTCCTCGGGCCGGTAGCCAGCGTGCTCGACCAGCTCCCGCACGGTCCCAACCAGCCAGGCTACTCCATCCTCACTCAGGCGCACCCCGCGATGCAGCACCACCGGCTGAGTGTCACGGTTCAAGGCGTGGAGGGGCTTGTCGCTGTACCAACGGCTGCGGCGGATCGACCAGGCGGCAAAATCCACGATCGACTTGCCGCTGCGGTAGTTGAGCCGCAGGGTGACTGTGGCCGCCCCGGGGAAATCCTGACCGAACCGCCGGATGTGGGTCACATCCGAGCCGCGGAACCCGTAGATGCTCTGCCAGTCATCGCCCACCGCGGTCAGGCTGCCTCCGGGACCGGCCAGCTCGCGCAGAAGGTCCACCTGGGGCGTGTTGACATCCTGGTACTCATCCACCAGCACGTGGGGCCAGCGGCGGCGAAGGCGCTCGCGCAGGGCGGGATGGGTGCGCAGAAGCTCCACAGTCTTGAGGATCAGGTCGTTGAAATCCAGCGCTCCGCGCTCGGCCAGCAAGGCCTGGTAGCGCTCGTAAAGCGGAAGGAACAGGCTGAAAAAAACCCGCGTACGGCGGTCTTTCTCGGCCCTGGCCCGCTCGGCCACGGTCTCGACCGGAATCGAGTGGTTCTTCATCCGGTCCAGGACCTCCTCGGCCATGGAAAGGAAACTCCCCACCGCCTCCGGGTAGCCGGCCTCCTCGCTCAGAAGGTCCTCCAGATCGGAGGGGCCGCCCTTGGGAGCGCCCTCCGGGAAACACTCTTGCAGGGAGCCGGCCAGGCGCGTCTCCAGGGCAGGAAAATCGAACAGTTCCTCGCGCTCCACCTGAAGCAGACGTTTCTCACGGATACGGTACTGGGCCAGGCGTTCCTGACGGGCCGGGGCGTTGGCCTGCCCATGCTCCCAGACCTCCAGGTAGCAGTCAATCTCGGGAAGATAGAAATCCGGGCTGAACGCGGGCGCGCTCCAGGGGGCGATTTCCGAATAAACGAATTTGATCCCATGCCTGGTCAGCCAGTTGGCAATGTCCCGCTCGGCCCAGGAGCGGACAGTCACACCGGAGGCTGTGGGGATCGTGGCCTGGCGTGGATCATCCAGGCCCCCGTGCGGGTCCGACTCATCCGCGGTGAGGAGCCAGCTCCAGAGATAGCGCTTGAATGCCACCCGGTAGCGCGGAAGGTCGAAACAGCGCCGCACCGCCTCCTGCAGAAGGCCGCTTTTGGTTGAGGGGGTATCGCTTTTGCCCGGACTCTCCTCGCTGGGGGCGCTGTCTGTCACCAGGTGCAGCGGCCGCTCGGAGACCAGACGCCAGTGGCGCTTGAGAAGGACATAGCACAGGGAGTGGAAAGTGCGCACCTGCACGCTGGCAATCGGCTCGCGGCGAAGGGAGTTCTCCGGGGCCGGGGAGTCGGCCAGACGGCGGGCCATCTCGCGGGCGGCGTTACGGGTGAATGTTATCGCCAGAATGGAGGAGGGCGGAACGCCAAGGCAATCCACCAGATGCAGGATACGCCGCACTATGACCGTGGTCTTGCCGCTGCCTGCCCCAGCCTGGATCAGAAGGCGCGCTGAGGGGCTGGTCACGGCGCGCGCCTGGTCGGGGTTGAGGCCCTCCAGCCAGCGTGAGCAGGCTTTGTCTGGTTTGCTGTCCGGCACGCGGCGTATCTCCGGTCAAAAAGGACTGCCCCGGTCCTCGGGCAGCCGCGGATCGGCCGGAAAGGAATCGGGGCAGGTTGAATATACAGCCTTGATTATCGACCGGGCAACCGTGGCCCTCAGAACACGTCGCTCACCTCGATCTTGCGCGTGAACATGCGGGTGCGCACCGCGTAGTAGACCAGGCCCAGACCCAGCCAGCTCCCGCCGATTAGGAACGTGCGCGGCGGAAGGCTTTTCCAGATCCACATGCAGGCCACCGCGCCCACGGCCGGGGGCAGGAAATTTTTCAGAAACGAACCCAGCCCGTAATTGCCGCTCTTGAAATAGTACACCCGGATCGAGGCCAGGTTGACCAGGGCGAAAGCCAACAGGGCGCCGAAATTGATCAGGAACGCGCATTGGCCGTAATCCAGGGGGAACGCCGCGAGCAGGGTTATAGCGCCGATCAGAAGGATATTCCAGGAGGGCACGGCGAAACGCGGGCTGAGATGGGCGAAGAATTTCTGCGGCAGCATGCGGTCGCGGCCCATACCGAACATCACGCGCACGCACCCGGCCAGGCCGGTCACCCCGCTGCCCACGCTGGCCACGAGCAACACCAGGGTCAGGGCCAGCCGCAGGGGGCTGCCGCCCACTATTCCCGCCACGCCGAACATCGCGCGGTTGAGGGTCTCGTTCAGGTCGGTTATCCCGGCCGTGGCCTGGATACTGTGCAGGAAATTCTCCCAGCTTCCCCAGGGTACGGCCAACTGGGCCAGGTAGATCTGCGCCCCGCTCCAGACACCGGTGATCACGCAGGTGAGCACAGTTGCCAGCATCACGTTGCGCCGCGGGTTCTCCACCTCCTCGCTCAGCGTGGTCAGGCCGTCGAACCCGATATAGGTGAGCGCGGCCAGCGAGGTGCCCCGCCCGATCACGGCCCAGTCGAACGAGTCGGCGTGGTAGAACGGCGCCGTGCTGAACAGGGCCGCCGCGCCCCCCAGGCCGAACATGTGCTGGATCGCCGCGCCCATGAACCAGAACACCACCAGGCTCATCACTATCATCAGGGCCCAGCTGAACCGGCTGGTGGTCTTGATCCCGCGCAGGTTGAGCCAGACAAAGCTGACCGCGAACAGCACGAACCAGACCTGGACCGGGATGAACCGGATCAGCTCATTGGCCGCGCTGCCGCAGTAGATCGTACAGATTATGGGCACCACCAGGTAATCCACGAAAATCGCCTGGCCGGCGACAAACCCCAGGTAGGGGTGAAGCCCGCGGCCGACGTACGTATAGGCGCTTCCGGCCGAGGGGTAGAGGTTGGCCATGCGGCCGTAGCTGATCGCTGTCATCAGGGTGGCGACCATGGCCAGAAGGATCACGGTGACGGCGTGGCCGGCCGACTCCTGGTTGGCGAAGCCGAACAGGGGCATGGCGGCGCAGGGCTGGATCAGGATGATGCCGTAGATAACGAGGTCACCCAGGGTGAGGACGCGGCGGAGCTTGTCCGGGGATTCGGCAGGGGTGTCCGGCATTTAGAGGCCTCCGACAACCGGGGAATGCGGGAGGACTGGCCGGAAACGGCCGGCGCCGGGGCGGGCGATAGGACGGCGGGCGCGCCTGCTCGAAGGGGGAAAATAACATTGCACAGGCGGGGGGACAACAAATAAGCGCGGGGAAGAGGCAGAGGTGAGATGCGCCGGAAAGCTAAAACGACGGAATGGATGTTTCCGGCCAGATCGTATCTCTGTTTCCTCTCTCAGGGGCGAGACAGGTCTCGCCCGCGCCGTTTACACCGGAATGTGAATCGCGGATTACACGGATAAAAGATGGATGGCTCGGATATTACAGAGAAAAACCAGCGTTTGTCTTTTTTCGTAACAAGACTTGACCATAGGTCTGTATCTGGATAGTATTACCATTCGTTTAGGCGAGATATGACCGTATATCTGTTCAATTACTCGTAGGGGCGAGACCTGTCTCGCCCGGAGCAGCAATGCCTGATGATAACCCCAGACAAAGGAAAAACATCCGCCTGCGGGATTATGATTATTCCTCCCCGGGCGCGTACATGGTCACGGTCTGTGCAGACAGACGGCTGACGGTTTTCGGTGCGCTGAAAAACGGGACTGTTGATCTTTCCGAAATCGGAAGGATTATTGAAAAACACTGGTTGGACCTCCCGGCGCATTTTACCGGAGTCGGGTTGGATGCCTGGGTTATCATGCCGGACCACCTGCACGGCATTCTGCTATTTGAATTGGATGGTCCGGGCGAGGCAGGCCTCGCCCCTACGACAGCGCCGGACAGGGGAAAATTACCGGAGCTCGGGGATGTTGTAGGCTCTTTCAAGGCCGCCGTCACCAGAGAGATGCGTAAATCAGGCATTTCACCGGGGTCTCTCTGGCAGCGGGGTTATTACGAGCACGTCATCCGTAACCAAACCGATCTGGAACTGGCGCGAGAGTACATAGCTCTGAACCCGCTACGGAAGGAGACGCTGGATGGTCCTTTCACCGGGCCGGGATGAAACGCGCGGCTCTCCCCCGCCGCATAAAGGATAAACAACCAAAGGGCTAAGGCCTGATCGTATCTCTGTTTCCTCTCGCAGGGGCGAGGCCTGCCTCGCCCGCGAGTAAAAATGCCTGACTATGCGTACAGACAGAGCAAAAACATCCGTCTGCGGGATTACGATTATTCATACTGAATTGAGATGGTATTCACATGACGCAGGCAATTGTGGCGTAGTCTTCTCCAACATTCACCATCCACTGCCAACAAAACAGGGGCCGCCCCGATCCCGGAGCGGCCCCTCTTCTTATCTGCAATTTATGACTGCCTCTTACTTCTCCGGCCACTCGGTGTGGAACCAGCCCGGCTTGTCGGTGCGCTCGTAGGTGTGCGCCCCGAAATAATCGCGCTGGGCCTGGATCAGGTTGGCCGGAAGGCTCTCGCTGCGGTAGGCGTCGTAATAGGCCAGCGAGCCGCTCATCGCCAGGGCCGGGATACCGTTCTCCACCGCGGTCTTGACCACGAAACGCCAGGCCTCCTGACGGGACTCCACTTCCTTGCGGAAGAAATCATCCAGCAGAAGGTTGGGCAGGGCCGGGTTCTTCTTGAACGCATCCGTGATCAGGTCCAGGAACTGGGCGCGGATGATGCAGCCGCCGCGCCAGATGCGGGCGCATTCCTTGAAATCCAGGCTGTAGCCGTACTCGGTGCTGGCCGCGCGCAACAGGGCCATACCCTGGGCGTAGGAGCAGATCTTGCTGGCGTAGAGCGCCTTGCGCACCGCGTCGATCAGCTTGGCCGGGTCGCCGGTGTAGTTCACCTTGGGCCCGCTCAGCACCTTGGAGGCCGCCACGCGTTCATCCTTGTAGGCGCTCAGAATGCGTCCCTCGACCGCCGAGTTGATGGTCGGGGTGGGCGCTCCCAGGTCCAGGGCGCTCTGGCTGGTCCATTTGCCGGTGCCTTTCTGGCCGGCCTTGTCCAGGATCACGTCCACCAGGGCCTTGCCGGTGTCTGGGTCGGTCTTGGCGAAAATGTCGGCCGTGATCTCGATCAGGTAGCTCGAGAGCTCGCCGCGGTTCCACTCGGCGAAAATCTCGTGCAGTTTCTTCGCGTCCAGTTTCAGCACCCGGCGCAGGATATCGTAGCTCTCGCTGATAAGCTGCATGTCGCCGTACTCGATGCCGTTGTGCACCATCTTCACATAGTGTCCGGCGCCGCGCGGGCCGATATAGCTGACGCAGGGCTCGCCGTTCACCTTGGCGCTGATCTTCTCCAGCACCGGAGCGATCAGGTCGTAGGCCTCTTTCGGGCCGCCGGGCATGATCGAGGGGCCCCAGAGCGCGCCCAGCTCGCCACCCGACACGCCGGTGCCGATGAACAGGTAGCCCTCGGCCGCCAGCTGCGTGCTGCGGCGCTCGGTGTCCGGGAAATGGCTGTTGCCACCGTCGATGATGATGTCGCCCTTGTCCAGGTACTTCTTGAGGTCGTCGATCATCGCATCCACCGGCGCACCGGCCTTGACCATGATAATCACACGGCGCGGGCGCTCCAGGGCCTCAACGAACTCTTTCATCGAATAGGTGGGGACGATGTTCTTGCCCTTGGCCCCGCCTGCGGCGAAAGCCTCGGTGCGGGCCGCGGTGCGGTTGAACACCGCCACGCGGTAGCCGTTGCGCTCGATGTTGAGCACCAGGTTCTCGCCCATCACCGCCAGGCCGATCAAGCCGATCTGTGCTTTTGCCATCTTGCCACTCCCTTATTTACTTGTGCGATTGAGGAGATTAATTTTACTCTTACCCATCCCGCCGGGAAAGCGAATGGTCACCGGATTTAAAATATACGGATGCCGTGGGCGGATTTCAAGGAAAAAGCAACCGAAAGCTAAAGCAAACATTCGAAAGGACCACGGGGATGCGAATCGTCGCCGATGAGAACATGCCGTTCGCCCGCGAGGCTTTCTCCACGCTGGGCCAGGTAACGCTGGCCCCGGGACGCAAGATGAGCGCCGATACCGTGCGCGAGGCCGACTGCCTGGCCGTTCGCTCGGTGACCAAGGTGAACCGCGAGCTGCTTGAGGGCAGCCCGGTCAAGTTCGTGGGCACGGCCACGATCGGGACCGATCATGTTGACATGGGCTGGCTGGCCTCGGCCGGGATCGGGTTCGCCAGCGCACCCGGCTGCAACGCCGTGTCCGTGGGCGAGTACATCACCGCCGCGCTGTTTGTCCTGTCCGGCGAGCTGGGGTTCCGCCTGCACGGCAAAAAGCTGGGCGTGGTGGGGGTGGGTAACGTGGGAAGCCGGGTGGCGGCCCGGGCCGCGGCCCTGGGCCTGGAGGTGGTGCTGAACGACCCGCCCCTTGCCGAGAAAACAGGGGACCGCCGCTACCGTCCGCTGGAGGAAATCTACGACTGCGACATAATCACTTTCCACGTGCCGCTGGAAAAGGGCGGTCCGCACCCGACCTTACACCTTCTGGACAGCGCGTTCCTGGCGCGGCTCAAGCCCGGGGTGGTGATCCTCAACACCTCGCGCGGGGCCGTGGCCGACAACGCCGCCCTGGAGGCGGCCCTGGATAGCGGTCAGGTGGCCGCCGCCGTGCTGGATGTCTGGGAGGGCGAGCCGCAGGTGCGCCTCTCGCTGCTGGGAAAAGTGGTGATCGGCTCGCCGCACATCGCCGGGTACTCGTACGATGGCAAGGCGCGGGGCACGAGCATGATCTACCAGGCTGCCTGCCGTCATTTCGGGCGCGCGCCCTCCTGGGACGCCGCCGCGCTGCTGCCGCCGCCGCACGTGGCGCGTATCCGGGTGGAGGGCGAGGTGGAACATCCAGAGCAGGCCGTGGGTGTGGCAGTGCTGACCGCCTACCCGATCCTGGAGGATGACGCCCGCATGCGCGAGCTGCTGAAGCTGGGAAGCGACGCGGAGAGGGCTGCGTATTTCGACCGCATGCGCAAGGAGTACTGGGTGCGGCGCGAGTTCGAGGCTTTCACCGTGGAGCTTGCTCCCTCCCTGGCCGCGGCCTCGGGCACCCTGGAAAAGTTGGGCTTCCGGGTGGAAATCTCGGCCTGAGGCCGTTGCCGTCTAAGCGGATCCCGGTGAGCCTCAAGGTGGATTAAACCTCTAATAAAATAGCTCACGGTCTTTTCGCCAATACACAGGGAGGCACAATTTGAAACAGACAAAGATATTGTTTCTCCTGCTGATACTGGCGGCTGGCGCAAGCAGCTTAAACGCGTCGGCAACCTGGGGGAAGAAAACACTCGAAGCACAGATTGACTCCCTGCTCCTGGCAGAAAAGAAGATTTCGCCGGACGGACCCGGATGTGCCGTGGCCGTCATTTTGGATAGAAAAATAATATTTAAAAAAGGCTACGGGCTGGCCGACCTGGAGAAAAAAACACCTATCACCCCGGCCACCGCTTTCAACATCGGCTCCATAACCAAGCAGTTCACCGCAGCCTGCATCCTGATTTTGGCTCAGGACGGCAAACTTTCGCTGGACGATGAAATTCACCAGTACCTTCCAGAACTGCTCGACTTCGGTCAGCCGGTGACCATCCGCCATTTGATCCACCATACCAGCGGCATATGGTCGGACGAGGTGCTACTGGGTCTTTCCGGTCGAAAGTTATTTGATCCCATAAACACCCGGGACGAACTGAAAATCATCTCCCGCTGCCATACGCTCAATTTCACCCCAGGCTCGGAATATCTCTACTGTAATGCCGAATACGTCCTGCTGGGCGAGATTGTCGCGCGGGTAAGCGGAGAATCTCTGGCCACCTTCGCCCAAGAGCGTATTTTCAAGCCTCTTGGAATGAGCGGAACTTTTTTCAACGACGGTCAGGAGACGGCGATCGTGAACGAAGCCCTCAGCTACACCCGGCTTAGCGACAACGCCTGGACACCGACTGGTGAACGCAGCAATACCTCAGTAGGGGACAACAACCTCTATACCACCGTGGATGACCTGGCACGCTGGGATCGGAACTTTTACGACCAGAAGGTCGGCGGGCCTCACTTCACCGAGTTGATGCAGACCCGCGGTGTCCAGAACAATGGCGACACCCTCAGCTACGCCTACGGCCTCAAGGTGGAAAAAAACAACGGCCAGCTTGTAGTATATCACTCCGGGGGCACTCTCGGCTTCCGCAGCTACATGATGCGTCTTCCGGAACGCGGCTTCAGCGCGGTTTGCCTGTGCAACAGCGACCAGGGACAACCGTGGAGTTCCGTCAGGACAATAATGGAATTCGTCCTGGGAAATATCTTCACCACTGCGAACAACACCGAACCGGCGACCAATGACAGTACAGTCAAGACACTCTTGGACTCGCTATCATTGAGATCATATACCGGAAAATACCAGATGGATGACGGCCTCATCCTGACAGTTACGCAGGGAAAAGGGATTCTTATAGGGCAGTGGACCAGTCAAGACCAGTTCAGCCTGGTCCCTGAGACGGACAGTCTGTTCCATATCGCCGAGACGCCGGCGATCAAAATCTCGTTTCACGGAGCAGACCGCGATCCGGCCACCCATATCACCCTTTGCCGGAACGGCAAGCAACAGCGCCTCAACCGCATTGAGGATCAGATCAAGGCGCTGACCGCCGCGCAGCTGGACCTATTCGCCGGCGAATACTACAGCGATGAACTGGAAGCCACCTACCGAGTGGAACTTGTCAACGACCGCCTGTTCATCCACACACCCATAGTTGATACGTCGTTCCGGGAATTATTCCACATTACTGGTAATGACCCGCTGATCCACTCCGGGGCGGATACGTTCTCTTTTTCGTCTATACCGGTTATCTTCAAACGCAACGCCCAGGGTCATGTGACCGGCTTTACTCTAAATGCCGGCACAGTGCGGAACCTGTTGTTCGTCAGAAAATAGGCACTGACTGATTGAGGGAAGGTAAAAACTTTTCCTTTAACGCGATCAGCCTTTTCAAAAATAATGTAGATAATCCCTAATCAAAAAGGTCACGACATGGCTGAGACTGCGAAACAGGATAACGGCGGCCTGAAAATGCCCCCGCGGGGGATAACAATCCTGGCTCTGATCGGGCCGGGACTGGTCTGGGCCGGCGAGTACATCGGCTCGGGCGAGGTGATCCTCTGCACCCGCCTGGGTGCGCTGTTGGGCACGGCCATCCTCTGGGCCCCCATGCTGGCGATCTTCCTCAAGTACGTGATCGGGCTGTCCGGTGCGCGCTACACCGTGGTCACCGGCGAGGGCATGATGGACATGTTCGGCCGCGTGCCCGGTCCGGCCAAATGGGCGGTCTGGCTGGTGCTGTTCGGCCAGTTCGCCGCCGGGGCGGTCTCGATGAGCGGGCTGAGCGTGGCCGCGGCCGCCTTTATCGGCGCGCTGACCCCGGTCAACCACACTATAGTGGCCTGGATCGTGGCCCTGTTCTGCGTGGGGGTGGTCTGGTCCGGCAAGTTCGATCCGGTCAAGTGGGTCACCTCGTTCCTGGTGCTCATAATGGTCTCGGGTGTGCTGTACGTGGCCTGGAACGTGACGCCGGGACTGGGGGAGGTGCTTAAAGGTCTGTTCGGGTTCAGCCTTCCTGCCATCCCGGACTGGGCCATGCAAAGCGGAGCCCTGGCCAGCTCGAATGTCTGGGCCGAGATGCTGCCAGTGCTGGGTTGGGCCGCGGGTGGGTTCGCCAGCCAGGTCTGGTACTCCTACTGGGTGCTGGAGAGCGGCTACGGCATGGCCGAGCACGGCGGGTTCGGGGTCCCGGCGGACGAGAAGAAACTGGCCGTGATGGACCTCGAAACAGCCAAGCGGGTCAAGGGCTGGTGCCGGGTAGTCTACGCGGATGCCACCACGGCGCTGATCGTGGGCAGCCTGGTGACAAGCTGTTTCATGCTGGCCGGGGCGGGAGTGCTGGGCAAGCTGCATATCGCTCCCAACGGGGCGCAGGTGGCGATACAGCTGAGCGAACTTTTCGGCTCGTTTTGGGGCCGCACCGGCGCGGTGCTGTTCCTTCTGGCTGGTGTGGCGGCCATGGTGAGCACCAATGTCTGCCAGTACGCCGGCTGGCCGCGCCTGATGAGCGACTGTCTGCGGATCCTTTTCCCGCCGCTTCTGCGCAAAGTGCCACAAAAAATAATCTTCCGCGTGTTCGTCACTGTGTTCTTTTTCACCAACATGGTGATAATCAACACGTTCGGGGTGGAGCCGCTGTTTCTGGTCCGCCTGGGCGCGGTGCTGGACGGCCTTCTGCTCTGCCCGATCCAGGCCCTGATAGTGGCTTTGGCCCTGTACTGGATCGCCCCGCGCCTTCTGAGCGAGGAAGCCCGCCGGGTGCTGCGTCCCGGCTGGTTCTTCCTGATCGGCCTGCTCGCCTCGGCGCTCGTGTTCGGCTATTTCGCACTGGTGAAAATACCGACTTTGCTGTGATCCGGGCAACTGCGCCGGCCAGCCTCCCCCTTTGGAAAAGGGGGATTGAGGGGGATTTAATCTCGACAACCGGGCACGGCGTTCTGTGCCCTTCATAAAGTTTTCCGGATTACGGTGCAGACTCTTTCCCCTGCCTTGTCCCCAAAATGGGGCTGCCTGAGCGGCGGCCCCATTTTTTGTGCCCTCATTTCTTGTAGTCGCGGCCCCGAAATTCGTATAATGAATGGCGCTTTTCGGGTCCACCCCTACATAACCGTGAAACTACCGGGAAGGGAAGACGAGGATGCAGATTTCAAGCGGAAAAAACTTGGTCCTCTACGGCAAGCAGGCCGTGATAAAGACACGGGGAAAGGTCTGCTCCAGCCCGCGCGAGCTTCTGAGCAGCGACATTTTCGAGGTGATCGTGCGCGATTTCCTCACCCACATTCACCATCACGACACGGTCCTCTGGCACGACCTTTTCGGCAGCCAGCCGTTCGAGCGCGCCGCGGTCCAGATTATCGGACTGATGCGGGCGCTGGCCGCCACCTCGCTGGATGACCTGGCCCGCATCCTGCCGTTTGCCAAACGCCTGCTCAAACACCGTGCCCAGTTGGATGATTTCGTCCAGCAGCTCTACAACTACTGGCGCAACAAGGAACGCTACCTGATCTGCCTGAGCGAGGAGGGGCCCTGGTCGTTCGACAACCGTCCCTACCGCACGTTCAATAGCACGGTGGAGCAGCTCACCCACGTGGTGCGCGCCACCTACCGCGATGTGGCCGAGAACGTGACCAACGACCACCCGCGCGTCTACCGTCAGGTCCAGGCCGGCTGCCAGGCCGGGACAATTGCGGTCACCAAGAACCTTCCGCTGCCGGACGGCCCCTATGCCGCTCTGCACGACATCCCGCTCTGCCGCCAGGTCTGGCTCGACCCGCCCATCATCATCGACCCGCCGGTCAACAAGCGCACCGGCGAGTTCGAGCGCGTTGCGGTCAACCCGCTGGAGGGCATGAGACTGAACCCTGAGGAGTGGCTCTGCTACCCGGCCCAGGTGGGCGAGGTGCTGATATACATCTATTTCCACCACAGCTTCATCAACCTGGGCCTGTCGCTGAGCAACCTGTTCGAGCTGGCGGATGACCGCGCACTCGAACGCACCCCGGACGCAATTTATCTGTTCGGCGCGCCGGCCGACCATATGAGCCGGTTCGGCAGTCTTCCCACCGTGTTCTACGAGGACAGCGTCAACAATATCCTGGTGGGCGCGGTGCCGGGCGAGGACCGTTTCGGCTATTTCGGCTACCTGAAAAAGATGGCCCTCACCCTGCACAATGTCGCGATGATGAAACGCGGCCGCATGCCGTTCCATGGGGCGATGTGCCGTATCCTGCTCAAGAACGGAGACTATGCGAATATCCTTCTTATCGGCGACACGGCCACCGGCAAGAGCGAGACCTTGGAGGCCCTGCGCGGCCTGGGCGGCGACCGGGTCCAGTCGATCAAGGTGGTGGCGGATGACATGGGCTCGATCGAGGTGGATGGCGACAAGGGCGCCCTGCGCGGCTACGGCACCGAGATCGGCGCTTTCGTGCGACTGGATGACCTCCAGGCCGGCTACGCTTTCGGCCAGATCGACCGCGCGATCCTGATGAGCCCGCAGAAAACCAACGCCCGGGTGGTGCTGCCGATCACCACTCTGGCCGAGGTCTGCCACGGCTACCCGGTCCATTTCCTGATGTACGCCAACAATTACGAGGCCGTGGACCGTGCCCACCCCGTGCTGAGCGAATTCGGCTCGATGCAGGAGGCCCTGGAGGTGTTCAGCGCCGGGGCGGCCATGACCAAGGGCACCACCACCAGCACCGGTATGGTGGGAAACTACTTTGCCAACATCTTCGGCCCGGTGCAGTACCGCTCCCTACACGAGCCTCTGGCCGAGCGGATTTTCCGGGCCGCATTCGAGGGTGGGGTCTGGGTGGGCCAGATGCGGACCCGTCTGGCCATTCCGGGTTTCGAGGCCAAGGGCCCCGAGGCCGCGGCCGTGGAGCTTCTGCGCCTGATCCAGCGCCGCGCCCGCGCCCGTCGCGAGGGGAAAAAGCTTTAAGCGGCAAGACAGATACCGGAAGTAATACCATTTTTAGGATTACGGATTGATGATATTCCCGAATGAGCAAAGTTGCACATGAGAAACAAATCCCCCTCGATCCCATCAATGTCCGGTCAGGTTTTTGCATATCGTTTTTCTGGCGAACACAAGGTTCGCCCGACACAGCCTGGCCTCCCAGGAGGGTAAACCCGCTTGCGGCTGTCAGGCCGCCGCGGTTCAGCCTTTGGGGGCCGCACCTGTTTGAGCCTCCCGCCAGGGCAGCGTGTAATCGAGTGTGAAACGGCCGGGGCTGAAATTGCCGTACGGTCCGGCGGCGATTCGCGCCAGCGCCGCCGCTGCATCGGGGGAGCGAATAAAATCCTCGGGCACACCACAGTCAGAAGAGGTGTCGTGGTACGGACGAGTTTGCGGCCCCCGCTGGCTTTGCTGCTTTGGCCGAAACCAAAGCAGATAAGAGTCTTTCGGCTTATCACTGCAAGTTCTTAATCGGACATTACTGGGTCCAGGGGATATAGCTCCTTCCGCTGACATGTATTTGTAATTTCTGAATAAGGATGAGTTAAAAGGCGGCAGGCCCGTAAGGACCTGCCGCCTTTTATTTTGGACGCAGGGAGCTGCCTGACCGGACTGCCGGCCCTCAGAACTCGATGCCCTGGCGCGCCGGGGTGTCCTGCGGGAATTTGACCGGGGCCACCTCGCTCACGATATCGCAGGCGGCCACCAGGCCCTCGCTCGCCCCACGGCCGGTTATGATCACATTGAGCCTCTCCGGGCGACTGGCCAGAAGGTCGAGGATGTCCTGCTCAGCGATCATTTTATAGCGCACCAGATAGGTCAGCTCATCCAGGACCAGAAGGTCCCAGCGGTCGCTCATCGCCTGCTCCACGGCATAGTCCCAGGCCGCCCGGGCGGCCTTTACATGCCCGGCCAGCTCACCCTCCCAGGTGAACCCCTGTCCCAAGGGTTTGAACAGGAGCTGCTCGCCGAATTTCTCCGCCAGTTTGCGCTCGCCGGTCGGCCAGTCGCCCTTGATGAACTGAAGGAAACAGACTTTCCAGCCGTGGCCCAGGGCACGGAATGTCTGGCCCAGGGCCGAGGTGGTCTTGCCCTTGCCGTTGCCGGTGATCAGGATCGCGATCCCCTTCTCCATCCGCTGTCACCCCTTTATATGGAATTGAACAGTGCTCCTGGTTCATTGCAGCCAAAGGCATTATAAGGCGCGCGCGCCAGGCGGGTCAAGGCCGGAGGCAAAGGGGAAACGCCACAAAAAAAGCCCGGCCGCAAGCGGCCGGGCTTCTACATTCACAGGGCTGAATCGATCAGGCCACGCTGATCGCCTCGACCGGGCAGCTCTCGGCGGCTTCCTTGGCCTTGGCTTCGGCGCCGGCGGGCACCGGGTCGGCGATAACTTCGGCGGTCTCGCCGGTTAGCTCGAAAACCTCGGGGGCGATGTCCGGGCAAAGCCCGCAACCCGTGCACAGGCTGGCGTCGATCTTGGCTTTCATGCAAATCCTCCTGGTGGTTGAGTCCTCGTTCGCGTTGGCCGGGCCGCACGTGCGCAACCCGAAAATAATATAAGCAAATTAATAAATAAACCGCAATCTGGCGAGATTTTTTTCCCGTCCAGTGATTAACGCAACCCGGGGCCCGTGGGATACAACGCTCTGCAGAGCGCGCAGGACGGCGCTTTCGCGCGAAAAGGTTTGCCGACTCCGCCCCGGAACCATATAATATAGGTGTGGCGCGCGGCAGTGGCAGCCGCACGCGGGAAACACCGACTTGAATGGCCGGGTTCCGCCGCCTCGCGCGCTGGAACCCGCAAACAGGGGATGGTATCATGGACGCCGCAGAGGTAAGAAAACAGATAGAGCTATTGCAGCCGCGCCTGGTCGAATGGCGGCGCTGCCTGCACCGCATACCGGAAATCAGTTTCAACCTGCCCCGCACCGAGGGCGCCCTGCGCAGTTTCCTGGAACGCGAGGGGATCGGCCTTCAGACGGGCTACGACGGGCCGGGAGTGGTGGCCCTGGTGCAGGGACGGGACAGCGATGGGCCGGTCGTGGCCATCCGCGCCGACATCGACGCCCTGGAGATTCAGGAGGTGCTGGGACGCTCCTACGGCAGCACACATCCGGGTAAGATGCACGCCTGCGGGCATGACGCCCATGCCGCCATGGCCCTGGGCGCGGCGACTTTTCTGCATCGCAGCCGGGACAAGTGGAGCGGCCGGCTCAAAGTGCTGTTCCAGCCCGCCGAGGAGACCATGGGCGGAGCCCAGCGCATGCTCGAATGCGGGGCGTTCGAGAACCCGGGCCCGGATTTCGTGCTCGGTCTGCATATCGGCAATATCTTCGAGGAACTCACTGTGGGCCAGGTGGGCGTGGGCTATATCCCGATCATGGCCTCGGTGGACTCGTTCAACTGCACGATGAAAGCGGCCGGTGGCCACGGGGCCTACCCGCACACCACCGCCGACCCTGTCCTGGCCGCCAGCTCCGCGATCACCCAGCTTCACACCGTTATCAGCCGCAGCGTCGACCCCATCGACACCGCGGTGATCACGGTGGGCGAAATCCACGGCGGCAACGCCCGGAACATCATCCCCACCGAGGTCACGTTCCGCGGCACGGTGCGCACCCTGCGCGACGGCGTGCGCGACCTTCTGGAGGCCCGTATCCGCGAGGTGCTGGAATACACGGCCAATGTCCACCGCTGCGGCTTCGAGTTCAACTACACCCGGATCAACCCGGTGGTGCAGAACGACCCGCGGGTGAGCGACCTGGTGCGCCAGGCCGCGGTGGACCTGCTGGGCAAGGGCGATGTCCGCACGCTCACCAAGCCCAGCCTGGGCGGCGAGGATGTGGCCTTTTTCCTGACCCGCACCCCGGGCTGCTATTTCGGGTTGAGCGCCCACAACCCGGAGGCGGGCTTTTTGAGCCACCACCACTGCCCGGTGTTCGACATCGACGAGACGGTGCTCTGGCGCGGCTCGGCCGTGTTCGTGCTCAGCGCGCTGCGGCTGTTCGGCGGGGCGCTGAAAGACTAACCAGCCGGTTATAAGTGTTTATTTCAGTGCCGAGGCGGACCCACGGGTCCGCCTTTTTGCACCTATCCAAACAAATTGCTTCCCTTTCGGTCCGTAATTCCCCTAAATTATCCACATTCTCAAGACAACCCTTCCCGCTGAAAGACCTCACCCGCAGCACACCTGGAGGAATGATGCGCCTGCACCCCGTCCTCGCCCTGATCGCTGTCTGTTTTCTCTGTGTCTGCACTCCCGCCGCCGCTGTGGACAGTCCTGTCTGCGAGGCCCGCGCCGCCTGGATCGGCAGCCCGCGCGGGGTGAACTGGGATTCCACCATGGCCGCCCTGGAGGCGGCCGGGTTCAACATGATTTTCCCCTGCATGCAAACCGCAGGTCAGGCCCTTTACCCCAGCACGGTTCTGCCCATGCGCGGCGAGCGGGATGAGCTGGCGCTCTGCCTGGAGGCGGCTCACAAGCACGGGATCGAGGTGCACGTCTGGCGCATCAACTGGTTCACGGCCGGAGCGACCCGGGCCCACCGCGACAGCCTTCGCGCGGCCGGACGTCTCCAGGTGAGCAGCGAGGGCAAGAGCGTGGACCAGGTGATGAAAGAGCGCGGCTACGGCGGGATGGAGGACTGGATATGCCCCTCCCAGGCGGCAAACCGCAAGCTGGAGCATGACGCCATGCTGGAGCTGGTGGAGCGCTACCCGGTGGACGGGGTGCATTTCGACTACATGCGCTACGCCGATGAAACTCTCTGCTACTGTGACTCGTGCAAGGCCAATTTCGCCGCCGAGACCGGCATGCAGGACCAGATGGCCGGCTGGCCCGCCGATTTCGCCGTTGGCGGCAAGTATCACGAACTTTACCAGAACTGGCGCCGCAAGCTGATCCACTCCCTGGCCCGTGAGATCGCCCTGGATGTCCACCGCCGCGACCCCTATGTCTGTGTCTCACTGGCCGCCCGCACCGGGGTGCTCAGCTGGACCCGGGTCAGCGACGCCCAGGAGTGGTGGAAATGGCTGGATGAGGGCATTCTGGATTTTGTCTGCCCGATGAACTACATGACCGAGCCGGATAAGTTCACCGAGGCGTTCACCCCGGAGCTCAACCTCACCCGCGGGGTGGCGCCGTTCTACAACGGCCTGGGGATGTACGAGTTCAAGGGTTTCGGCGACCTCGAGACCATGGTGCGCCTGGGCCGCGAGCGCGGTCAGGACGGGTTCGTGGCGTTCGAACTCGAATCCCTGCTCAAGGTGCTGGACCAGGCGGGCAAGAGCCTCACCCCGGGCAAGGCCATTTTCCCGCACCGCGCGCCCGAGACCCGGTTCCACCTGGCCGAGCCTTCCCGCCGCACCGCGGAGGGTTTCCCGGTCTACTCGCCCGGACAGAACATCGATTTCGAGACAGTGGTGATGCTGCGGGCCAAGCTGCGCGAGGGTGTGAGCCGGGTGAGCGGGGATCTGCTCCTGGAAAAAGTGACCGGCGAGGCGCTTTCCAGCCTGGGCTCCCTGGACCTGGACCACGCGGTGGTGCACAAGGCAGCCCTTATCGCGCCAGCCCCAGGACGGTACCGTCTGGCCCTGGCCGGCGAGATGACCCTGAGCAGCGGCGAGAAAAAACCGTTCGTCACCCGCAGCTTCCCGTTCCAGGTGGAGTAGGGATTGCCTTAATTAACGTCCAATCATCGGTAGGGGCAGGCCCCAGCGCCTGCCCCTTTTTTATCCGGACAGCCACAGGGGACCACCCCTACGCTCTCTTGCGAGGCGCCCCTCTCAGCCGTTGTTTTCCGCTGTCTGCAGAGCCGCCCCGGTTTCCGGGTGCAGCATCCCCAGCCGCACGGCCTCGCGGTGCACCGGCCCCCACCAGCCGATCGGACGGCTCATCACGTAGAAACGCACCAGACGTTTCATGTCATCCGGCGGGGTGAAATAGGTCACCGGCAGGTAAATAAAGAGTCCCAGGCCCAGCAGCAGCCAGAACTGCTGGTAGTCCAGCAGCTCGGGCAGGATACCGTAGGCCGGCAGCACCCAGACCACCAGCCACGAGAGCAGAAGGTTCGCCAGCCAGCTTGCCAGGAACCCCCAACTGTTGAACCGCCACCAGATCACCTGCAGGATCGAGGGCAGCCAGCTCCCGGCGGCCATGATCCAGAGGGCGAAAATCAGCCAGCGGGTGATATTCTCCATCATCATTCCGTAGAAGAACGAGCCGACCAGGATCGCCAGGGTGCTGAACCGTCCGACCCAGACCAGGCGTTTCTCGCTCGCCTTAGGGTTAAGGTAGTGGTGGTAGATGTCGCGGGTGTAGTACATCGCCCCCAGGTTCAGCAGCGTGGCCACGCTGCTGAAATGGATCGCCAGGATCGCGGCGAAGAAGAATCCCACCATCCCGGCGGGCAGCACTTTGAACCCGAACACGTACCAGGCCATCTCGTAGTGCGAGGGGTCGGCCACCGTGGGAAACAGCACGTAGAACCCCAGGATCGCCGGGGCCCAGAGGGCGTTGCGGGTCAGCACCAGGGCTGTGCCGGTCCAGATGGAGTAGCTGGCGTCCCGCACCGTGCGCGCGCTCTGGATACGCTGGGCCTCGACATACCAGTCCAGGTTGGTCCCCATGCCCAGGCCTCCCAGAAGGGCCACCAGAATCATGGTGATAAACCAGGCGATGGGGAAATCGCCGCTCCACCAGCCGGTGAAATGGAACGGGTCGGCGCGCCAGGTCTGGCCCAGGGCGGCCAGCTTGTCCATTATCCCGCTCGGCCCGCCCGCGGCCCAGATTTCCCAGGCCGAGACGATCAGGATCACGCCGAACGCGATCACACCCTGCTGGAAATCGGCCATCACAACGCCCCAGTAGCCCGAGAACAGCACGTACACCGCGCAGATACCGCTGAACAGGATCATCCCGACCCAGTCCGGGTAGATCGGGAACAGGAAATGGAACACCCGCCCCATGGCGATTCCCACCCAGCCCAGGATGAACATGTTCATGAACACCTGCCAGCCGGCCAGCCAGCCGCGCAGAAGCTCGGCCCCCAGGCCGGAGAATCGCAGGCTCTGCCATTCCGCCTGGGTGTAGGCCACCGAGCGCCGGAAAATCCGCGTGCTCACGAAAGCGCTCACCGCGCACCAGGCGCAGAAAAACGAGTACCAGATCCCGGACAGGCCGTAGCGGTAGATCACCCCGCCCATCCAGATCGGGGTGTCCGTGGCGGTGTGGGTGGCGTAGACACTGGTAGCGGGAAGCCACCAGGGAAGGTCACGGTCGGCCAGGAAAAAATCGGCCTCGCCGCGAGAGGCCAGACGGTGAAAGAGCACACCGGTGGCGACCATCAGGACTATGTAGGCGATTACCCAGAACCAGTCGAGCCAGTTGAAATGGATCATCTGAGGAGGTCCCCCTGACAGACGGTTGCCTCGGGAGAAACGGGGATATGCGTCAGACAATTTTGCAGCGGTCGGCGCTCTCCTGTCAAGATTTGTCCCTGCGCATGCAGATTGACTTGCCTCGCGGCTTGCGCTACAATGTTCCTGTCGGAACCTGCTTCTTTCTTGACAGTGCGATCCCTTTCCTTTCCCGGCGGTCCGCTCGGGCCGTCCCTGCTGCCTCTTTTTCGCCTGGGGGTGTCCGGATGAAAAAGCTTTATTACGTATTTGCCGCTGTCCTGGTCGCCGCGCTCTGGAGTTTCTTCGCCTGCGGGCCCTCCAGCGCCGGGATGAGTTTCACCCCCCTGTTCAACGGCAAGGACCTCACGGGATGGGTGAATGTCAACTGCGCACCCGAGACATGGTCGGTCAAGGACAACATGATTGTCTGCACCGGCGTGCCCACCGGAGTGATGCGCACGGAGAAAATGTACGAGAACTACGTGCTGGAGCTGGAGTGGCAGCACACCGTGGCCGGGGGCAACGCCGGTCTGTTCGTGCATTCGGATGCCATC
>CAYLSM010000027.1:0-32369 GCA_964386505.1 uncultured Gemmatimonadales bacterium
AAGCTCGCGCGGATCGTAGCAGTCATATTCTATAGCGTAGGCCGGCTTGACCATCACCGCCTGTTCCAACCCTGGAACGCTATGAAGCATATCGAGCTGCACCTCGGGCGGAAGGCTGTTGGAGAAGCCGTTGAGGTAGATCTCCCACGTGTCAAGACCCTCAGGCTCCAGGAAAAGATGCTGCACCTCGCGCTCCGGGAATTTGACGAACTTGTCCTCTATGGAGGGACAGTAGCGCGGACCGCGTCCCTGAATGTAGCCGCCGTAGAGGGAGGAGCGCTTGAGATTCGCCAGGGCGATCTCGCGCGTGCGTACGCTGGTTCGGGCATGCCAGCAACTGCGCTGCGGAAGGGGCTGACAGTCGTGGAAGAACGAGAAGAGAAAGCGATCGTTGTCTCCGGGCTGCTCGGCGAGGGCGGAATAATTGACAGTGCGGCCATCGATACGCGGTGGAGTACCGGTCTTGAAGCGCATAACCGGCAGCCCAAGCGCGCGAAGGTTCTCGGCCAGAGCGGTCGAGGCCGGGTCGCCGGCCCTTCCCGCTGGCCAGGATTTGTCACCCACACGGATCAGTCCGTTGAGGAAAGTCCCGCCGGAAATGACAACCGCTCCAGTGGTAAAGCGGTTTCCCTCGGCAGTCTCCACCCCCACGATTCGGTTCTCCTGGACCAGAAGGCTGGTAACCATGGACTGAAAAAGAATGAGTTTGGACCCGGTTTCCAGAAGGCTGCGCAGGCTGCGGCTGTAAAGACAACGGTCAGCCTGGCAGCGCGGAGACTGCACAGCCGGGCCTTTACTCATGTTGAGCATGCGGAAATGGATCGAGGAGCGGTCGGCGGCGCGGGCCATGAGACCGCCCAGGGCGTCGATCTCACGCACGAGCTGGCCCTTGGCCACTCCTCCAATCGAGGGATTGCAGGACATCTGACCCAGACTGTCCAGGTTGGAGGAGATAAGCAGGGTGCGAGCCCCAAGGGACGAGGCCGCCCAGGCCGCCTCTGCGCCGGCATGCCCGCCGCCGACTACTATGACCTCGAAATCCATAGCGGAGTGTTTCACGTGGAACAATCTTTTAAGAGGTGTTGATCACCGCGGGAGTGTTTCACGTGAAACATTCCCGTGAGGGATTCATTCAACAGCGCGGTCTTCTTTCTTTTCGACGAAAGGAGCAAAGACGGCGGGGCCCGCGAACTCGTCCCAGCCACGCCACTCTTTCAGCCTGTTGTGTGCCCGCGGCTTTGATTCCGCTCCCGAGTTACCGGGCGGCGCTGCCGCGAATCGCCTCCCGGTCGTGGCGTTCTTTCAGGCTGGACAGTTTCGCGATCGATTACACGCTGGCAGCGGTGCAGGCTCAGGCATGCGCGGCCCCCGAAGACAAGTGCGGCGGCCTGACAACCGCTTGGATTGTTCGGTTCCCGGCGGCAAAGTGAATCACTTCCCTACACAGAAACGGCTGAATATCGCCTCCAGCACTTCCTCGCCCCCAATCGCCCCGGTCAGCTCATCCAACTGACTGCAGGCCTCATCCAGCGAGGCGGCGATAACCTCGGGCGGGTGACGGAGGTCGATCCGGCCAAGCTCGGCCAGGGCGGATTCGAGAAGGCCCTGCTGACGGCGGCTGGCCACCTGCGGGCCGGTAAAATCGACGGCCTGCGCGCCGCCTGGCAGGAGCCGTTCCAGGAGCGCCTGTTTCAGCTTTTCCAGGCCCAGGCCGGTCTTGACTGAAACCGGGAGATAACCGGTGGGTGAAACCTTGGCCGCGGGCAGAAGGTCGGCTTTGCTCAGAAGGCGCAGCACGCCACCCTCGGGACGGCCCGCCAGGAACTCCCGCTCCGCCGGGTTGGCCTCCCCATCCGCCGGGTGCAGGAACAGGACCAGGTCGGCCCGCTCCAGGTAGCGCCGGCTGAACTCCACCCCCAGACGCTCAGCTTTGCTCCGTCCGTGACGCAACCCGGCGGTGTCCACCAGGCGCAGGGAGAGGCCATCCAGTTGTATTTCGGTCTCCACCGCATCCCGGGTGGTCCCGGCCGCCGCGGTCACGATCGAGCGCTCCTGCCCGGCCAGGGCGTTAAAAAGCGAACTCTTGCCCGAGTTGGGCGCCCCGGCGATCACGACCAGTGCTCCGCGGGCCAGGAGGAGGTTTCGCTCCGCACCGGCCAGCAGCTTCCGCAACGAGCCGCTCACCAGCTCCAGGCGCGCGGCCAGCTCGGCCGTCGGCTCTTGCGGCGGCTCCTCCTCCGGGAAATCGATCTCGTATTCCAGGAGGGCTTTCAGCTCCAGCAGTTCCTGACGGAGAACAGCCACCTCGCGTCCCAGGGTTCCCTCCAGGGCGGCCAGACCCAAACGGCTCCCGGCGGCAGAGCGCGACTGGATGATCAGGTCCAGCGCCTCGGCCGCGGCCAGGTCGAGCTTGCCGTTTAGGAACGCCCGGCGCGTAAATTCACCGGCCTGCGCCTGGCGGGCTCCGGCGTTTTTTGCCGCTTCCAGCACTGCCACCGGCACTGCATATCCACCGTGGGTTTGAAATTCAACCACGTCCTCTCCTGTGAAGCTTTCCGGCGCCCTGTATTTGACGATCAGGGCGCGGTCCAGGGGAGCGCCTGTCCGCGGGTCAACGAGGCTCAGAACGCGCGTAATGCGCGCGGCGAGGCAATCGAACTTTTCTCCGTTTTTTGCCAGGCGTCGCCCGATCTCCCAGGCCAGCGGACCGCTCAGACGCACCACGGCCACTGCCCCCAGGCCGGGTGCGGTGGCCAGGGCCGCGATCGTGTCGCTCGCTTTCACTGGGCTGTCCTGTCCCGGCTGGTTCAAAGACGCATCCTCTCGCATTCATCCTCCGGTAGGGACGGGGTGTAGAACGTCACCACCTCCCGTCCCGGCGCCGCCACGGTCACCCGTACGCTGGGTTCGTTTTTACCGTCACTGTAGCGCGCGGTAAGGGCCGCCCCCAGGCGCACCTCCTCCTGGCCGATCTCGCCCTCCAGGACTGTAAGCGGGCCCATCACCTCCTCGCAGGTTATCAGCACCCGGTCGTGGGTGTTTTTCTCCAGGAACAGGTTTTCGGTCTCGTTGCGCCCGACCACGGCCTTGGCCCGCTCGTTGAGCCGGAAATGCCGCCCCACCTTAAGCAGCAGCACCTGCTCCGTGGTCAGGGTTTTTTTGGGCTGGTGCTGGAACAGGTCCTGCAAGCGGCGGGCGTAGTTGAGGTCGGTCAGGAAACAGCAGCCCCCGGCCGGCTGAGGGTAATCCAGCAGACCCAGCTCGCGGGCCAGTTCCATCTGCGGCTTGCGCGTGCGGCCCGAAAAATCGTACAGTTTCTCCCGGTCCACCCAGCCCTCGATCTCGGGCACGGTCGGCTCCAGCACCTTGGCCGAGAGGGGCCGCAGCACGAGGCCCGCCAGGCCGCTCTCTTTCTCGATCAGGCGTAGGGTCTTGCGCATCTGGCTCATCGGGCGCTGGCCAACCACCTCGCCGGTGATCAGGAACCTGGCCCCGACCCGATCCATGTATTTGGCCGCCTGTTTCTGCATGTAGATCCGGCAGTCGATACAGGGGTTGATCGCGCTGCCGTAGCCGTGCTTGGGGCTGGTCAGAATATTCATGTACTCGGCCGAGATGTCGATTATCTCCACCGGGATATGCCATTTTGCCCCGGTCTGCAGGGCCTCGTTGCGCACCGAGTCCGGGTCGATGTCGGCCCCCAGGCCAAGCATCTTGCGCTTGTGGTCGGTCAGGCAGAACCCGGTGTTGAAATTGACCCCAAGCACCTCAATCCCCTGGTCGGCCACGATCTTGACCGCCAGGGAGGAATCCAGGCCACCCGAGAGCATGGCCACGGCCTTTATTTTTTCAGGCTTTACCGCCGCCATTGGCAAACTCCTTTTTCAGTCCCTCGATCAACACGTACCGCCCAAGCGGCCGCACCTCCACCCCTGACGGGAACGAGCCCATGAACAGGGGGTTGTCGCACATGCCGCCGGAAAGATAAAACCGCTGCGGCGCTCCGATGAAATTCCAGGCGTTGAGCGCCAGGCCGCGGGTGAATTCAGCCACTGCGCGCGCGGGGCTCTCGCCGGAGGCGATGGACTCGAATATCTGCTCCATGCCCAGCACCCCGCAGGTAATCCCCAGGGCGCGCCCGCCTGCTGGAACAGCGCCCGGCTCGAGCGAAAAATAGCTAAGCAGCAGCTCCAGGGTGAACCCGGTCAGGGCGCCACACTTGACCGACCAGTTCATCTCATCCACCCGGCGGCCGGTTACACGCAGGTATTTGACATCCCGGCTGCCGATATCCAGCACCGTGAAATCCGGCTCGCTCACCAGCTCGAGCGCTCCGGCCCCCAGGGCGATCAGCTCGTTGACCGCTTTGGAGGCCCGTTCGCGTGTGTTGTGGCCGGTGGCCAGATCGGCGCGCAGAGTCGGCGGCAGGTCCTTTGTCCGCTGGAGCGAGGACGCGCCCGTGGCCGTGTCGTAAAGCTTGGTCCATGAGGTGCCGAAATCGGCCAGGAGAGCCATCCGCTGAGCACGCCTCCGCTTTCTTTGCAAGTTGATTTACAGCTTAGTCCGGTGCAACAACATAAGATAGCTGATTTTGCACTGAAACGCCAGACGTTGTGCAGGGGCGCTCCAGCTCCCGGCCCGGCGTGAATGAAAACAACGTAACAAGCTGTTATTAAATAATTTAAACGAATGGGCTCCCTGTTTGGGCGGCTCCGGACCGCGCTGGCGCAGGGACGAAAACACTGCAACCGGCCCGCGCGCGGGTTGTATTTTAGGCCGGCCGCGCTTATTTTGGAATGTCGAACCTGTTCCCAACTTCACCGGCCAGGACAATGCAGATAAGAGCAAGCGGTCACAGGAGAGCTGTCGCCGGCGTGTTTGCCGCGCTCATGCTGTTGGGGGCGGCCCCGCTCAGGGTCGCACCGGGGCCGGACTGCCTCTACGCCCAGGACAGCGGCGACAGCGGCGAGCAGGGACCGGCCCAGATTAAGATGGGGGCCAGCCTCTGGGAGACCCTGATCGAGAACGGGGTCAACCCGGCCCAGTGGAAAGAGATATTCCAGTACAACAAGGCCCACAACCCGGCGTTCCGCCGTATCCGCACTGCCAAGGCCATTCCGCGCGGCACGGTGATCCTGCTGCCCGGTGAGGGTGGGGCCAGGGCCTCGGCCGCCGCGCCGGCCAGGACAGGCAAGAGAAAGGCCGCCCCGGTCCCCTCCGGACGGATCGCGGTGCGCGACACGGTCACTTTTCTGGACGGCCTTCAGTTCCTGGAGATCGACGCCGGGGGACGGCGCCATGTGAACGAGATAATCGCCCGCTACTGTGTCCCGGCCGGCATGACCGACAGCCGCGCCCGCGCACTGCTCGAGCGAAGCGTGGTCAGCGACCTGAAAGACCTCTACCACCGGATGGACCGCGAGTTCGCCTACCGCGACCGCACTTTCTACCTTCCGCTCTACCTTCTGGCCGAGAACCACAAGTCCCTCGAAAACCGCATTGAGTCGGCTTTCACCGACCCGGCCCGCTTTGTCCCCCGCGACAGCCTTCCGGGCCTGGACCCCTCCGACCTGGCGCACGTGGCCGCCGCGGGTGAGACCTACCGCGGCCTGGCCCGGAAATATGCGGGCGACCCGCAGGCTTTCCCCGAGCGCTACCCGTTCCGCCGCGACCCGGAGGACCACCTGGGCTACATGGCCCAGCTCATCCGTCACTACAACGGCAACCAGCCGCTCTGGCCGGGGCAGCGCTACTATATCCCGTCCTGGCTGCCCCAGGGACGCTACTACGACAGCATCCCCGAGGTGATCCTCACCACGCGCACCCGCGACAAGCTGGTCTATTCCAACGGCCTCACGGTCTACCTGGACAACCATGTCACGCGCAAGAAAACCTACCGGCAGCGCCGCGAGAAATACTATCCCCCGCTGGAGCGCAAGCTCGCGGACGGCAGCCCGGCCTACCCCGACATGCTGCTCTGGCACCGCACCGGCCTGGAGCCCGAGATCGAGGAAATTCTGCGCAGCCGCGGCAAGCAGCATTTCAGCCTGCGCTACATTTTCCGCACCGCGGTGGCCAATTACTACATCGATGAGAACGGCCAGTGCTACCTGATCGTGGACCCGGAGAAAAACGCCCGCGACAATGCCGGTTCGCCCTACGATTACCGCTGCTTCTGGGACGGCGAGGCCAACGTGTCGGATGTCTCGATCGGGGTGGAGGTGGAGGGCTGGTTCCAGGGCGACCTGAGCGCCGCTCAGCTCGAAACCGCCCTGCGCCTCAAGCAGATGCTGCGCTCGCGCTGGATCATCCCGGAGAGCCGGGTCCTCGACCACCGCAAGGTGGCCTGCCGACGCGGCCCCGACCTTCGCCTGGAGCGCGGCCGCAAGGCGGATGGCCTCTCCCGAAGCGACCGCCTGGCCCTGGGTATCCAGCCGGTGCTGGACCCGGATGTCCTGCGCGGAGTTGTGGACCCCAACCTGGACGGTATCCAGGCACGCCAGACCGACAGCCTGGACTACTGGTTCAAGGTGGAACTCGACCCGGACCTGGAGGAGACGGCCGGACGGGTGGGCTGGCGCCTTCAGGAGGGACGCTGGCTGCGGCCGGGCGCGCCCGGGGCCGCGGATTCGTTTCCCGCTACAAAATAATTACATGATTTGTGTCCCGCTTTGACAAAACCGCCTCAACCCGGTAACTTTTATACGGAAGCCCCGTTTGAACCGTTCCGGCACCGTGTCCGGAACCTCCATTCCCCAGAATACACCCGGCGTTCCACTGAGCGTACAACCTTAACCGCATTGCACCCGGAGGATTTTCATGGTCAAGAAAGGCAGCCGCACCGAGCACAACCTTCTGGCCTCCTTTGCCGGCGAGAGCCAGGCCCGCAACCGCTACACCATGTACGCAGCCAAGGCCCGCGACGAGGGTTTCCGCCAGATCGAGGCCATTTTCCTGGAGACCGCCGACCACGAGCGCGTGCACGCCAAGGGCTTTTTCAGCCACCTTCCCGGCGACCCGGTGACAATCACCGCCATGTACCCCACCGCGATCGGAGATACGGCGTTCAACCTGAAAGCCTCGGCCGAGGGTGAGCACGAGGAGCACACCCTGCTCTATCCCGACGCGGCCAAGGTGGCCGAGGAGGAGGGCTATCCCGAGGTGGCGTTCCTGTTCCGCGAGGTGGCCAAGGTGGAGCAGGAGCACGAGAAGCGTTTCCGGAAGCTGTTGCACAACGTGGAGGAGGGGTTCGTTTTCAAGCGTGGGAACAAGGTGTTCTGGAAGTGCCGGGTTTGCGGACGGGTGGTCGAGGCGACTTCCGCGCCCAAGCGCTGCCCCACCTGCGACCACCCGCAGGCCGTGTTCGAGCTGTTCGTGGAGAATTACTGACGTCAGTATAGCGAGAGGCAAATGTAGGGGCGGGTTTCAAACCCGCCCTCTGCCGAGCCCCCGGACCGAAAGGCCGGGGGCTTTTTGTGTGGTGCCGACGGCTTAATCCCCCTCGCTCCCCCTTTGGCAAAGGGGGAGGCGTTTTTTCTTCCCTTTATCAAAAGGATGGTGTTGTCGTCCCCTTTTCGCAAAAGGGAGGCGTCTTTACCCCCCTTTCGTAAAGGGGGGCAGGGGGGATTTATTCCTGTTCTTTCAGCTTGTAGCGCTTTTCCAGGGCTGCGGCATCGCTTTCCCTCCCTATTTCGCGTAATAGAACGGTGTAGTTTCTTGCCAATAGTTGTGTGTGAGGGTGCTCCAGCCCCAAGACTTTTTTACCGATTCTCAGAGCACGAATGTAGAGCGGTTCAGCCTCTGCGTAATTACCCAGAGTCTTGTAAAGAAGGGCCAGGTTATTCAGGTCTGTAGCAGTGCTCGGATGCTCCGGCCCAAGGGCTTTTTCATCTATTTTCAATGCGTTTTGGCAAAGCGGCTCGGCATCGGCGTAATTACCCAGAGTTTTGTAAAGAGCGGCAAGATTGTTCAGGTCTATTGCAGTGCTTGGATGTTCTGGCCCCAAAGTTTGTTCATCGATCTTCAGCGCGCGGCGGAAAAGCGTTTCGGCTTCACTGTATTTCCCTTGTGACTCAAAAAGCCCAGCCAGGTTGTTCAGGCTGATGGCTACGGAGGGATGCTTCGGCCCCAGGACTTTTTCGAGGATTTCCAAGGCCCGGTGTAAAAGCGGTTCAGCTTCTGTTTCCTTTCCTTGTACTCTGAAAAGCTCGGCTAAGTTGTTAAGGCTGACGGCGACATCTGGGTGTTCTGGTTCTAAGGTCTGTTCCCGTATTCTCAAGGCGTGGCGGAAAAGTAGCTCGGCCTCGGTGTACTTGCCCTGTTCCATGTAAAGACCGGCCAAGTTGTTCAGGCTTATTGCTATGTCCGGGTTCTCCGGTGTTAGACATGTCTGACGGAGAGCGAGGGCCTCCTCCAGGGGGGCTTGTGCGGTGCCATAGTCACCCGCCGAATGCAGCGCCCTACCCTGCATGTTAAGATACCCGGCCCGCAGTAAATCCTGCCCTCCCGGTAAAAGTGCCGCCGCGGCCTGGAAATGCTCCGCTGCCTCGCGGTAGGCCAGTTGCAAAGCTTTAAGGTTTCCAAGCTCGGCCCGGCTGGCGGCGGCCCCCAGGAAACGCTGGTCTGCCACTTCTTTAACCTTTTCCTCCAGTGACCTGACCTTATTCGCCACCTCCAAATCTTTGTTTCCCGCCTTCTGGAGCAAGTCCTCGGCTTCTTTGAAATCACCTGCCTTCAAGGCTTCAGCGGCTTTTGTTTTTAGCTCTACAATTTCAACATCATTTGAGCGGTATGCGGTTAATTCATCGAGAAGAGAGTTATATCGTTCGGTTGACTCCCGTAGCTTAGCCTCGTAATTTTCAGCGGTTAGGTTGGATTTTTCTATGTTTGCCAGGATATTTTCCTGAATGGCTCTATTCTCTTCCCTGAATTTTTCGAAATCCTCTTTCTCAAGCGCGTGAGGTATCACCACTGATAAAGACGGACTGTCTTTTTTCCGGGTCAAAAATGTAATAAGCCATCCCAAGCCGCCGAAAAAGGCTATTACTGCTGTGACAATTATCCCTACCAACGTTGAGTTAGCGGGGTTCATAACCCACTCTTTTATTTCTGCAAGAGATGCCATTTCCTGTGGCTCCGTAAGCCGTTAACAATAATGTTGTTCGATAGTATCAAGATGACGATTGTTTTTCAAACAAAATCAGCAGTTTCCCCGCTTATCTTTTCCTCATCATTATCCCCCCACCCCCTCGCACCCCTTGTCTATCCCCCCCGCAACGCTTATGTTGGTTAGGTTTCCGGAATATCCCCTCAACTCTCAAACGCTGCGGGTTAACGCTACATGAAAAGATTCGAAAACATCCGTAAGGAATTCCCAATCACGGGGGAATATGTCTACCTCAACAACGCCGCGGTGAGCCCCTCCCCGCCCTTTGTCACCGCTGCGGCCGCGGCGGTGCTGACCGGCTACGGAACCCACGGCGGCGAGCTGGAGAACGCCTGGCACACCCGGATCGACACGGTGCGCGGCATGCTGGGCCGTCTGGCCGGGGCGCCCGCCGAGGGCGTGTTCCTCACCCGCAACACCTCGGACGCCATCCTTCTGGCCGCGCGCGGGTTCCCCTGGCAGCCGGGGGATAATGCAGTGGTAGCCCAGGGCGAGTTCCCGGCCCTCACCGTGCCGCTGAGCCTTCTGGCCTCGCGCGGCGTTAGCCTGCGGCTGGTGCCTCCCAGGCCCGACAACACTTGGAAAGTAGAGGATTTCGCCGCGGCCATGGACCACCGCACCCGCATGCTGGCCCTGAGCTGGGTCGAGTTCCATACTGGATACCGTCATGATTTGGCCGCCCTGGGCGAGCTTTGCCATGAGCGCGGGGTGTTTTTCCTGGTGGACGGGGTCCAGGGCCTGGGCGCGCTGCATGCGAATATCGCCGCCAGGGGCGTGGACCTGTTCAGCGCGGCCGGGCACAAGTGGTTACTGAGCCCCGAGGGCACCGGGTTCGGCTGGCTGAACCCCGCCTGGCTCGACCGTCTGGAGCCGGTCTCGGCCTCCTGGATCGCCCTGGAGGACCCGTTCGATTTCCTGGGCCGCGGGATCAAAGACGCCCGTTTCGACAAGCCCCTGCGTGGCGATGCCCGCCGCTTCGAGGGCGGCACCCTGAACGTGGCCGGGGCGCATGCCCTGGGACGGAGCGTGGAGACCATTCTGGAGCTGGGTCCGGAGGTAGTGGAGAGCCGTATCCTGGAGCTGGGTGCGCGTGCGGTGGAGGGGCTTCTCGTCCGCGGTTACCGGGTGCTCAGCCCCCAGGGAGCGGGCCAGCGCAGCGGGATCACAGTGTTCAGCCGCCCGAGCGGAGACAACGCCGCCCTTCTGGCCGAGCTGCGGAAAAAGAAAATCATCACCGGCTACCCCTGCGGTAACTTGCGCGTGGCGCCGCACTACTACAACGACGAGCGAGATATAGACAGCCTGCTGGCGGCCCTGCCGCCTGTCGGTTGACCGGAGGAACGCGCCATGCCAGGAAAAACCGGAATATTCGCCTTTCTGCTCGCCCTTTGCCTGGGCGCTCCTTACGTGGCCCGGGCCGCGGACAGCCCGGACAGCTCCGCCGTGCGCCTTCCCCTGAGCGACCTTCTGAGCGAGCTTGTCCCGGCCGATGAGATCAGCGGCGGGCCGGCGCGCAGGGTTCAGATTCAGGACAGCCTGGCCTGGCTGTCGAAACGCGAGTCGATCCTGCGCCGGGCCGCGCTTCTGCTGGGAGCCGGGCCGGAAATCTCCGGGCCTTTGGACATTCACCTGGGCCAACCGGTGCAGCGCGAGGGTTTCAGCGAGCAGGAATTCGATATTAACAGCGGCAGCGGCGACCGGGTGACCGGGTATCTCCTCGTGCCGGATGGCGCCTCGGCCCGGTCGCCTCGCCCGGCGATAATGGCCCTGCACGGCACTATAGAGGGCGGGGCCGCGGTCACGGTGGGCCGTCTGCGCAGCCGCGAGAACCGCTACTATGGCGAGGAGCTGGCCCGCCGCGGATACGTGGTCCTGGCCCCGGATGTGATCACCTCGGGCAAGCGGGTCTCGCCCGGCCGGGAGGAGTTCGACACCGGAGAATTCGACAGTCAGTTTCCGCAGTGGTCCGCCATGGGCAAGATGCTTTCCGACCACATGCGCTGCGTGGACTGCCTCTGCACCCTCGAATACGTGGACAGCACGCGGATCGGGGTGATCGGCCACTCCCTGGGCGGGTACAACGCCTTTTTCCTGCAGGGGTTCGACAGACGGGTGCGGGCCGGAGTAAGCTCCTGCGGGTTTGTCACTATCGGTGACTCCGACTACCCGTTCCGTTTCGCCCGCGACCGCTGGTTCGTGCATTTCCCGCGCCTCAGGGATTTTGTGCGCGCCGGTGTGGCGCCGCTCGACATGCACGAGGTGCTGGCGCTCTGCGCGCCGCGGCCGTTTTTCAACTATTCAGCCCGCCAGGACCACATTTTCCCCGATTTTCAGGCCATCGAGCCGCCCCTGGCCCAGGTGGCCTCACTGTATGTTCTGCTGGGCGCACCGGAGCGGTTCGAGCGCGAGTGGGGCGAGGGTGACCACGACTTTCCGCCCGCGGTGCGGGAAAAGGCCTACCGTTTCCTCGACAGTTGGCTTAAACGAAAATGAGTAGCAGAAGCGATTCTTTCCGGCGGCACGATCAATTATGACAGAAGGAGAACCGGAGATGGACAGCAGGGAGAAACCTCTTTCCAGACGGCAGTTTATCGGCCGCACCGCGGCGGCGGCGGCCGGTGCGGCGGTGCTCGGGCAGAGCGCCAAGAGCTACGGGCGGATCCTGGGGGCCAACGACCGCATACAGATCGGCCTTCTGGGCTGCGGCTCGCGCGGTGAGGGCCATATTAACATGATCGGCATGTGCCGCAAGAGCGGCAACCTCCAGGTGCGCAGTGTCTGCGACATCTGGACTTTCAACCGCGAGAAGCAGCGCGACCTGGTGAAAAGCCAGTTGGGCGATGATCCCAAGCTGTTCAAATACTCCGAGCAGATGCTGGCCGACCCCGATCTGGACGCGGTGATGATCGCCACCGGCGACCACCAGCACGCCCGGCTCCTGGCCGAGGTGGTCAAGGCCGGCAAGGACTGCTACTGTGAAAAGCCAATGGCCAACACTTTGGAGGATGCCAAGCTGGCCCGGGCCTCGGTCAAGGCGAGCGACCGGATCGTGCAGATGGGTTCGCAGTGGCTGAGCGAGCCTGTGCAGCAGAAAGTGCGCGAGGTGATCCGCAGCGGCAAACTGGGAAAGATTGTGCAGGTGGAGCAGAGCTGGAACTACAACGGCCCGCGCTGGTATGTGCCCAAGGACCCGGACATCGCCCGTATCCGCCCGGAGGACACGGACTGGCAGCGCTGGCTCCTCGGTCGCGCCGACCGCCCGTTCGATGCCCGCACGTATTTCGAGTTCCGGATCTTCAAGGATTTCTCGGGCGGGATCACGGACCAGTGGTACAGCCACGGAGCGGGTCTGGTGCATTTCTACCTGGACACGTTCATCCCGGATGACACGGTCTCCAACGGCGGCATATTCGCCTGGCACGATGTGCGCGAGAACCCGGACACGTTCATGTGCCTGTCGACTTTCAAGGAGAAAGAGGTGCTGTACAAGTACGGCTCCTGCTACGGCAACTCCTATGGCGACTGCACGATTATCCGTGGTGAAAAAGGCACCCTTTACGCGGTGGGCGGCGAGGGCAGCCCGCAGTGGTGGTATCAGCCCGAGGTCTACAGCGGCTGGGACACGAACCTGGTGTTCGGCGAGCCCAAGGCCAAGAAACCCGCACCCGAGCCAGTTCTGCCCGAGGGCGTGACCGAGGTCCAGCCTACCAACCTGGACGATGACCGTCCTTACCACATGGATGACTGGATTGGCGGCATGCGTGAGCGCCGGACCTGTAACGGTAATATCGAGACGGGGTTCGCGCACTCGGTGGCGGTTGTGATGGCCACGCGCAGCTACCGCGAGGGCAAGAAAATGTACTGGGACCGCAAGAACGAGGAAATCCTGGATCATCCACCGGCGTAAAATTTCGCAGATCGTGTAAGATCATGGCTCCGAGGGCTCAGGACAGTTGTTCGCAGGTTTATCCACAGAGCTTTCCACAGCTCTGAACAAAGTTCTTTAAGTGATGCCGCCTAATTCAAAGCTTTTCGGTTAAAATGTTAGAATATGGTCAGATCATGACGAGCTGACTGTTTGGAAGGAATAAGCTCTACAGGGGTGTGAATTTCTGCAGTCAAAGGGGGGTCGGGGCGCTTGCCCGGGCCCCTTTTTGTTTGCCTGAGGTGCTCACCCGCACCACCAGGGCACAGCCGGACAGAAGCAGAAGGCCGAAAACCCATTGGGCCGGGCTGAGGTGCTCGCCGAACAGGGGGCCGCTGACCAGGGCCACAACAAAAGTGTCGGCCAGCACCAGGTTGGAGCTGGGCGCCAGGCCGATTTTCTTGATCGAGATGAAATAGCTGCTGTTGGCCCCAGCTATGCCGATCATCCCCGAGGCGGCCACAAGCAGGCTCAGGCCGGGCCCGCTGTGCATAAGCGTGGCCGGATGGCCCCAGACAAGGAATACCGGGAAATAGACTATTGTTGTGGAGATACAGGTGAAAGCGAAAGTCTGCAGCCCGTTTTCGCTTTTCAGGACGCTTCGGATAATGTTCGCGTAGATTGCCCAGACCACGGCGCTGCCCAGAAGGAGAATGATTCCGGTTTTCTGCGACGCGGCCAGGCCGCCCTTGAAATTTGGCAGCCCGGCCACGACCCCGGCCATCCCGGTGAAACCCAGGACCAGTCCGGCCAGGAACAGCGGAGAGCGGATCACCCGCCGCTCCTCGGGATGGACCGCGAATGCGATAAGTGTGATCAGCAGCGTGCCCACCTTGCCCAGCATTGAGGCGAAGCCTATATCCAGGCGGTAGACCGAGGCGGTCCAGAGAACCTGGAACAGCACGAGCAGCGCCCCCAGGGGCAGGAAAGTGCGCCAGCGACTCAGATAACGGCTGAAACAGCCGGGATGGAGCCAGGCCACCACCGGCGCCAGAACCAGACTGGCCGACAGGTAGCGGAAAAAATTCTGGGTGTGCAGGTCCATGTGGAAACTGAAATAGCGGACAAAAAGCGAGGCCGCAGCCCAGCACAGCACCGCCGCTATAATGGGCAGGATCGCACCGATCCGCCCGCCCCGCCAACTGCCTGACGGTCCGCCCGTTATCCCGGCCCGCCCCTGCCCCGCTCTTGCGCTCAAATCTCATCTCCTTGTGTCGCCCGCTCGACTTTTCTCTCCACCCGCGAATCAAAAGGCAGTAATATTACACAGTCACAGTCCGCGTGCCAAAGTAAAACCATCACCCGGGGCAGCCGATGCAGGAAAGTGCCTTTCGCCCGAGCCGTGCCTTGAGCGCCGGGGCTTTCGGCGCCTCCGCCCTGGTGGTGCAGACCGAGTACCTGCGCAGCGTGATGGTGGTCTCGGATGGCGGAACGCTGGCCGTGGGCGCGGCCCTGGCCGCCTGGCTGGCCGTGATCTGTGCCGGCTCCCTGGCCGGATCAACCGCAGGACGTGTTCTGCGGCGGCCCGCAGCCGCTCTTGCCGTCGTGGCCGGGCTCAGCCTGCCCGCGGCTCTGTTTCTCCTGTTTCACCTCATCTCGATCCGCCAGGCCCTGGGCCTTACCGCCGGCCTGATCGCCCAGCCGCTGAGTGTGTTCAGCCGATGCCTGATCGCCTGCACCCCGTACTGTCTCTGCATAGGGCTGGCCTTTCCACTGCTTGCCGGTTTGCGCTCTACTGCATCGGAAACGGTTCCTGATGAGCCGGAGGGGCGGGTGTTCGGCTCGCTCTGGGCCTCCGAGGCGCTGGGCGCGTTTGTCGCCGGGCTGGTGTTCACTTTTGTCCTGGCGGGATGGAGCGGGCCGGTGGTCAATGTCCTGGCGTTCGGCTCCCTGCCCATTCTGGCCTGTCTGGCCGGGGTGCGCTCCGGGCGCAGGTTGATCCTCATTCCGGCCGGGATCACCCTGATCGTAGCGGGAATGGTTTTCGCAGGCCGGCCCTTGGCAGAGCATTTCGCGTCGCTGGAGTGGCAGGGCCTGGGCGCGCCTGGGCGCCTGGTCAGCTCGGGCTGGAGCCGCTACGGCTCGCTGAGCCTGGCCGAGACCGAGGGCCAGTACACCCTGTACGATAACGGCACGCCACGGGTGACTTTTCCCGACCCTTATACCGACCTGTCCCTGGCAGCTCTTGTTCTGTGCCAGGATCCGGACGCGGAGAAAGTGATAGTGGCCGGGCCATGCTGCGGCGGCCTGGCGCAGACACTGCTACGGGCGAAAAGTCTCTCAGTGCTCTCGGTCTACCCGGACAGCCGGATTGAGAAACTGGTAGTGAGCCATCTTCCGGATTCACTGCGCCAGGGCCTTAACAGCGGGGATTACTTGTATGTCTGCGCAGACCTCCGGGCCTGGCTGGGCCGCCCGCCCGCGCGTGCGCGCGGAGTGTCGCCCGCCGGCGCGGCAGTCCTGCTGGTCGACCTTCCCGGCCCCTACCGCATGGAGGCCTCCCGTCTGTACACGGCCGAGTTTTTCCGCCGGGCCGCACGTACACTTGGCCCGGCGGGCGGTGTCCTGGCCTTGCGCCTCCCCTACGCCGCGACCTATGCCCTGGATACTCAGCGCGAGCTGGCCGGTTCGGTGTGGTCCGCCCTCGGCGGTGCATTCAGACACCGGGCCCTGGCCGCTGGGCCCACCGAGCTGATCCTGTACGCGACTGACCGGGATTCTCTTCTCAGTGAGGACAACGCAGTTCTCTTGACACGTCTCGCTGGTTTCGAGAGATCGGTGTCTGGGTTCAGCCGCTATTTTATCGCCCCCTGGTTCGAGGCTGAGAGGCTGAAGAAAGTCCAGCAGGACCTTACGGCAGCGGGTGAAAACCTTGTACAGCATAGCGACCAGGCGCCGGTGGCTTGGTTTCAGCACCTTCGCCTGAGCCTTCGCCTGACCGGGGAGAGGCAGACCGTGAGCGCACTGGAAAGAGTCCTGGCCGCGGCAGGCCGGCTGAGTGACTGGGAAAGGCTGCTGCTTGTCCTGGGCCCGGTGCTGCTGAGCCTTCTGCTGGCCGGCTCCCGGCTCAGGACCGGCTCGGCGCGGGCCGGGACAGTTGCCACGGTTTTGGGGCTTGGCTTGGCAGGGTTGGCCTCGATGGGCGCGGTGATAGTGCTCCAGTACACTTGCCAGCTCGTGTTCGGCACGCTGTTCCAGCAGATCGGACTGCTCACGGCGCTGTACATGCTGGCCCTGGCAATGGGGTCGTGGGCGGCGGTCCGAGCGGTCGGAAATCAGGCAGAGCGCTGGTTCGGCCTGCCGTTACTGACTGCCGGCCTGGCGCTTTCTCTGATTATGGGGGCGGCCCTGCCCAGGCCTTTGGAGGCGCTTTGTGCACTCGGGGAGGCGGGCCATAGCGCGGCGATGCTGCTGTTCTACCTGGCTGTCGCTCTGACCGGTTTTTGCTCCGGAGCTCTGTTCCCGGGGGTGGCCCGCTTCTACTCCCGAGTCAGCCTGGGACTCGGACCAACAATCCGGGCTGGCCGGCTCAACGCGGCCGACCATCTCGGCGCCGCGCTGGGGGCTTTTCTGGTGGGAGTGATCGCTCTGCCGGCCTGGGGTCCGCTGTCCGAGACCTCCCTGCTGGCATTGGGTCTGGGCTGTCTGGCCCTGTTCTGGCGATTGCAAAACCGGAAAGGAAAATGAAATAGCCTGTTGCGGCGCAGCCAGTTGACTGCTGCAGGCGGAAAATATTGACAAAGCCGGGGCCGAGGGTTATTTTCCTCACCCGATTCTCATTTGCAGGCGATAAAGCCGAGGTAGCTCAGTCGGTAGAGCAGGGGACTGAAAATCCCCGTGTCGGCGGTTCAATTCCGTCCCTCGGCACCATATAAATGAAAGGGTTGCGGACTATTGTTCGCAGCCCTTTTTGTATTGGTGCAAATAATTTCCCGCGTTCACATTATGACCCTGACCATATATTCATCTTACAAATTGATTGTTGAGTTTTCTTAAAATAAGTATTATCATAACCATAAGAAATATATCGAGTTGCAATGGACAGGCCGAAAAATCCAATTTTGGAATCGAATAAGAAGGCGATTATTTTTCTGCGTCGGTTCTGATTTATGGAATGTTGACTAAAACGGCAGGAAAGATGTCAGCTTGTTTTACAGTTTTTTCTCTGGTGTTATCTTGGTGCCTATTTCTGGGCGCTTCTTCCCTTTGTGCCCAGGAAAAAGTCCAGCGGCCCACCCGCAATATTAACGCTGCCACGGCCCAGGCTCCGCCCAAGATTGACGGCCTGCTGGATGACCCGGTCTGGCAGGCGGCCGAATGGCAGGATAACCTCGTACAGTACAGACCCACACCAGGCGACATCCCTCAGGCCGCAACCCGGGTGGCTGTCGCCTGCGACCGCCAGTTTATCTACGCAGCGTTCCGCTGCCTCAACCCCGGGGGGGCGGCCACCAACAGCTCGATCGCCGAGCGCGACGGCGACATGGACAACGACAACGCGGTCACCCTGTACCTGGACACTTTCCACACCCGCCGCGACTGCTACTATTTCAGCACCAACTCGCTGGGCACCCAGGTGGATGGCCGGATCAGTGAGGATGGCCTCTCCAACGACAAGAAATGGGACTGCACCTGGTGGGTCGCCTCCCATGAGGACAGCCTGGGTTGGAGCTGCGAGATGAAAATCCCAGTTTCGGAGATACGTATCCCCCGTGGCGAGGGACGCCTCTGGGGCATCAATTTCCGACGCAACTACCCCCAAATGTTCGAAACAAGTTTCTGGCAATACCGCGACGTGGCCTGGCGCGTATCGCAATCCGGTGACCTTCTGGGCCTCCCCGCATTCAACAAGCTTCTCTCAGCCACGCTCTACCCCTACTTGGTGGGTCTGGATTCCAACCTGCCCGCTTCCGGCCGACGCACGATCTTCTCCTCCGGCGGCCGGGAGTTGGTTGGCGGGGCGGACCTGCGGCTGAAACTGGGCAACACTATGGACGGCAACATCACCTGCAACCCGGATTTCGCCACGGTCGAGGCCGACCTGTCGAAAATCAACCTTACCCGTTACGAGATCTCTTACCCGGAGAAAAGGCTGTATTTTCTTGAGGGCGCCGAACTGTTCAACAACGAGATCAATGTGTTCTACAGTCGGCGGATCGGGGATCTGAACTGGGGGGTTAAGACCAACGGGCGCGTGGGAAAAGTAAACTACGCCGTGCTCGCGGCCGATGAGCGTGCGGGAGTGGGTGGAAACCCATCGGCCCAGACCGAAGCTGTCCGTCTGCAGCGGGATATCCTGGGCTCCTCGAATATCGGCCTGACTGCTGTCAGCCGCGCCTGGGACGGCGGCTACGCCCGGGTGCTCAGCGGGGATGGGGTACTGGTATTCAACTCAAACACGAGTATCCGCACCCAGCTTGTGGGCAGCTTTCCCTCCGGCGGTGATAGATTCGCCAGCGCGGCGGCGCTCCGGTTCTCTTACGCCAGGGGCCTGTACCAGGTTAACGCCGGAGGATACCATTACGACAGCGGCTTCCAGAAAAACGTCAACAGGGTCGCGCTTGTCCCACAGGACAACTACAACCGGCCTTTCACCTGGTTCAGCGGTGAACACTGGATAAGACGTCACGGAATCGACAAGATCAGTTTCAACCAGGGGAACGATCTTGCTTGGCACAACAACGGCGACCTCCAGTTGGTTAAAATCCGGAGCACGGAAGGTGTGACTTTCCTCTCCAATTGGCAGGTGGATTTCGGCGGCGTGTACCAGACCGAACTTTTCGAGAAACGCTTCCACAACCCCAGTTGGACAACCGACATAATCTGGAACGACCGGATAAGTAAAAGCGCCAGGCTGACCCGCACCTGGGGACGGAATTTCGAGCGGGATTTCAACCAGACCAGCCTGACCGGAGCGTTCAAGCCGGTCAGCGGGCTCTCCCTGAGCTCCAGCCTGACCGTTTTGCGGTTCTCTCCCGACTCCACAAACCAGGAGACATCCCTTTTCGACTTGACCGCGGACTACAATTTCAGCCCCGATTTCTGGTTCCATCTGACCGGCGAGTATAATTCCAACAACGACCGGGTGTACTTCTACGGCCTGTTCGGCTGGCGGTTCAGGCCGCCTTTCGGAGCGCTGTATGTGGCCTACACGGCCGACCGGTTCGACATGCCGGACAGCCGGCTCGGCCGTACTCTCGGTCGGCGCGACCGCGCCCTCTTTGTCAAGCTCACCGTTCCGCTCACGATATATTGAGCCAAAATTCAAGACACAACTGTATTTATCTCAAAAGCCGATCTGCCTTTGAAATAAAAATCCGCCTGCTTACATCCCGCAGCCAGGATCAGGTTGTTTCTTACAGCGCTGTCACAATCGGGAGAGTGGATGATGGGCATTAATTTCAGAGCGATCTTCCCATTTACGGGCCTGCTGATTGCATTATTATCCTGCGCCTCGCCTTCTGCGGAAAAGAAGGACGATATCATACTATCCACGGGTGACGGCCTGGTGATGAAGCTCGATGGCAGGGGGCAGGTTACAGGTCTCGCCGCCGACAGCAGCGAACTGCTCGCACCCGTCAGGACAGGCGGGTTCCTGCTGCGGGAATATAAGTGTGATCCTGGCTCGGAGCTGATTGCCGGAGGGGATTTCGAGAGTACTGGTGCAGCAGGGTTGAGCGGAACGTGCAGTGTGGACACACAGGTTGCGTATTCAGGTAAAGCCTCGGTCTGCCTCGATGCTGCCGGCGGGGGCCGTCTAATGCTGGACAGGATCCCACTCGAACCAGAGTCGGTCTACATGATTTCTTTCTGGATGAAGGCTGATAAGCTGAGAGGTACACCGACTATCCATATCCGCAGGCTGGATTCCGGGAATGCGATTATAGGCAGTCAAGCCAACATTGAGTATTTAGGGCCTTACAAATCTGGTTGGACCGAGTTCCGGCATACCTTCCAGACACTCCCCGGAACCGAATCGGGTGAACTGGAGTTCCATGTTGTGCGTGATCCAGAAGCAAACAGCGCAAGTCTGGGTGGGAAAATCTGGGTCGACAATTTCAGTCTGAGAGAGTTGAGATTACCGGAATTTGAGGTGATCAATGGTGAAATGCAGAAGGTGGAAACGAATGCAGCCCGCATGCTGGGAGAATATAAAGGGATCAGGCTTTCGGCCGAGGTGAGTGGACATGACGACCATTTTAAGATCAGCGGGACATTGCAGGACACTACCGGACAGGACCGTTGTGTCCAGCTCCTGTACCGTCTGCCGGTGGCCGCTGTGGGCTGGAGATGGGAGACTGGGCTTTCCTCGGGCGAGACAATCGAGGAAGGTCAGTCTTATACGAACGCAACCGAGATAGGAAGGTGGACGAACCGCTATATCGCCCCTTGGCCGTATTCGAGTATCGACGGAAGCAAGGCCGGGTTGTCGCTCGGGGTCGCGGTCGACCATCCAGCGGTCTACAGGATGTCCTACGCGGATGGGTATTACACGCTCTGCTTCGATTTCGGTCTCTCCCCGTTGACAAAGAAATTCCCTGGCCAGGCGGAGTTCTCGTTTGTCCTCAGCCATCACGACCCGCGCTGGGGCATGCGCGCCGCAGCCAAGAAATATTTTGATCTTTATCCGGAATACTTCGAGGCGCGCACGAAACCGGGTGCGACCTCTTCGACCCGGGATATGGCCAAGTTCAAGGGACTGGCGGATTTTGGCGCCATGTATGGAGACCGTCACGGGGGTGAGTTCAGCTGGATTAAGAGCGCCAATGACCAGGGCATGTATTCGATGACCTACAACGAGCCCTGGATGTGGAGATCGAGTCTGGGAAAAGCCCCGGACATTGACACTCTGGCACTCAGCTCGATAGTAGCCCGGGAACGCAGCGATATAGACAAGTGGGACGGGAACGATTTCACCGGTGACTACTCCCAGGTGCCGCGGGCTTATTCGGTCAGGGCTTTCCTGAATTCCGCGATGTATGACGAAAACGGCGATCCCATATCCAACGGTATCCGGACCTACCGGAGCGGGACCTATCTCGAATGGCTGACCAACTCCGATCCGGACATAACCGGAACTTACGGCGATCCCAACCGCGGTCTGCTCTCATGGAAATACGAATTCCTGAGAGATCGTGACGGCGCCGCCAAACTGGGCGGCACCGCGAACGGGATACGCTACGACTCTGTCACCGAATGGGTGCACATGGGGGTCGAGAATTTCCGTAAGGAGCATTTCGCCTTCGCCGATTACCCGTTGACTTTCAGCTACCTGGCGGCCAGGCCCTGCCAGCTCGGTTATTTCTGCGCTCTCGAATATATGACTTTTGTGCGCAGGCAGATGCTCGAATCAGGCGGTCTGACCTATGCCAACGGAGCGATCGACGTGCCGTGGTTCAGCTGGCTGATGGACGGGATATCACGGGAGGGCTGGAACCCGGACGTGGAAAGCCAGCAGAGTATCCGGATGCTGATGTACCATAAAACCTGCGGCGACTGGAGCGGGGCGCGCCTGGCCCGGTACTCGGAAGAAGTGCTCAAGGACCATTTCAATGTCTGTTTCCTGTACTCCTGGTGGCCGGGCGTAGATGGGAGAACGCAGGAGGATTTTGACAGCAAAAGAGAATTTTACAGGAAGCACCTCCCGGTGCTCAAAGCCCTGGCGACCTCCGGCTGGGAACCGGTCACGTTCGCCACGGCTGGGACGGATGGCATCCTGATAGAACGGTTCGGTGGTGAAAATGGCCGGCCGCTGTATTTCTCAGTCCGCAATCCCGCGAACGTCGAACGGAACGTTGCGGTCAAAATTGACAAAAAATCATTGGGGCTCGCGCATTTGGGCTCTCTGACCGACGCATTGACTGGAAAAACCATTCAGGTGGGGGATCCGGCCGCTGATGGTACTGTATCCTGTTCTCTCGTCATTCCAGCCGGGACCACGGCAGTGCTGAATTTTGCCCCATGATCCGTTCCCAAACAGAAAGACACTAAAGGTTCTCGATCGGAGGCCTGCCGGTTCCAACCCGGATGCCATACTCTACGACCCGGCCAGCCAAAGGGTATTGGCTTTCAACGGCCGCCATAATGCGTCGTCCATTCATCAAGTAATAATCAGGAAGATCAGCCGGGATTTTATTAGGAATTAGTCTGGATTATTATCCGATCTTTGAACACATCAGGTAAGATCGATCTCGCGAATGAGCTGGAGGTTATGGCCCTGGGCGATGCTTCCATTATAACGGGAAAGACTATTTCATCCAAGCTTGGCAAAGCGGGCCTTTTCGCGCCCCGAGGGTGTCGTTTCGTGTCTTGTTGTGACCAAAAGAGAGTCCTTGCAAATAGTAACTCATTGATACATAGGTGATTAATATTTGGCCTTCAATTCCGTTCCTCGGCGCCATGGTACAAAACGGCCTGAATCCCAAGGATTCAGGCCGTTTGCATTTTCGGACGTTCGCTTTCGTAACTCGACAATGACGCATCAATGGAAATATGACTTTTTGAGGTGTTCCTCGAAACTGGAAGAGCGCCCAACCAGCTCGATGAATTTGTCCTTGGACAGGGTGTATACTTCCAGTTTACCGCTTGCCATCACCGAGGCGGCCCGCGGGGCATCTTTGAGCAGGGCCAGCTCGCCGAAAAAATCCCCCGGGCCGAGCGTGGTCAAAGATTTCCGGGCCTCTCCCTCGCCGGTGAACACTTCGACCTGTCCCTGGCGGATAAGATAGAACTTGTCACCCGCATCACCTTCGCGGATCACCAGGGAGCCGGCCGGATAGACCTCCAGTTTCATCGAGTTGGCGGCATCGGCCAGGAACGACTGGTGCATGTCCTCGAAAACATGGCATTCTTTCAGGAAGCGCATGATCGCCAGGGCATCCGCCACCACGATATTCGATTCGATGTTGCCGTCCACCATGTTGATCACCCGGTCGGCGGCATCCAGAATCCGGTTGTCGTGCGTGACTATGATTATCGTGCAGTTGTACTCCTTCACCCGTTTCTTGAACAGTTCGATCACCTGGGCGCTGGTGACCTTGTCCAGGGCGGCCGTGGGCTCATCCGCCAGTATGATGAGCGGATCGTTGATCAGCGCCCGGCCGATCGCCACCCGCTGACGCTGCCCGCCGGAGAGATTCTCGGGCTTGTAGTTCATACGCTCGGCCAGCCCAAGCTCCCCGAGGATCCTCTCCGGGCGACGGACAAATTCCTCATCCGGATAGCTTTTGAGTTGCATGGCCACAGCCAGTGTCTGCAGCGCGGTGAGAGAGTCGAACAGGTTGTGCTGCTGGAAAATGAACCCGATATTGCGCCGGACCTCCTGCAGCCCGATCGCGCTCATTCCCTTGAGTTCCCGCCCCAGGACTTTCAGCTCGCCCTCCTGGACCGAGCGCAGACCCCCGATCAGGGTCAGCAGAGTGGTCTTGCCTGAGCCCGAGGGCCCGGTCATGATCACAATCTCGCCCGAATAGATTTTGAGGTTGTTGTTGAAAAGCACCTGCTTGCTGCTCTCCCCGCTGCCGTAAGAGAAATTCAGCCCCGAGATTTCGATTACCGGCAACGTACTGTCATCACGGTAGATAAACTTCGTTCTTTCTTTGCTTTTCATAGCCTTCACACTCCTGTCAGCCCGAAAGTGTTGGGACAGGATCAGAACAGATCGGCCGGATCGGCCTTGATTATCTTTTTCACGGCTATAAACCCGGAAATGACACACATGCTGAATGTCATGCCCAGGACTATGACCACCCGTACGACAGTGAAAATCATCGCAATGCCGGTGAGCTTGAAAAGGAAATAGTACAGCACCTGGGTCAGGAACAGCCCCGGGATGAATCCGATCAGCGACAGAAGAACAGTCTGACGGAGCACGAGGTTGCGCAGGTACTTGTCCGTGAAGCCCATCGCCTTCAGGGTGGCGAACTGGGGGATATGGTCGGTGATCTCGTTGTACAGGATCTGGTAGCAGATGATCGTGCCGATGATGAAGCCGATAATCATGCCCACCCCGAAAATTGAGCCGAGAGGCGCGGTCTTGGTGGTGTAGATAATCTCGCGCCGACGCAGCTCATAAGGTGTCAGAAGCGTGACATCCTCATTGACCTCACGCCGGATTTTTTCTTTAAGCGCCTGGATGTCGGCGCCGGGCGCGACCCGCAGAAGGCCGAAAGAGACCTGTTCGGCATAGCCGGGCACCTTGTCCTGCAGCCAGGTGCCCTCCGACATCAGGATATTCCCGTCGAAACTGAACGTGGGCCCGAGCCGGATGAACCCGCCTACCGTATAGTGCAGCCCGTTGATTTCGATCTCCTGGCCGGGCAGCACCTGGCCGAGATTTTTGCGCGAATCGCTGTCGAACAGGACAGTCCCGAGCTTCTTGAGCGCTTCCCGGTTGCTCTCAGTGATCGTGATAGTCAACGGGTCCGACTCGGGCGGGAAAGCCAGGCCGAACACCTCGGACAAGTCGCCGGTGCGGGAGTTTTTCATCTGCACCAGGAACTTGTACACCGGTACCGCCTCGCTGACCCCCTCCACCCCGAGCGCCTGGTAGAGCGAGGAGCGCCGCAGCATATCGTACTTGTGCATGTGGCGCTGCATGGAGTTCATAATGACCAGGTCGGCGTTGAGCACGTCGTACAGCTTCACCTGGCTGTCGTTCAGGCCGTTGTAGAACCCCTGCTCCATGAAAATCACCAGCACGGCGAAAGAAACGGCCATTATGGACAGAGAGAGGCGTTTCTTCTCGTGAAGAAGAATGCGTATGGCGATATCGATTTTCACACCGGGTTTCATGGTCAGAACAGCTCCGCCGGATCGGCTTTCTTAACTTTTTGCAGGGCGATAAGGCTTGAAATCCCACTCATGGTCAGGCTCAGGAGCAGCACGAACAGAGCCAGCCCCGGGGTTAGACGCATGGGCAGGTTGGACAGCTTGTACACGATCTTGAACACCACCGCGGCGAACCCCAGGGCCGGAATGTAGCTCAGCGAGGCCATCAGCAGGGCCTGCCCAACACCGATGGAATTTATGTACCAGCTCGAAAACCCCAGGGCCTTGAGCGTGGCATATTCTTTAAGACGGGTGGAAATGTCGGTGGAGAGGATCTGGAACAGGATCACCACCCCGATCAGGTAGGAGACCAGCACCCCGAGCTTGAATACGATGCCCACCGGCTTGACGTTGATAAAATATTGCTGCTCGCGCCGGATCAGCTCGTCACGGTCGTAGACAACGACATCTCCGGGAAGGCGTCTCTTGAGTTCCTGCTTGACAGCCTGGACATTTTTCGGGTCATCCACCGAGATCAGGCCGTAGGTGATGCTGCGCGGGTCGCGGTAGGTCAGGCGCGTGTAGTTGCTGTTGCTGGTCACGGCCCAGCCCTCGGCGAAAAAGATCATCCCGAGCTTGAACTGCCCGCCGATTTTGATCTCGGCCCCGTTGATCTCGGCTTTCTGCCCCACGGAAATATCGCCGTAGTCCTTGTGGGAGAGCCGGTCGATAAGCACCGTGTTCGTTTGCTCGATCGCGTCCAGGCCGTTTATGATCTCAGGGTCCAGAATGAATTCCGGCTTCGGGTCGATACCCAGAAGGCGCATGTAGGTGCGGATGCCGGTGCGCGGGTCTTTCCAGGTGGCGGGCGCCACGTTCAGGACGAAAATGTCTTTCACCCCCGGCACGGTGGTGGCCTGCAGGAGCCGGGTTTTCTGGAACTCCACCGGAGCGCCCAGATGAAGGAACTTGCTGGCGACAATGACCAGGTCGAAAGAGAAATAGTGGTACAGGCCAGAGGAGGCGAGCTTGCTGCCGTTGAGGAATCCGAGCTGCATGAAAATGAGCAGGATGGAAAAGGAGATGCCGGCCACTGCCGCAGTGGTGCGTTTCACGTTCTGGAAAGTGTTGTTCCAGGCCAGAAGCAGCGATCTCATGCGACTCTCCGCTACACCCTGAAAAGCTTTTCTGTCGTGGTCAGCGGCGGATATCCAGCACCCGGCCCTGACAGTCTATACGGTATTCGATTCCAGCCCAGAGAAGGCTGCTCTTGCCTATCGTTCTCAGGCAGGCTGCCAGGAAACAGAGCCTGAAAGCATATATGCGCGCGATAAATCTCCAGCCTCCCCCGACCCTGTCCCCAAGTCCGGTGCAGGCGGCGATCACAAGTTCTCCGCCCAGCACTGTCAGCGCGGCCAGCCCCCCGCAGGCCCAGAAAGACAGGGCGCTGAAAACACACCACAGCGGGGCTATCAGGGCGGCCAGGTACCCCCCGGCGACTGCAAGGCAGAGGGGTATCAGCCCCAGAGACCAAAGGAAATAGTAGTTCGCCTTCAGGTTCATCACCTGCCGTGAGAACCAGGTCACCGCTTTACGCGCGGAGCGAAGAGTTTCCTCCGTGGTCACAAGCAACCCCGGGATCAGGAAGCTCCTGTGTTTCGTCTCTGCCAGAAGGCGGCCGAGGCTCATGTCGTCGCTGACCGACTCCGACCAGCGTGCCTCCACCCCCATGGCCTCGAAATCGCTTTTTCGCAGGGCGAACGAGCCGCCCCAGAGAAAACCTCCTCCGCCGAGGCTGGAAGCAGCCAGGAAATGCGAATACAGCAGACGGTTGAAAAATACCTGGAGCTGCGCGGCGAACCCGCGGTCACGGCTCCGTATCCGCCAGAAACCCGTGCTCACCGTAACGCCCGGGTCCGCCAGCGGTGAGGTCAGGCGCGCCAGCCAGTCTGCCGGCAGCGGGACATCGTTGTCGGCGAAGGCCAGCAGATCGACCTCTCCCGCGGCCCGCACTCCGGCCAGAAGGTTGTGGATTTTCTGGCTGCACGTGCTCGCCTGTCCGGCCGCCACCAGGTGCGCGTTGCTGTGCGAGGCGCAGAGCGCCCGCAGGACCGGCACTCCAGCATCGGACTCGGATTCCACCACAAAGAAGGCCTCGTAGCCCGGCCAGTCCTGATTCAGCACACTGGCGAGATTCCGCTCTGTCGACTGCGCGAGGCCGCGGGTCGGGACGATCACTGCGCAGCGGGAACCGGTCAGAGCGGGAGCGGCCTCATGCTTTCGGCTCTTTCCGCCCCGGTGCTCGAGCGCGGCAGCCAGCAGGATCATTCCTGTCTCGGCCAGAACGACAATCAACGCCAGAGCCGAGACCACCGCGGCCCAGGGCGGAGTTTCGGCCAGGACCCGCAGGAACGGCTCCACGCTCATTGCGCCGGTGTTCCGGTTCCGAGATCGATCGTGACATTGACCTCCATGTTCAGGAGCCGGGAGGCCATCTCGGCCTGATCGAGCCTGATCCTGACATTTGCGGTCTTGACATTGTCGGCCACGAACCGTCCGATGTATTCCACCCGTCCGGTCAGGGGAGTGGCGATGGCGCTGTGCGTGACAGTGGCGGCCAGACCGGTCTTGAGTTTCAGCACATCGCTTTCGGAGACCTCGGCCACCACGTACATGGTCCTCAGATCAGCCATTATCAGGCTGGGCGCCGTGCCGGCGACCTCGCCCGGATTCTGGAAATATTCTATCACCGTGCCATCCGCCGGAGCCACCACAGTGCACAGGTCGAGCGAGCCGCGGGCGGCTTTCAGCCGCTCGGTGGCCCGTCCGGTGTTGATCGAGTTGGTCAGGGTCATATGCTCCAGCTCGGCCTGGGCGATGTCGAGATGCTCTCGCGCCGATTTGACCTGGTACTCCCGCTCCTCTTTCTGTGAGAGGGCGGAAAAGTCCTGTCCCATCGCCACGAAACGGGCGAGCCTTTTCTCGGCGATATCCAACTCGGTGGTCGCGGCCTGGATTTTCAGTTTCTGCAGCTCGATCGCCTTGGCCCCGTTCTCGGTGGCATCCCGCAGGTCCAGCTTGGCCAGCTCGACCTCGGACAGGCTGGAGGTGGGGATAACGAGAGTGAAAAGCGGTGCGCCCTTGCGCACCAGATCGCCCCGCGCGGCTTTGATTTCGGAGATCACCCCTTGCCGGAGCGCCGCCACCTTAACAATCCCGCCGGCCGGTACGATGTGCCCGGTCGCTCCCACCTTGTCCGCGGCGGAAAGACCGGCCGCCAGGAAGAAAAGAGCCAGGATCGATGCCGCCAGGGTACGGTTCAGTGTGTGCATTTTTATCTCGCGGGTTCGGGTGTTCATTGAATCGGAGGCAGCTGCGTCATGGCTCCGGAGATATAGGCCCAGCCTTCGCCCCGGCTGACAAGCACCGTGCCGGTGGCCAGCCGCAGACGGGCCAGGGAAACCGCATACTTGCGCTGAGCGTCGATCTGCGCCATCTTCGCGCTCCTGAACCGGTCCAGCCCGATATAAAGGCTGGTCAGGTCCGGCGACCCGTTCTTGGCCTTTTCCACCTCGAAATTGACCGTGTTGAGGAAAAAGTCCGCCGATTCCTCGGCCAGATGGTACTCGCGTACGGCCCGGCGCATGGTTTCCAGGGTGACAAGGATCTCCGAGGCGATGGCATTGGACAGGTTCTCTTTCCTGAGCTCGGATTCCCGCAGTAGGGACTGATAGTAAGCCACCTGCCCGCGGGCGTCATGGTTTATCACCGGCAACTCCAACTGCAGGCCCACATATGAGTTAACCCCGTCCACATTGTTGGAATACGACTTGACGAACCGCCCCCGGCCCCCATCCTCTTGCAGCCCGGCGTACCCGAGCTTGACATTCAGGTTAAGGCTGGGCTTTTTGCTGTTCTCGGCTTGATGCAGATAGATTCTGTCGGTCTCGCTGTTTTTGAGCAGCGCCAGGTAGTCGCCCCGGTTTTGCATCGACTGCTCAAGCAGACGGGCCTGGGTGCCCTCGGGCAGGCTGTCCGGATCGATCAGCTCCGGGAACCGCTCGGAAGGCAGGGGCAGAGCATCCGTCTCCTGCGGCGCGTACCCCAGCCGCACCGCGATATCCTGACGGCTGGAATAGAGGCTATACTCGGCGTCGCTGATCCCGCGCAGGGTTGTGTTCAGGTTGCCCCGGGTCTGCTCCAGGAACACCGGGGCCAGCTCTCCGGCGGTGACCAGCTTGCCCACGATATCGAGCATTTTCAGCTCGTTCTCGCGCACAGTTTTCTGTATCTCGAGATATCCCGCCGCGGCCAGGTAGTCCCAGTAGGCTGAGGTAAGGTCGTAGATCAGGCCGGAGACATTGTAGCCGGTCAGGAGGATGTCGGCATCCAGGGAGGACTTGGCGGCCAGCTCGGCGGCCCCGGTGTTGTTTCTGCCCAGGCCCCGCAACAGCGGCACTATCACCAGGGCCGAGACATCCGCCCCGTTGAGCGGCCGGATGTTGGTGATATTGTCGGTCAGATCGAACGAGGTGGCAGTGACCGAGAGCGACACCCCGTTGCGGAGCTGTTTCTGCAGGCCCAGGGCGAAATTCTCGTTCCGCTCGAAATTGCTCAGCATCCCTGAGACCGGCACATGCTTGCGTTCCATCGACACGCCGTTGGTGAGCAGGTAGTCGAACTGGGCGGTGGTCCTCTCGTACAGCCCGGCGCTCTGGCGGACCGATTCGTTGTCGATCCGCACCTCGGGGCCGGATTCAAGCAGGCGCTGGACCGCCAGGGTCAGGGACAGGGATTCCCCGGCCCCGGCTGAATGCAGGGGCGCGCCGCCCAGGGCGAGCATCGCAACCACCGCGGCCGCAAAAGATTGCATTACGGTCAGTCTGCCCATATCGGTTCCTTGGAAGGTTTGGCTTTGTCGTTGCAGAACGAATCGGGTTATCGAGCCGCTGTCAAATCAGAAATCCAGGATTATAAAGCTATTATCGAATGGCCTTAAAGATCAAGATACAGAAAGTTTCCCTATAATGATATATCTTTCAGGATACTCGGCTGCTTTTATACTGGGTGGCCTCGGATGCGGTGATCGGCCGGGTGTAGAAACGGAATGTCTTGTAACGCTTGCCGCCCACTCCGTACAGTCCCCGGCATGCTCCGCTGTTCTTCTCCACAATCAGGGAAAAGTCGTAGGATTTGATCCCCCGCCTGTCGCCGCGGCTCTTGGTTTCCAGGTAAAGGCAGAGCTCAAGCATGCCGGAGAGACGGTACTCGGGCAGGATGCCGGTCATGGCCACCCGAATCCGGTTTATTTTCCGGAGGCCCCGCAGGATTTTAAAAATGCCGAACGGGAAAAGCCGTCCGTTGGCACTCTTGAGCGCCTGGTTGACATCCGGGATGTTGTAGACGAACCCCGCCATCCGGCCCTTGTGCTCGGCGATTATCACCAGCTCCGGGATACCGATCCAGCGGCCGAAATCCACCAGATAAGAGATATAGCTCTCGCGCACGGGCAGGTGGCCCCAGTTGTTGGCCCAGGCCCGGTTGAACGCCTCCAGGAATCTTTTCCCCTCCTCCAGGGAGGCTTTTTTGTTCCAGCGGCTGATCACGGTGTTGCGGAAAGTGAGCCCCTCCTGGTTGTTCATCACCTGTTTCCAGATGTTCAGGAAGGATTCCGGAATCAGCACATCGCTGTCGATCCGGAACGCGTACCAGTCGATGTCCTTGACGAAACCGTAATCCAGGAAAAGCCTCTCGTAGTAGGGCGGATTGTAAGAGCATTCAACTACCGGATCGTCCTGGAAATTGTCGACCACCAGGCCGGAGGCGTCATAGACCAGGAAATTCTGGGGGCCGTACATTTCGGTCATGCCCTGCGCGGCGAGCCAGTTTTCCGCGGCCCGGAACAAGCTCCGCGAGACCTCTGTGTCGTCGACGCACTCGAAAAAGCCCACCGCTCCGCGCCGGGTGTTGAAATGGGAGTTATGATAGTTGTCGTAATGGGCGATAATCCGTCCCACCGGCTCCCCGTCACGGTAGGCCATGAACGGCTGGATCACGCCGGTCTCGTGGTAGGGGCCTTTATGGATGCGGAAAACGCTGTCGAAAATCAGCGGCGGGACCCAGTGCGGATCGTCCTTATAGATCCGCCAGGCGAACTTGACGAATTTCCGGATGTTTCTTTTCGTGTTTTCGAGGGGTACGACCCGGATATCGCTCATTTCCGCGCCTTATTGATATGACGCCCACCTGTACCTGTCTGACAGAAACCTGCTGTTTGCCAGAAAAATCCTTTCACTTTTCCCGGGGCTCAGCCCGGACGCGGCAGAATGCGGTCGATCAGACGGTCTCTCAGGCCGCGCGGCAGGAGCCGGGTCACGAGCTGCAGAAGGTGCACCTCGGGGTTTATCACAATCAGAAACCGGCCGCGACTGCATTTTTTCAGAATCCGCCGGGCCGCAGTCTCCGGTGAGAGCAGCCCACGGGGGGCTTTTTTCCGCATCCAGGCGGGCTGGTCGGACAGCTCCTGCGCGTACTGGGGCGTGAGCATGTCGCCGGGACAGGCTACAGACACCGCTATGTCACGGTGCAGAAGCTCCCTTCGCAGGGACTCGGCAAAAGCGACAATCCCGGCCTTGGAGGCCGCGTAAACCGCATAGCCGGCCGGCCCCACCAGGCCGAACCCGGAGGAAATAATCAGCAGACGGCCTCCCGGGGCCACGAGGGACAGGAACACGTGCGCGCAGAGGATCGTGCCCCGGAGGTTGGTCTCCAGGTCCACTGTCAGATCGGTCCCGCTTTTGAAATCCTCCACGAGGCCCGGAGTGACTGTCCCGGCATTGAGGATCAGGAAATCCAGCGCCCCGAAACGTTCTTTTATCTCCAGAGCCACCCGCCGGAGCCCGGCCTCGTCGCGGATATCGCAGGCGAATCCCTCGGCGGCGCCTCCCGCGTTCCGAACCGCCTCGACCGCCCGCTCAAGACAGTCACGGCGCCTGGCCAGGAGCGCAACTGAATAGCCACGCCCCGAAAGCTCCAGAGCCAGGGCCAGCCCCAGCCCGGAGGAACCCCCGGTGATCAGCGCGGTTTTCGGCATGCTGTCATCCCCCTGCGGCGCAGCGACGGAAACGGCTCAGGCGTTTTGAAGGCCCAGTTCGGACATGCTCCGTGCAATGGTTTCGAGCGTGTAATGTATCTGCTCCTCGGTGTGCGTGCTGCTGATGAAAAAGCGCAGCCGGGCGGCGTTTTCCGCCACCGAGGGATAGGTGAGCGGCAACACGTTGATCCCCTGTTCGTAGAGGGCGTGGCGCAGGACGAAACAGCGCGCCGCCGGCCCCAGGATCAGCGGGATTATCGCGGAGTCACGGCTGGCGCCGGTGTTCCAGCCGCGGGCTGCGGCCTCCTCCAGGAACAGGCGCGACAGGGCTTGGAGACGTTGCACCCGCTGCGGCTCCTGGCGCAGGATACGCAGGGCGGCCAGGGCCGCGGCCGCATCCGGCGGGCTGATCCCGA
>CAYLSM010000028.1:0-31888 GCA_964386505.1 uncultured Gemmatimonadales bacterium
GAGGTTTCATATGTTGAAAAAAATGGCACATGCCATCTTCACCGCCGGAGTGGCCCTGGCGTTCGTCGCGCTTCCGCTGTTCGCGCAGGGCATCGAACGCAAGGAATACACCGGCTTGGATAAGTATCCCAGCCAGGGTCGTCCGAGCGGCTCTTCATTCGTCGGCATCCGCGCCGCCGAATTTCTGACCATCCCGGTCGGCGCCCGCGCCATCGGTATGGGTGGTGCCTATTCCGCCGTGGCGGATGACATCACCTCGATCTGGTGGAACCCGGCCGGCCTGGGCTTCATCCAGAACCGGGAAGTCATGTTCAACGTGGTCGACTACACTCTCGACCTGACCTACAACTATGCCGCCGCGGCTGTGCCGGTGCTGGACAACCGGATGACGGTGGGTTTCTTCTTCGGCTATCTGGACATCCCGGATGAGGAAATCACCACTATCACCAGCCCCAACGGCACGGGCAGCTTCTACAACGCCTATGATTTCCAGATGGGCGGTTCGCTGGCTTACAATCTTTCCGACCGTTTCACCGCCGGCGTCAACCTGAAGTATATCCATCAGGATTTCTTCCAGGACATCGCCGGCAACGCGTTCGGTATCGACGCGGGCGCCATCTACCACACCGAGTTCATGGATCGCGAGATACGCTTCTCCTTCGCCATCCAGAACCTCGGCACCAACCTCACCATGCGCGGCGACAAGCTCCGTGCCTCGCTGCCTCCGCAGGGCATGACCGGCGGCATTCCCGACGGTTACGGGGACTACTCGACCGATCCGTATGCCATGGTGAACCGTTCCACCCGGGATGCCTATTTCCTGACTCACACCTATCGTCTGCCCACCGTGGTGAAGATCGCGCTGGCCTACAACCTCTACACGAGCGAGAAGGCCAACTGGCTGGCCGCCGGCGAAATCTGGCGTAACAGCAACATCCCGATCAGCTACACGGCCGGCACCGAGCTGAACTACAACTTCACTCCCTTCCTGAGCGGCGCTCTGCGCATGGGCTGGGAAGTGAAGACCGACGAACTGACCGACAAGACGGACGAGATGGGTTTCGCCTACTACGGCGACGATCCCACCATGCGCGGCTTCAGCTTCGGCGGCGGGTTCAAGCAGGTTTTCGGCACCCGGAACATCGGCTTCAACTACGCTTACAAGAACAAAGGCCGCCTGACAGCGGACAACTTCTTCACCATCAGCGTAGGCTTCTGATCCTGGCTTGACAGAAGGCCCTCCCCTGTTGCTGCGGGGGAGGGCCTTTTTATTTGCGGCTCCTCCGCTCATCACTCGCCTTGCCATCTTCCGATATTCAGTCACACACGTGAATCTCTGCAGGGGGCCTCCAGCGTCTCTGGCGGGGCTTGAAGCTCCAGGCCTATCCTGTCCCCCTTTCAGTCCTTCATCCGTCCCACGCCCGCACCCGGTGAGGACAATCAGGCAGCTATCCCGATACCAAAGCATGTGCAGCAGCGTCTCCACGCCGCGCGAAACCACTGCCCCAAGCCGGGACACAGCCCGGCCCTCAAAAAAAACCGGCCCCCGCCTGCTGAGTGCGGGGACCGGTCCTGGGTGATCCGTGAAACCAGTAAGTACTTCAGATGGAGGAGAGCTCTGCGTGCCCTATCTCAGGAGAACCATCTTTCTGGTCATCACGAAATCACCGGCCTGCATGCGATAGAAGTATATACCGCTGGCCGTGGCCTGGCCGCGGTTGTCGGTTCCGTCCCAGAAGACCTGGTAGGTGCCGGGAGTGCGCACTTCGTCGATCAGGGTGCGGATAAGTGCGCCGCGCAGGTCGTAGATTTTAAGGCTCACCTTGCCATTGGAGCCCTCAGCCACCGCGAACGAGATGGTGGTGGAGGGGTTGAACGGGTTGGGCGAGTTCTGGGACAGGGAGAAAGCCTTGGGCAACTGGGCCGGAGCGCCGGCGCCGTACATGGCCACGTGGAACTCGGCTTTCTGGTCCTCGGTCAGACCCATGACCTGGATCTGGGTTTCGAGGTACTTGATCTCGTCGTCGCTCAGAGTGAGAGCGCTGACAGCCGAGGATCCGGCGACCATGCTTCCGTCGGCCGCGGCCAGCAGGACAGTCGAACCGGAGCAGTTGCCGCTGCGGATATCGAGCAACAGGTCAACGGCGTCGTTGATCATGTACTTGCCGTCCTTGTTCCAGTCCAGGCGCGAGTCGGTGGGATTGCTGCGGCTGAGCAGCAGCATGAAGATCACATCCGACACGTCGTTCTTGCTGTCCAGGTTGAAATCGCAGTTCTTCTTGGTGCCCGTGGTGTCGTGATCCGTGGTGTCCTGGTAGACCGTATGGCTCAGGAAACCGGCCTGATCCAGGAACGACCACCCCAGGGCCCAGTTCTCGGTGCCGTTGAACGCGCCCTTGTAGCTCACCTGGGTGTAGAACCCATCACTCGGGATGCTGTCGCCGGCCGTCAGTGCCGGGCTGCCGAACTCGACACGCGGGTCCAGCTTGCCGTCGTTGGTCCGGCTGATGCCGCGAACCTTCGGATCGGCGATGCTGTTGTGGTTCGCCGCGTTACTCATGTAGGCGACCAGGTAATCGGGCGGATTCCCGGTATCGTCCTGCACCAGCGTCGACCACGTGCTGCCAGCGCCGTAACCGTAAAATATGTTGTTGGTCAGGGTCAGGTCGCCGACTTCCAGGCGGTGACGGCTGTCCTCGCCGCTCGACAGGTCTTCCACCCACAGGGCCTTCTTGGTGAAATCCGTAAACACGCTGTTGCGGTAACGGCCGCCCGCGTTGTCACGGAAGATGAGCGTCACGTCGTTGTCCGTGTTGCTGCTGTGAGCGCCCGAGCCGATATATGTGCAGTTGTAGTGCACCGGGATCGACAGCGGGAGCCCGTCCTCCGGAACCGTGCCGCCGTCAGCTTCGTTACCCCGGTTGGCCATGCCGGCCGCGTCGCTCTGGATCGCGAACCAGAACTGGCTCTTGCCGGTGAAACCCTCGTCCGTGTCAAAACAGTCGTCGGCGTTGAACGCGCTGATCAGGTACTTGGTGTTGACCGTGCCGCCGAACCACTCGTAACCGTCATCGGCGTTGTTGAACACCTCGATGTGATCTATCGTGGTCCCGTCGCCGACCGCGCCAAAAGTCACGCCGTTGATCTCGTTGCCTGCGCCGATGTCAGTGCCGCCGTAGCGCAGCGAGACGTACTGCATCACACCGCTGTTGTCATGATCATCCGTGCCGCCGTAGGCGCCGCGCGGTTCGGTGTCCGGGATACCCTCGATGTTGCCCGTACCCTTGGCCGTGTTGATTTTGGCCTTACCCAGCAGTATAACGCCACCCCAGAGGCCGCGGCTGTCCAGCGGCAGGTCGTCGATCTCATCAACGTTGTCCGCCTCGGCGGTGAAGATGATCGGCTTGACCGCCGTACCCAGGGCGTAGATTTTGCCTCCGCGGGCCACGATCAGCGCGCTGGCGTTCACGCCCTGGCCGGGCTTGCCCTTGATCACGGTGCCGGGCTGTATGTTCAGGACCTCGCCGTCCTCGACGAACACGAAGCCGTTCAGGGTGTAGATCGTATCGGCATAGAAAGTGGTGTTCTTGGTGATGTCTTTGTCAGCCACAACCTTGACCGGCTTGCCGGACTCCATCGGGACGGCCAGGAAACCGGCCTTGTCCAGGAAAGTCCAGCCGCGGAGCCAGTTGTCCCCGGCGGCCGGGCCGAAAGCGCCCTTGTAGCTCACCTGGGTGTAGAACCCATCGCTCGGGATAGCCGCGCCGGCGCTCAGGGCCGGGCTGCCCGATTTCGGCCGCGGGTCCAGCACGCCGTTATTCGTCCGGCTGATCCCGTACAGCTTCGGGTCGACGATGTCGTTGTGGTTGGCGGCGTTGCTCATGTAGGTCGCAACATAGGCGCTGGTCGTTGCACCGTTCAGCACCAGCTTGTCCCACGTGCTGCCAGCGCCGTAACCGTAAAATATGTTGTTGGTCAGGGTCAGGTCGCCCACTTCCAGACGGTGACGGCTGTCCTCGCCGCTCGTCAGGTCCTCGACATCTATCGCCGCCTTGTTGAAATCCGTGAACACGCTGTTCATGTAACGTCCGCCCGCGTTGTCACGGAAAATGAAAGTCAGGTCGTTCTCAACATTGGCCGTGCCCACTCCCGCGCCGATGTAGGTGCAGTTGTAGTGCACCGGGATCGACAGCGGCAGGCCGTCCTCCGGAACCGTGCCGCCGTCGTGCTCGCCGCCGCGGTTGCCGATTCCGTTCACATCGCTCTGGATCGCAAACCAGAACTGGCTCTTGCCGTTGAATCCCTCGTCCGTGTCGAAACAGTCGTCGCCGTTGAACGCGCTCACCAGGTACCTGGTGTTGACCGTCCCGCCGAACCACTCGTAACCGTCATCCGCGTTGTTGAACACCTCTATGTGGTCGACCACCGTGCTGTCGCCGACCGCGCCGAAAGTCATGCCGTTGATCTCGTTGCCTGCGCCGATGTCAGTGCCGCCGTAACGCAGCGAGATGTACTGGTAAACGCCGCTGTTGTCGTGGTCGTTGGTGCCGCCGTAGGCGCCGCGCGGCTCGGAGTCCGGGATACCCTCGATGTTGCCCTCACCCTTGGCCGTGTTGATCCTGGCGCGGCCCAGCAGGATAAGGCCGCCCCACAGGCCGCGGCTGTCCAGCGGCAGGTCGTTGGGGTCATCCACGTCATCGGATTCAGCGGTGAAGATGATCGGCTTGCTGGAGGAACCGCGGGCGTAGACCTTGCCGCCGCGAGCCACGATCAGAGCGCTGGCGTTCACGCCCTGGCCGGGCTTGCCCTTGATCACCGTGCCGGCTTCGATATTCAGGGTCTCGCCGTTCTCGACAAACACGAAACCGTTCAGGGTATAGATCGTATCGGCGTGGAAAGTGGTGTTGGTCTTGATATCGGCATCCGCGATAATCTTTACCGGCTTGCCGGACTCTGTCGGGGTGGACAGGTAACCGGCCTTGTCCAGGAACGTCCAGCCGCGCAGCCAGTTGTCACCGGCATCCGGGCCGAACGCGCCCTTATAGCTCACCTGGGTATAGAAACCGTCGCTCGGGATAGTCGCGCCGGCCGACAGGGCCGGGCTGCCGGCCATCGGCCGCGGGTCCAGCTTGCCATCGCTGGTCCGGCTGATACCGTACAGCTTGGGATCGACGATATCGTTGTGGTTAGCCGCGTTGCTCATGTATGTGACCAGATACTCCGGAGCGCTCTTGGTATCGTCTGTCACCAGTGTTGCCCACGTGCTGCCCGCGCCGTATCCGTAGAAAATGTTGTTGGTCAGCGTCAGGTCGCCGACTTCCTGACGGTGACGGCTGTCCTCGCCGCTCGCCAGGTCCTCCACCCACAGGGCCTTCTGGGTGAAATCCGTGAACACGCTGTTCATGTAACGGCCGCCGGCGTTGTCACGGAAGATTAAGGTAACATCGTTGTCCGTGTTGCTGCTGTGAGCGCCCGAGCCGATGTAGGTGCAGTTGTAGTGCACCGGGATCGACAGCGGAAGGCCGTCCTCAGGCACCGTGCCGCCGTCAGCTTCGTTTGCCCGGTTGGCCATGCCGGCCGCGTCGCTCTGGATCGCAAACCAGAACTGGCTCTTGCCAGTGAATCCCTCGTCCGTGTCGAAACAGTCGTCGCCGTTGAACGCGCTCACCAGGTACCTGGTGTTGACCGTCCCGCCGAACCACTCGTAACCGTCATCCGCGTTGTTGAACACCTCTATGTGGTCGACCACCGTGCTGTCGCCGACCGCGCCGAAAGTCATGCCGTTGATCTCGTTGCCTGCGCCGATGTCAGTGCCGCCGTAACGCAGCGAGATGTACTGGTAAACGCCGCTGTTGTCGTGGTCGTTGGTGCCGCCGTAGGCGCCGCGCGGCTCGGAGTCCGGGATACCCTCGATGTTGCCCTCACCTTTGGCCGTGTTGATTCTGGCGCGGCCCAGGATAATCAGGCCGCCCCAGAGGCCGCGGCTGTCACTGGGCAGGTCGCTGGGGTTATCCACATCATCGGACTCAGCGGTGAAAATGATCGGCTGGCTCGAGGAGCCGCGGGCGTAGACCTTGCCGCCGCGGGCCACGATCAGCGCACTGGCGTTCACGCCCTGGCCGGGCTTGCCCTTTATGACCGTACCGGCCTGGACGTTCAGGACCTCGCCGTCCTCGACGAACACGAAGCCGTTCAGGACGTAAACCGTATCCTTGGACCAGGTCGTGGTGCCGGATATGTCGGCATCGGTGATCTGCCTGACCGGCCGGCTGCCCTGGGCGAAGACCGCCACTGGCGCCAGGGCAAGAAAGAGCATGATTAACAGACTTTTTCTCAACATGCATCCATCCTGTCTAATGGTTAAAGCATTGCTGTTACCCTTCCACGAAGGATAACCCCGTAAAGGAACAGACACGGACGTTCCCTACATACAGCTCCCTCCTCGATTGTTACCAGCGGGCCCGGTCCGTCCGGTCCCGTCGGCTTTTTGGGGTGACACTCGACTGCGAATCGGCTGTCCTGATCTTTCTATTTCAGGCTGTAATTGATGCCGAGCGAGAAAACACGTCCCAGGCTGTATTCCTGCTCCACATAGTCACTTGATTTGAAGTGATGAACCTTGCGGATCTTGGAATCCAGAAGGTTGTGCGCTCCGAATTTCAGGCCGTAGCCGCGCCAGAGCTTCTGGGTCAGGGTGAAATCGAGCATGCCGGCGGGCTGCTCGTAGATGTTGGGAGTGCCGCCGAGGCTGACCTCGCTCATCCGCTCGCCGATGATGTTGTAGGTCACAGAGGCCAGGGTCCCGCGCTTCGGAAAATCATAGCTCAGGTCCACATTCAGCACGTAGGGCGGCTGGCCCTGAAGCTGGCGCTTGCTGGAGGCGTAGGGGTTGAGTGAGCGGATGACATCCAGCTCATCCGCGGCGATATTGACCGAGGAATGCGTGAAAGTCAGGTTGGCGCCGACACTGTAGCGGCCGAGCCACTCGTGAATGCGCATCAGGCGCATGCGGCCCTCCAGCTCCAGGCCGTACACATTGGCGCGGTCAACGTTCTGGTACTGCACCTCGCCGTTGATCGTCTTGATCACGCGCTCGATCGGGTTGCTGAAACTCTTGTAGAAACCGCTGACCGCCAGGATTTCACCCGAGCCGTAGAACCATTCCCAACGCAGATCGTAGTTGTCGATCAGTGTGCGCTTGAGGTTCTGGTTGCCGATGAAGAAGACATCGCCCACGAAATCGAACGAGGCGTAGGGCGCCATCTCGCGGAAATTCGGCCTGGCCAGGGTGCGGCCGTAGGCGGCGCGGAAATTGATGTCATCGCGCAGCAGATAGATCATGTTGATCGAGGGCAGAATATCGTCCACATCGATCTTGCCGTGGGCCAGGGTCGAGTCGCGGCTTATCACCTCCATGCGGGTGGCCTCCAGGCGTGCCCCGCCGATAAACTGCCAGCGTTTGGTCAAGGGCAGCTCGACCATGGCGAACCCGGCGTATATGTCCTGGTTCCCGTCATAGTTGCCGCGGGCCTCGGAGGCATCCTGGATGTACTGGCCGAAACGGTAACGGCCGTTGACCGAATCGACTATGCCCAGGAACTGCGGCTCGTAGAACGTAACCGGGTTGCCGTCATACTGGGCATAGGAGGTCTGGGCGTACTCGAAACGGCGTTCACTGAAATTGCGGTCGGAGGAGTTCCAGGCGCCACCGAACTTGAAGCGGCTGGCCAGGCCCTCCCACTGCTTGAACGGCAGACTGATCTGCAGGTCTAACCCGTTGTTGTCCTCGTTCAGGTCGCGATAATAGCGGGTCGGATAGGGATAGAGCGACTTGCGGATCGTGTAGATCGTGTCCACCACACCGTCACGGACCAGCTCGCTGTAGTTGTCCGTGAAAAAGCGCAGGTCCGGCTCCTGCTGGCTGGAGGTGTTGTGCGAGGCGGTCCACTCGACATGCAGGTCGTGCAGGGGCTCGAAATCGTGCTCCCCGCGCAGCTGCATCGAGTTGAGCGAACGTTCGGTGTAGCCCAGGGTGCGCGTTTCGTATGTCGCATCACCGGACAGATCGCGCGGCAGGCTGCCGTACTCGTAGCGGGCCACACTCTCGCCGCTGCGGTTGTACATCAGGTTGAAACCGATGGTGTTGTTGTCATCCAGCTTGTAGGACAGGTTGGCCAGACCGCCCCAGACCACCTTGTCCGAGGCGCGGATATCGGACAGCAGGTAGTCGTTGTTCAGGTCATCGGTATTGTCCACATTGCCGGTGAGCTGCCAGCGCCCGACCTGCCCCCTGTCGTAGAACGAGGCGCTGCGGCTGTAGGTGAGCGTGCCCAGCATGCCCAGTTCACGCCCGGCCAGCATAACCTTGTTACCGGAGGACAGCGACCAGCTGTAGTTCATCGGGCCGTTCTCTTTGGTCGGAGCCATGATCGGGCTGAACACCCTGGTCAGAGCGTCCAGTTCCCTGGCCTTGGCCGGGTCGGAATAGGTGGAGCCGATATCCGGCATCCTGAAAGCCGGGTCGGAGAAAGCCGAGGGCATCGCCCGGCTACCGTCATCGATCCCCAGCCAGTCGGTCTTGCCGCCCTTGTAGGTAAGGAAACCGCTCTTGCCGGTCACCTGGGGGTTGTAGGAGGTGGAGGCGCTGTAGTTGAACGTGAATTCCTGCGGGAAACGCTTGGTCCAGATATCGACGCTGCCGCCGGAGAAGTTGCCCGGACGGTCGGGGGTGAAGGTTTTGACTGTGACGATGCGGTCGAGCAGGTTGGAGGGGAACAGGTCCATCTGAACCGCCCGGCGGTAGGGGTCGGGGCTGGGCAGCTCGGACCCGTTGAGCTGGGTCGTGCTGTAGCGCTCGCCCAGGCCGCGCACATACACGTATTTACCGTCCATGACCGAGGCGCCGGTCATCTTGCCCACCGCGTCGGCCGCGTTGGAGCTGCCGGTGCGGGAGATGGTCTCGCTGCCGATCCCGTCCTGAATGGCCACGGCGCTGCGGCGCTGGGCCAGGAGCTGGTCTTCCTTGTTCTCGGCCTCGGCAATCCCCTCCACCGTGAAGCCTTCCATCTGGATGATCTCGGGCTGAAGCTTCAGGTCGAACGCGGTCTCGCGGCCCGGGGAGACAGTTATCGCCTGCTCGAGCTGCGAGTAACCGACCAGGGTCACCAGCAGGGTGTAGCTGCCGGACTGGGGCACGTTGAACGAAAATTCGCCGCGGGTGTTGGTCAATCCGCCCCACTTGGTGCCCTTGAGGTAGACCGAAGCCGCCACCACCGGCTTGCCGCTCTCGACATCAGCAATTACGCCGTGGACTTTCATCGACCCGGCCTGTGCCAGTTCGGCGCCCTGCGCCGCAAGCGGGGCCGCAACTCCGGAAAAAACCACCAGCAAACAGATAAGCGCCAGGCGTAGAGTTCTCACAATCAATCCATCCATCTGTACGGCTCTCCTTTTTAGTGCGGGTTGACGGCACGCAGAGAAAGTCAGGGTACGCAGATGAATGTCAATTTAAGCCGGAGTAAATAGATGGAAATTTGCTGAAAATTAGATTTGCGTTAGGAGGCAAGGCAGGACAGCAGGAAGCGGAACTGGGCTGAAATAAATAAATTACCGGCGGAAGAATTACTCTGCCGCCGGTAAGGTCTGTCGGGATACAAGCCTGTTCAATCCTTGAAACGGTACCCCACTCCGCGTACCGTGCGGATATACTTGCCGGCCGGCCCCAGTTTCTTGCGCAGCGAGGCGATCTGGAAATCGATCGAACGCTCGGTCACCGGGTAATCGTAGCCGTGCACGCCCTCGACGATCTGGTTGCGGGTGAAGACCCAGCCCGGGCGGCGGGCCAGGAAATGCAAAACCCGGAACTCGGTGGAGGTCAGCTCCACCTGCGAGTTTTCGGCCAGCACCTCGTGACGGCCGGGATTGATCACCAGGTCGTGGAGCTGGATCGTGGAGGTCTCATCGGTCTGCTCCTTGGACTTGCGGCGCAGCACCGCGCGCACCCTGGCGATCAGCACCCGCGGGCTGAACGGCTTGGTGATGTAGTCATCCGCGCCCAGTTCCAGCCCGGCCACGATATCGCTGTCCTCGCTCTTGGCGGTCAGCATCACAATCGGGATGTGGGAGGTCTTGGGGTCGCGCTTGATCATCTTGCAGACTTCCATTCCGTCCAGGCCCGGCAGCATCAGGTCCAGGATCACCAAGTCGGGCAGCTTGGTCACGACCAGGCGTAGCGCCTCCTCGCCAGTGACCGCACCATCGACCGTGTAGCCCTCCTCGCTCAGGTTGTAGCGCAGGAGTTCCAGGATGTCCTCATCGTCTTCGACCAGCAGAACGTGTTTTCTCGCCATAGTTGTCCGCCATTGTTAATGGTTTGACCTACAGCTCAAAAAATAACTCCGATTTGTTAGCGTTGTGTTAGAAAATCGGTAGAGATACAGCAGATAAGGCTGCAGACAGGCCTTTTTCTTAGCATTTTACTAACACTCTGCTAACATTTCAACCCGAAGTACATTCCCGGCTTGTGGTCAGGGCTGTGAGCGAGTTGACTTTCCCCCCGCGCTGAGTTTAATTAATTCCGCATGAAAGCATCCACCGGAGAACCGATGTTCACAGCGCGGAAAAGCCATCTCGCCCTGATTGTCGGCCTGGCGCTCGCCTTGCGCCTGGTCGTGTTCCGAATGCTGCCGCCGCTGATGTATCCCGACTCGTTCAAATACCTGGCCCAGGCCGAACAGTACCTGCGCGGGGACTGGGGCGCGGACAGCGGTCTGGCGCCGGGCTACCCGCTGGTGCTGGCCGCGTTCGGGGGCCATGTCCAGGCGGTGACTGTATTTCAGTTGCTGGCCGGCCTGGCTGTCTGCGTGCTGCTGTATTTCATTTTCGGACGGCTGAGCGGACGCGCCTCAGTTGCGCTGGCCGGGGCGCTCACCTACGCGTTGAGTCCTTTCCAGGCGGTGTTCGAGCGGGTGGTGACGACCGAGAGCCTGAGCACTTTCCTGGTTGCTCTGGCCATATTGTTCCTGAGCCGGGTCTGGCAGGCGAAAGACCGTCGACGGGACTGGCTGCTGCTGGGCCTGGCCGCTTCGCTCGCCGCGGCGCTGCGCCCGCTGATGCAGTTCCTCCCGCTCCTTCTTGCCGCTCTGGCGGTGCTGTCGTATCTGCAGCATGAAGGCCGGGCCCGGCTCCTGGCTGCCGCGGGGCGGTCCGCGCTGGCCGTTCTGCCGGCAGTCATCATCATTGGGGGCTGGAGCGCGTTCAATTACGAGCGTTCCGGCTACTTCGGCCTGACCACTCTGGCCGGGTTCCACCTGACCAACCAGAGCGGGGACTTCATGGAGCAGGCCCCGCCCGAGTACTCCGACATCGCCTCAATCTATCTGAAACACCGCAAGGAGATGCTGGCCCGCAAGGGATCCTTCGGCAACACGATCTGGAGCGCCCTTCCCGAGCTTGAATCCACCACCGGACTGAGCCGGGCCGAGTTGTCGAAACGTTTCGCCAGGCTTTCACGCAAGCTCATCCTGGACAATCCCCGTCCCTACCTGCGGCGGGTGGCCAAAGGCTTCCTCATTTTCTGGCTGCCCTGCTGGTACAACGGCGAGCAGACCCTGGTGCCCACCCTTCGCTCTGGCCCCCCGGCCGAGCGCCTGCTGCTCTGGCCGCTCACTCTGGCCCAGGCGCTGCTTACCGGGCTGTATTTCCTGCTTCCGGTGGGGCTGGCACTCAGCTCAAGGCTGCGCCGGGCCGTGACACCCGGCTGGCCCCTGGCCGGCCTTTACCTTCTCGTGCTGGCCACGGCGGTCCTGTCCGCCCTGGTGGAATACGGCTCCAACGACCGTTTCGAGCAGCCGGTGGAACCCTACGTGCTGGGGATCGGGCTTTACATGATCCTGAGCCTGGCCGCCTTGCGAAAATCTCCGGGCAGCCCCGCCGGACAGTCAGGAGGATAGGACGACGAACTCTTTTCTTGAGGAATCCCTGCGCCGTCTGCGCGGCTCCGGGAGCGGGGCGTTGTTGGCGCGCGGCTCGCTGGCCGCGTTCGCGGTCAAAACGGCCGGTATCGGGCTGGCGCTTCTGCCGCAACTGATCCTGACCCGCCTGATGGGCGCCTCACGCTACGGAGTGTACGTGGTGGCGCTCAACTGGGTCTGGGTGCTGGCGGTGTTCGGCAAGTTCGGCCAGGACACGAGCCGGGTGCGCTTCCTCTCCTCCTGCCAGTCCCTGGGCGACTGGGGCGCGTTCCGCGGCCTGCTGCGCTGGAGTGCGTCCGCGGTGCTGGCGGTGAGCTGCCTGCTGGGCCTTGGTCTGGCGCTGACTGTCCAGGTGGCCGGGGCGCAGATCCCCTCCGAACTGGGACTGGCGCTGCTGGCCGGTGCTGCCCTTCTTCCCGTGCTGACCCTGACCGCTCTGAACGCCTCGGCCCTGCAGGCGGTGAAAAAAGTGGCCACTTCGGACACTCCCCGTCTGGCCGGCCACGTAGCCCTGGCCCTGCTGGCCGCCGGGGCGTTCTGCCTGCCGGGGTTCGATTTTTCGCCCAGCGCGGTGATGGGCCTCACTTTCGCGGCCAACCTTCTGGCCCTGGGCCTGGGGCTGGTGCTGCTGCGGCGCAGCCTTCCGACCGAGGCGCTCAGCGCCGCACCGGTTTACCATTTCCGCGCCTGGCTCGCCCTGGGCCTGGCCATGCTGGCGGTCAACGGCCAGTTCCTTATCCTCAACCGCATCGATATCCTGATGCTCAGGTTCTTCGAGCCGGACGCCACGGTGGGGGTGTACGGGATCGCGGTGCGCCTGGCCGCGGCGGTGCCGTTCGGGCTGGATGCGATCAGCCTGATCGCCGCACCGCTGGTGGCGCAGCTCTATACCGAAAAGCGCACCGCGGAGCTGAAACGAGTGGTGCACCTGGCGGTGACTTGGACAGCCCTGCTGTCGTTCGTGATCTTCCTGGCGCTGGTTATCGGAGGAAAAATCTGGCTGGGAGTGTTCGGGCCCGAGTTCCCGGGCGGATACGTGCCGCTGGTCATCCTCTGCACCGGGCAGTTGTTCAACGCCCTGACCGGGCCCTCCGGCCTGCTGCTGACCATGACCGGCCGCGAGCGTCAACTGGCTGTCATCATCGGCGCGGCGCTCGCAGCCAACGCCGTGCTCAACCGCCTGCTGATCCCGCCGCTGGGCGCGGCCGGGGCCGCCCTGGCCACCTGCACGGTCACAGTGGCCTGGAACGCGGTGGCGGTGCTGCTCATCCGTCGCGACCTGGGTATCTGGTGCGTCCTGGGCCTGAGCGGCAGGCGGGCACGGAAGGCAGGAGGCCAGTCATGAACGCGGAGACGCAGGTGCTGACCTCGCCCCGTTTCTGGGAAACCCTCTGGTCCTCCAGCCCGGTCCAGTCGATACAGTTCGATCCACGGCTGGGAACTTTCGGGTGGATACATGCCCGCCTGCAAAAGCACCTGCCTCGGAGTGAGGGGCTATCCCTGCTGGAGGTGGGCTGCTACCCGGGACGGTTCCTCTGGTATTTCAACCGGTATTTCGGCTACCGGGTCGAGGGCATCGACTATATCGACTGGTGCTGCGATAAAACCGGGGAGCTGCTGAAAGAGGCCGGGGTGGAGGCGAGAGTTCATCAGCAGGATTTCCTGACCTGGGAACCCACGGAACAGGAACGCTGGGACGTGGTGTCCAGCTTTGGATTTGTGGAGCATTTCGAGGATTACACCGCCATCGTGGCCCGTCACGCACGCCTCGTGCGGCCAGGCGGATTCCTGGTGCTCGAAATACCAAATCATACCGGTCTTTACGGTGGTATTCTCAAGAGGATGGACCATGCGGCATGGCTGGCGCACAGCCACCTGGAGTTGAACCAACTGCGCAGTGCTGTCGCTGCGGTCCAGAACCTCGAGTTAATTTGCGCCGAAGGCTGCGGCAAATTCAGCCTGGAACATGTCTGTCTGCTCGAACGCAGCCGCCGAGCCGGCCGTATTGCGCACCTGGCGGCGCATGCGTTGAAACTGGCCGCGGAAAGCACCTGCCGCCTTCTGCCTGAATCCCGCAGCCTGAACCCCTATTTTCTCGTGCTCGCCCGTAAAAAGCAGACCTGAGCCTCAAAGACGCTGGAACGGGCTGGGGAGGCGCAGGGCGAGCTCCAGGACAGCCAGGGCCAGCACCACGCCGATAACGGCGGTCAGAGCACTGTCCCCGATCCCCGGCTCACCGTCCGCGCCCAGGGCCGCACCGGCCAGCGCGCCGATCAGGGCGGTCACGAGGCGGAGCAGACGGCCGGACCAGCCGCACCACTTTCCTTTTTTCATCGGTTCACCTCATCGAACATTGATCTGCACCCGACACCAGGTGCAATCTCCTTCCGGGGAGGGAGCGACCTCCAGCCAATACTTGCCGCTCTCCAGATCCAGCAGTTCGCCCTGAAGCTCGTAGTTGCAGTTACAGCGGCAGGGCTGACTTTCGTGGGGGGGCTCGACAACACGCAGGATAGAACCGTACTTGTACAACTGAAGCGAGACACTGTCCAGGCAGCAGTTGAACACCCCGCCCCGGTGGGGGAACCGGACCCGGCCTCCCTGAGCGCTCACCGCCAGCTCGTCCTCGCGCCCCTCCGCAGCCAGGTCCGTCACCTCGCTGCGGCAATCGCTCAGACCACTCAGGGCCACGCTGGACCGGCTGTCGCTGTCCAGGGGCAGTGAGGTTTCACTGTCCTCGCAGGCACAAAAGACGAAAGCCATGAAAATCACTGCACACAAAATGAATACCCGTGGACTGCGCATCCGTTCCTCCATAATTCTGGTCATCCGGCAAAATGGGGGGCTGGGTTTCAGGGCTGGAGCGGCGGCAGGACATCGGGGGGCAGGAAAACCATTGCGGCTGCCCGGGGCGTGGCCGACGCCCCGGGACAGCCGCTAAAGCCGGGATCCCCCCTCGTCTCCCGGGCTTTATTCCTCTATTTCAGCAGCACCATTTTGCGGGTGCGGTTGAACGAAGCGGTCTGCATGCGGTAGAAATAGACTCCCGAGCCGAGCGTGCGTCCCGAATCCTCACGCCCGCTCCACTGCACGGTGTGGCTGCCCGCGGTCTCCTCGCGGTCGACCAGCGTGGCCACCACCCGGCCGCGGATATCGAACACCTTGATCTGAACATGTCCGGCCTGGGGGAGGTCGTACTGGATCGTGGTGGACGGGTTGAACGGGTTCGGGAAGTTCTGTGACATCTCGAAAGCCTTGGGCAGGTTCGGGCCGGTGTTTTCAGTGTCATCCAGCAGGCCCTCGCCCAGGCGGAAATTGAGCGCTTTGTCCGCGGTGATGTCCATGTCCTGGATCACCTGCAGCCCGGCGCCTTCCTGCGCCCCATCGATCACCACCTCGTAGCGGCCGGCGGGCAGCATGAACTCATAGCGGCCGTCCGTGTCGGTCCAGGTGGTGGCGTTGAGTCCGGTATTGGGATCATAGGCGCTGACCAGGACACTGTCGACCGGGTGGCCGCTCTCATCCTCGACCCGTCCGGTGACCTTGATCTCGGCCAGATCGAGCACCAGCTCCATCTTGGTGTCGTTGTTCAGGTCCACGGCCGAACGGAACAGGCTGGCGTACTCGTAGCTCGGCCAGGCATACAGGTCGTACACTCCCGGCTTGACCGACATCTCCCAGTAACCGTTCTCATCAGTCCAGGCGTAGTAGGGATCGGCCTTGTAGATCGGCATGATCAGCGGCTCTTCGCCATTCGTGGTGTCGGTGGAGATCACATCCACCGGATCGTCTTCCTCACCGGCCAGCCTGGTCTCGTAGGGCATAGGCAGGATATGGAACAGCGTGTCGGAGCCGTCGTAGACCACCGGCATGGCGTGCACCATCACTCCCGGCACGGGCTTGCCGTTGCGGTCGATCACCCGTCCGCCCACCCAGACCCCGGGGTTCAGGGTCAGGTTGAAGCTGCAATCGGTGTCCACCATCAGGCTGTAGACCGTGCTGTCGGGGAAATAACCGGCCACCGGCTCGACATTGACCCCATACGGGCCGGGCATCAGCCGCACGGCGTAGCTGCCGTCGGCGTTGCTCCAGGCCTGGGCTCCCTCGGCACGGATCCCCTTGCTGTAGAAATAGAGGTAGCAGCTCTCCAAACCCTTGCCATCCGGCGAGGTGATCCGGCCGCTCACCAGACAACCGCTCTGCAGGGTGAACGTCATCTCACGGTCGGTCGAGATGTCCACACCCTCGACCGTCTGAGCCGGATAGCCCTCCCTATCCGCGCGTCCCTGGAACTGGATGCTGTAAGCGGCCGGCATCACCTGCACTTCGAAAGAGCCGTCCTCCTCGGTGTAAACCCAATAGCTGTAGAAAGGCGCCGACTCATCCGATTTGATCGGGTTTCCGCTCGCGTCATAGCTGTAGAGCGTCTCGCCGCCGGAATACATGTAGAACCCGTCCCAGCTCAGCGGCGAGCCGTTGTCCAGCACCGCCCGGCCCTTGAACGTAACACCGTAGTCCATGACCACCTCGGGCACTTCCACCCGATCGTTCTCGGCCACGGTAAAGCTGCCGCCCTTGAAATACTGGGAGGGGAAATTCCAGGGGGCGACGAACTCGACCACCCAGGTGCCGGCGGTCACCGCCACCTGCCAGCGCCCATTTTCATCGGTGTAAACGTTGCGGCTGGTGACAGCCGGTATCTCTCTCTTGTCCGGGTCGGCCATGCCGCGCTGGATTACCGTGTCACCGTTTTCGTACTTGTAGTCATCACCCGAGCTGTTGCTCCAGTAGTCGTACCAGAGGTTGACCTGGGCATTGGGCACCGGGTTGCCGCGGTTGTCTCGCACAATGCCAGTGAGCAGGGCACCGGCTTTCAGGGTGATATCCAGCGTCTGGTCATCGCTCACCGAGACACTGGACAAGCCCTGGGGCGGGACCGGGCTGTCGTAGGCCGGGGTGACAACGACCGTATAATCGCCATCGGCCAGGGCCACGGAATAGGCGCCCTTCTCATCGGTCACGACATAGCGGCTGAAATCGTAGCTCTGGAAATTGAGCTGGGTGTAAGCCATCGCCGTGCCGTCCGGCCCCAGAACACGGCCGCTGACCCGGTTGCCGGTGTCAATGATGATATCGTAGCGCGTGTCGCCCTGCACGGACACGCCCTGGGTGACCGGCTGATTCGGATACTCCCAGCCGGCATAGACATACAGGTTGAACGTGCCGGGGAACACCGCCACCGAGAACTCGCCGTTGGAATCGGCGCTGGCCCAGCGGTACTGGTAGTTTTTCTCGTCGCTGAGGCTGAAACCGGCCCAAGGCACCGGCGCGCCGCGGTCCTCGACCACGCGGCCGGAGAAAATCACACCGCTTTTCAGGCTCAGGTCCAACTGAGCACCGGAGGCGGTCACGGTCAGGCTCTGGCTGATCTGGTCCGAGGGATAGCGGCTTCCGGCCGGGCTCTGAACCGAGACCGAGTAGTCACCCTCGGGCAGACTGAGCGCGAACGAGCCATCCGCTCCGCTTGTCACCTGGCTGCCGTTGTAGTAATCGTTGGACCAGAAAGAGAGATCGGCCCCGGCTACGGACTGGCCGGTGTCGTCGGTCAGGCGTCCGCTGACCGCGCGCACGGGCAGAGTCTCCAGGGTTACGCGATAGGCGACCGGATCGTTGCTCTCAACCAGGTTGTTCTCGGCCTTGAGGTCATCCAGACGGTAATAGTAGATGTGGCCGGGATGGGTGAGAATCACGACATGGTAGGTGCCGCTAAGCTCCAGGCTCCGTCCGATCATGTTGCCGCCGCCCCAGTACGGGGGCATGAAGCGGCTGTCCGTGGCGGAGGCGTCTCTTTCCAGATAGTACAGGCCTCCGTTGACCTGGTTGCTGTCCGGGTCGAACAGCAGCATGGTGACCCAGCCGCTCTCGCCGGCGGGGTTGGCCTCCAGGCGGATGTAATCCCCGGCCTGCCCCTCGAAACTGAACACATCCACATCCACTTCCGGCACACCCTCGCCCTCCACGGCGCTGCCGTAGGCGATGGCCTGGGACGCGGCCCAGTCATCGTTTGGCTCGGCTTCCTTCACCGGTGTGTAATTCCCTTCGTCCTGCAGACGCACCGCGGCCAGGCTTGTGCCCGCGCCGGCGTCGCTAAGACTGTTTAGGGCCTGCAGAAGCGGCAGGTCCCGGCCGTCCCGGCTCGCACCCGAGGTCATCAGGTGACGGGCCAGGCTGGTGGCCAGCGCCTGGCGGGTAGCGGCGTCCGGAGCCTGGAACACCTGCTTCGGTTCCGCCGTGTCCTTGGCCTCTGTCCCGGCCTTGACCTTGGCTTTTACCCGCTGGGCCGCCTCTTTCTTCGCCGCAGCCAGACTGCTTGACTGCGCTGTTGTCTTGATCTGCGGTGTCGCAGCCGGTCCGAGTTTTCCCTGCCGGGCCAGGCGCACCAGGTTCAGGTGCGCGGGCGAGGCCGCGGGACTGGTTTTAGCTGCACCCTCAGCGGCAAGCGGCTGCGCAGACCAGCTCAGCGTCAGTATCAGCAGTGCCGACACTATCACCGTAACCGGCAGCTTCACAACGACCCTTCTCATCTGCCACTTCTCCTTTCGGTCCTTCCACAGAATTGTGGTGGTTGGGATTGCCAAAGAGGGGGTATTGGACTGGTTTGAAGTTGATGATAAGGCCAAGCATTTTGCTCTCCAGGTCATTCCGGCTTGCTGCTGGCGTCGCCAGAGGCGCTGCCGGAGTTGTTCTGTCCGTCGTTATTGTTCCCGCACGGCTGCTTGCGGCCAGCACGCAGCCCACGGCCCAGGTCCTCGCCGCTCGGATCGAGCAGACGGCGGCCCGGCTCCTCGCGCCACATCGAGTTGTCCAGCAGTTCGGTGGCCACCAGAGTCAGGTTGCTGCTTTCGAGCACGCGCAAGCGGGAAATCATTCCGGCGATCTCGTTCTCCAGATTGAAGACAGACAGGTAATACCCCTGCGAATCCGTGGTCATATAGTTGTTCCCGCCCTCACGGCTCCCTGCGGGCGGCGGGTTGTCGATCAGGTTCTTCAGCTCGGTGTTCTTGCTCTGTAGCTGGCCGCGCAGGCTCTCGGCGCGCTGCGTGTCGCCGCTGACAGTCTCCACCCGGCCGTAAAGGTGATTGTCGAACAGGTCCATCTCGGCGACGAACTCGCCCATCGAGCGGGCCAGGACGGCCCGGCTGTCGGCTTGCGCCGGACGGCTTTCCCGCGCCGCGGCGGCTGCCGTTGCGGGTTCAGCCCCGCGCGCGCTCACCGCCAGCCCGACCAGCAGCAGGAGCATGCCCAGCAGATAGTTTCTGATTGTCACGCACATGGTTCCCTCCGTTGGCCAGCAGAAAAGGCAAATTGCATTCCAGAGCGTGCCAAAGCGGAGATATTTATTGTATTTCGTTGATTATCATTGCTTTACCGGATGGCACATTCGGACAGACCAGGCCGGTCGAGGCCGCGGACAGGCCGCACCGCGGGGGGAAGCCTCAGATTTCTGAGAGGGGTGCTTGAAAAACTGAAGCCCTCAGAAACGCCAGGTGAGGGCGAAGTCCAGGAGGTTCTTGTGGAAATCCAGGTCACGCAGGCTGGACTGGTTGCGGTACAGGCTCCAGGTAAGCGAGGCTTCGAGCGCGCGGCCCAGGGGACGGGAGAGCTTGATCACCGCGCCGTTGTTGTCGTTCTCCTCGGTGATCACCTCGGTCAGGATCGGCAGGTTGGTGCGGTCACCGTAGCGGCGCAGCTCGAAAAACACGTAGGCGTTCAGGTAGGCCTCGCCGGGAAGACGGCGGCCGAGCAGGAAACTGAAACGGTTGTTCCAGTAGGAGAAACCGAAATTGTTGGAGTCGTTGCGCTGAAGGGTGTAAGTGCCGTTGACCAGCCAGGCGCTGCCGTAGGAAAGGGTCAGGTCGAGCTGGTGCAGGTTGTCGCGCTGCTGGTAGTCCAGCACCTCCAGGCCGCCATCCTCGTCCGGACGCGAGACCAGACGGTCGCAGTTGCGGCGCGTGTAGCCGTACTCAACAGCCCCGGCCAGGCGCGGCCCCAGACGGCGGGTCAGACGCAGGCGCGGACCGAACGAATTGTAATTGAAGGTCTTGAATGATTCGAAATTGAAGAACGACTGCCGCCAGTAAACCGATAGCTGGCCCAGAGAGCCTGCCCGGCGCCGCAGATACAGCTGGCCCTGGCCCCGGACATAACCCTCCTCGCTCAGCAGGTTGAGCTGGTTCTTGCGGTAGACGTTGCGCATCTTGAGTTCGCCCGCAGCCCCCAGCACCGAGTTTCCCACGCGGCGCTCGGTTTCGGCGGAAAATCTCTGCACCAGGACATCCCCGGCGGTCAGGCTGTCGTAGCTGCTCAAGCGGTGGTGAGCCTTGTAGCCGAGTTGAAGGTCGAAACGGGAGGCCGAAACGGCCGAGTTGAGACGGGCGGTGGAAAAGAGGCTGAGTGTGCCGGCCCCCCCGGCGGTGCGGCCCGACGGGTCCTCGAGCACGTTGTCGTCGTACTCCCAGCCCGTGCTCAGGCGGCTTTCCAGGGAAGCGGCCGAAACCCGCGAGAAGCCACAGAGAAAGAATAACGTTGCACAGAAGAATGCGAGGGCACATTCCCGGCAAACGGTTGAGGGGGTAGTCACTGGTACAAAGGTCACTTCCGGCCGGCTCCCTCCCTGTCTGCTCCCAGTTTTCCGGCCTGGCTGCGCAGGCTCTTTTCGAGCTGCTGCAGATTACCCAGCTCGCGCTCCAGTGAATCGCGCCTCGCACTCAGGCGCGCCAGTACGGCCTCGATCTGATCGGGGGAAAGAGATTCGAGGTCGAGGTTCAGCAGGTGTTCACGCTCCGGGTCGAACAGCTCGCGGTCCAGCACGGTCGAACCGGCAGCTTCGGAGGTCACGGGCATTCCGGTGAAGATATCGCCTTTCAGCCCAAAATTGCCGTCATCCCTGGGCATTCCCTCCCGGTCCGGGCCCTGGGTATTGGCATCCACTGTCGTGGCATCCGACGGTCCGTCAGCCGCCGCCGCTCCGCCGCGTGTGTCGGTGCGCCGCAGGTTGAGCCCCTCATCGAACAGTGCCACCTCCTGGGCGAACTCACCGGTGCGGCGGCGCACCGCGCTTTCATCCTTCACCCGTTTCATTTCGGTGCGCAGGATGTCCAGGCCGCGCTGGACCCGGGTGGCCAGGTCGGCGGCGAAATCGGCTTTGTCGCGCACCTGGTCCGGACTGTCATCCGGCTCCACGCGCAGGGTGGCGCTCAGGTCGGGCAAAGGGTTGCCGGCGCGTGCAGGGGACAGGTCCGCGGCCAGGGCCTCGCGCTCGCTGCGCAGGGCCTCGATCTGGCTTCGGCTGCCCGGCTGGCGGCCCAGGCTCTCGATCTGCTCGCCGAGGCCACGCCGGAGCGCCTCGCGGGCCAGACCGGAGCGGCGTTCCAGGGCATTCAGGGCCACGTTCACGCGGTCGAGGCTGTCAGCCAGGGACTTGCCGGCGCGCAGGCTCTCGCCCAGGCGGTATTGCTCCACCGGCGAGAACACATCCTGAGCCACGCCCCGTTTCAGGCGCGTCACCTCGGCCGAGACCCGCTCCAGGCGCGCCGAGAGCGAATCGCGCCGGGTGCGCTGGGCAGCCAGGCTGTCCGACGCGGCGGAATAGGAGCGCCGCAGGGACTCCAAGCCGGGGTCGCCGGCGGCGTTCAGCGTGGCGACCGGCACACCCAGTGCAAGCAGCAGGATCGACAGAGCGTATGTGACACCCCGTTTCATCGTATCTCCGGTTCGGGTCCAGACTGTTCGGAATATGTCGCAAATATCCTCGGCAAAACACGTGCCCGCGTTCAGACACCCCGGCCAGACCTTGACATCACCACATGTTGCAATCATTTACATCAACAGGTTATGTTTTGTTCCTGACAGAGAACTCTATTTTCCATCTCTCGGCTTTTCAAAGCCCTCAGAAATTCGAGGGTTTCCGCGCACTCACTCCGGCTCGCGCCAGTCTGTCCAGTCCTCGGGCTCACCCTCGGTGCGGCCGTAACGCTGGCGGGTGAAAATGTCGAGGTTGTGGCGCTTGCGGGCCGCTGGCGGTGAGTCGTTTGTCTGCTGCATCCACTGTTCACACTGCCTGCGCAGGCGTTCCAGGTGGCTTTTGTACTGCGGCAGACCGGCCAGGTTGCGGAACTCCCAGGGGTCGGCCTGCGTGTCGTACAGCTCCTCGGCGGCTCGCGGCACCATGAAAAGACGCATCTGCTGCGGCGTAAGACGCCCCTGGTCGCGCAGCTCGACGAGCGAGGCGTAGGAGTCGCTGGCCATCAGGTCGCTGGCCAGGGGCGTCATCTCGCGCGGGAAGAAATTCCGGATGTACTTGTAGCGGCTGTCGCGTGCCGTGCGGATGTGGTCATCGCGGTTGTGCCAGTTGCGCTCGGTGAACACGTACTCGCGCCCGGGGGCCGAGGGGTCGAGGAACAAGCGCGACATATCCTGCCCCTGCATCTCGGGTGCGGGCTTGCCTCCGGCCAGGGCCAGCAGCGAGGGGGCCAGGTCCACCGTGCTCACCAGGCTCCGGCAGACCGCTCCGGACGGGAAATGACCGGGCCAGCGCGCCAGCATCGGGGTGCGCGTGCCGCTATCGTAGCAGCTCGTTTTGGCCCGCGGGAACGGCATGCCGTTGTCGGAGAAAAACAGCACCAAGGTGTCGTTCTCAAGCCCCTTCTCACGCAGATACTGCATGATCGCGCCGATCTCGCGGTCCATCCGCGTGGCGGCGTCATAGTAGAGGGCCAGGTCGGCGCGGGTGGCGGGCGTGTCGGCCAGGTAGGGCGGCACGATCACATCCTCCGGCGAGGCCGGGTCGGGCAGGATGCCTGGCTTATAGGGACGGTGCGGATCGGTGAAACCCACGGCCAGGAAAAAAGGCTTTCCGGCGGGACGCTCCTCCAGCACCGTGCGCCAGGCGGCGACTTTCTCCTCGACCCGCGCGAACTGCGCGGCCCCGTCCGGCCCCAGGTCAAGCTTGCCAGCGTTAGCCGTGAAATAACCCAGCGCGCCCAGGTGCGCGGCCAGGGTTTTGCGGTCGGCGGGCAGGGGCACGTGCAGGTCCTCCGCCCCGGTGGCGTGCGGGTATAGGCCGGTGAAGAACGAGGCCCGGCTGGGGCTGCAGCTTGAAATCGTGACAAATGAGGACTCGAACCGCACGCCCTGCGCGGCCAGATTGTCCAGATTGACCGTGCGGATGGAGGGGTGCCCGAAACAGCCCATGTCGCGGTCGCCAAGGTCATCGGCAATCAGCACCAGGATATTGGGCCGCCCCTTGCCACGAGTGGATGCGCCGTGGACCGCGGCGGGTGCGACTGTCGCTCCCAGTGCGGCAGCGGCCAGGAAACTGCGCCGGTTCAGGCTCGACATCCGTCACCTCTCTCGGTCGGGGTATTCGCCGCTGTTATCCGGGCGCAGGGGGGCCTGGCCGAACTGCCCGGTGATTTTTCCGCTCACCGGATCCATCAGGTCGACCCGCCTTTTGCGCGGTGAGACATCGCCCCCGCTCGCCTGAAGCCAGCGGTCGCACTCGGCGCGCAGACGCGCCAGCACCGGGCCCATCTGGGACACGCCCGCCAGGTTGCGGAACTCGTACGGGTCCTGACACGTGTCGTACAGCTCCTCCGCGGGACGGGGTATCATGAAACGCCGCATCTGCGGCTCATCCAGCTCGCCCATATCGCGCAGGCGCAGCAGCTCGACGTACGAGGGCGACTGCATAAGGTCCAGCGAGATGGGTGCGGCCTCGCGCGGGTAGTAGTTGCGGATGTACTTGTAGCGGCTGTCACGCACCGCGCGCACGTGGTCGTCCATGTCGTGCCAGTTGGCCTCGGCGTGGATGTATTCCCTACCGTCCGAGCACGGCTCGCGCAGCAGGCAGGACAGGTCACTCCCCTGCATCTCCGGTGCGGGCCGTCCTCCGGCCAGGGCCAGCAGGGTCGGGGCCAGGTCCAGCGTGCTGATCAGACCATTACTGACCGCTCCGGCCGGGAAATGCCCGGGCCAGCGCAGGATGAGCGGGGTGCGGATGCCGCTGTCGTACATCGTAGTCTTGGCCCGCGGGAACGGCATGCCGTTGTCGGAGAAGAACATCACCAGGGTGTTCCGCTCCAAACCCTGCTCGCGCAGGAAAGCCAGTATCTCCGCGATACGGCTGTCCATGCGCCGGGTGTAATCGTAGTAGAGGGCCAGATCGGCGCGGGTTGCTGCGGTGTCGGCCAGGAACGGCGGTACGAGCACCTCGCCGCCGGTGGCGGGGGCAGTGCTCCAGCCGCTTTCGTAAGGACGGTGCGGCTCGTGGAACCCCACGGCCAGGAAAAAGGGCTTCCCGGCGGGTCTCTCTGTCAGCACGTCGCGCCAGGCCTCGACCTCCTCCTCCACCCGCTCGAACTGCGCCGCGCCGTCCGCGCCCAGGTGCAGCTTGCCCACGTTGGCGGTATGATAACCCAGGTCTTTGAGGTACGCGGGCAGGATCCTCTGCGAGGCGGGCAGGGGTACGTGAAGGTCCTCGGCCCCGGTGGCATGCGGGTAGCGTCCGCTGAAAAACGAGGCCCGGCTGGGACTGCAGCTCGAGGTGGTGACAAAGGCCGCGCTGAACCGCACGCCGCCCGCGGCCAGGCTGTCCAGAGCCGGGGTGCGGATTGTCGGGTGTCCGTAGCAGCCCAGGTCGCAGTCGCCCAGGTCATCGGCAATCAGCACCAGGATATTGGGCGGGCCGGCCGTTCTGTCGGCGGCCGCGCCCCGGGCCGCCCGGTGGCTCGGGCTTGACAAATTCCGCCTCCGCTCGTTAAGGTTCTGCAGAACACGGCGCGAGGCAGCCGAATGCCGCCGGGAGCCGTGAATCCGTCACCCCGGAGGGCTCTCACATGCCGATGGAAAACATGCGCTCCAGGTCGTGACGCGAGTACACCTTGAACGCGATCATGGTCTCAGAGTGCAGAATTCCATCCACCTTGAGCATCTTGTCGGTCACGATGTCGGCCAGCTGTTCGTTGTCGCGGGCCCGGATTATCGCCACCAGGTCGTAGCGCCCGCCGACAGAGAACACCTCGGTGATGCCCTCGATCTGGGTGACTTGCTCGGCCGCCGCGTTGATTCTGTCGCGCTCCAGGTTCATCAGGACTATTCCGGTGACCATTGTCCCGCCTCCTGCAACAGGTTTAGACAGCCTCCGGGTGGCGGGGGTCCGCTGCCCGGCGCTCTTACTTAGTCGCCGGGATGATAATAAGCTCTCATCCGGCCAGGCGCAAGCCGATAAACGCCCTCCCGACCCTTGCCAGGGGCGGCCGTCGCCGCTAACTTTTCAAACCGGCCTCAGGGCCAGAAACCGACAACGCAAACAAAACGCCATCCCGTTCAGTGGCAGCCATTCCGCAGCGAAAGGAACACCCCGATGCGCATCGCCGAAGGCAAGTACGGCTATTTTGACGAAGAGGCCCGTGAGTACGTTATCACCAGGCCCGACACGCCGCAGCCCTGGTACAACTACCTGATCAACGACCAGGACTACTGCGCCCTGGTCAGCCACACCGGGGGCGGCCCCAGCTACCACCGCAGCGCCAAGTTCCGCCGTCTGCTGCGCTACCGGTTCAACGGCGTCCCCGCCGACCGTCCCGGCCGCTATCTCTACCTGCGCGACATGCAGGACGGCGACTACTGGTCGGCCACCTGGGCCCCGGTGCTCAAGCCCCTGGACAGTTTCAAGTACCGCTGCCGGGTGGGCCTGAACGTCCAGACTGTGGAAAGCCAGTACCGCGACATCGCCGCCAGCATCACCTATTTCGTGCCGCCGCAGCATCCGGCCGAGGTCTGGCTGGTGGAGCTGGAGAACCGGGGAACCACGCCGCGGCGGATCAACACCTACTCCTACGCCGAGTTCAATTTCTGGGGCGCGATGCGCGACCTGCTCAACCTGGACAACTGCCCCAAGTGCGCCCGTTACTACCACAAGGACGGCGTGATCGTGCACGACAGCTACAACGACGTGGGCACGGGGCTGGACGATATGCACTGGCTGAAACATTTCGCCGGGTTCACCTCCAGCGCCAAACCGGTGGGGTTCAATACCGAGCGCCAGCAGTTCCTGGGCGGGATCTACCGCAGCGAGGCCAACCCGCGGGTGGTCGAAACCGGGCAGGACACCAATTTCGAGGGCGTGGGCGACTACCCGATCTGCGGACTGACCCACGCCTGGAGCCTCGCGCCGGGCCAGAAAGTCAAATTCGCGTTCGTGCTGGCCATGGGCGACAGTCTGGAGGAGATGTACGCGCACCTGCAGCTGGCCAACAGCCTGGAGACTATCGAGCACGCCCTGGCCGAGGTGCGCGCTGCCTGGAGCGGACGGCTGAGCGCGCTGAAAGCCTCCACCCCGGCGGAGCAGGATTTCGACCCCTGCGTGAACACCTGGAACCAGTACAACAGCTTCATGACCGCCCAGCTCTCGCGCTCGATCTCGAGCTACGAGTGGGGTGCAGGCCGCGGGCTGGGGTTCCGCGACACGCTGCAGGACAGCATGGGCGCGGCGCACCTGGAGCCGCAGCTGGCCCGCACGCGTCTGCTCCAGATGGCCAATTGCGTGTACAGCGACGGGATCGCGCTGCACAATTATTTCCCGCTCACACACTCCGGCGACGGGAAGGATTTTTACGACGACCACCTCTGGCTGCCCTACACCGTATGCCACTACATCAAGGAGACCGGGGATTTCCAGATATTGAAGGAGCCGGTCGCGTTCTGGGACACCGGAGAGAAGCAAAGCCTGCTGGAGCGGCTGGCGCTCTGCCTGGACACCACCTGGCGGCTGCGCGGTGAGCACGGTCTGCCCCAGACCGGGCACGCGGACTGGAACGACGGGCTCAACCCCGGCTCCATGGAAAGCGAGAGCGTGTTCAACGCCATGCTGTTCTGCGCCAGCGCCCGCGAGCTGTCCGCCCTGGCCGATTTCACCGATCACAAGGCCCTGGCCGCACAATGCCGCGAGCGCTACGAACAGATCAAGAAAATCACAAATGAAGTCGCCTGGGACGGCGCCTGGTACAAGCGCATCCTGCTCAAGGGCGGCGGCCATATCGGCGGGAAGGATGTGACTCCGGGCAGTATATTCCTGGAGCCGCAGGCCTGGGCCGTGATCGCGGGCGTGGCCGAGGGCGAGAGGATGCTCACCCTTCTCGACTCGGTGAACAAGCACCTGGCCGGCCCCTACGGCGTGAAGCTCCTCGATCCGCCCTACCTGGACTACAACCCCACCTGGGGTTCGATCAGCATACCGCTGCCCGGGCATAAGGAGAACGGGGCCGTGTTCTGCCACGCCGCAAGCTGGGCCGTGGTGGCCGAAGCCCTGGCCGGACACGGCGGCCGCGCCTACGATTACTACATGCGCATGGCCCCCACCACCGCCAACCGGATCGCCGAGCTGCACGAGACCGAGCCTTATGTCTACAGCCAGCACATCGCCCAGGCCCCGTTCCAGTGGCCGGGACGGGCGCGCAACAGTTGGCTGACCGGCAGCGCCACCTGGTTCATGCTCGCCTCCAGTCAGTATATCCTGGGCGTGCGGCCCAGCCTGGCCGGCTTGACGCTCGACCCGGCCGTGCCCGCCGATTGGAAAGAGTTCAGGGTGACACGGCGTTTCCGCGGGGCGACTTACGAGATCACGGTGAAAAATCCGGACGGCCGCGAAAAAGGCGTGCGCAGCCTGACCGTGAACGGTGTGCCGGTGGAGGGCGCCATGATCCTGCCCGCTCCGAAAGGCAGCACGGTGAAAGTGGAGGCGGTGATGTAGGGAAAGGCAAATCCGATGGCAGGGGAAGGGCATTGCCTCCCCCTTTTTCAAAAGGGGACCGAGGGGATTTTCAAGGTATTTCCCTCCGGTCCCCTTGTAATATACGTTCTTGAATCCGGTTCAGCGCGTCCTGGCGCTCGCCTTGACCTTCTCCAGCAGGGCGGCCAGCTCGGCGGCTTTCTCCGGTTCCTGAGCGGCCAGGTTGTTCTTCTCGGCCAGGTCGGTGCTCAGGTCGAACAGTTGCGGCTCGGGCGAGTTGCCCAGCTCGATGTCGGTCTCGGGGTCGTAAGGCGCTCCCCCGTGTGGCTCGATGTATTTCCAGCCCGCCTGGATGATCGAGAGCGCGCCGCTCACCGCATGCTCCACCACATATTCGCGGTCCCCGGCGGACTGGCCCAGGAACTGAGGCAGGGCGTTACGGCTGTCCGGCGCGCCGTTCTCTGGCACGGCCTGCCCGGTGAGCGCGGCCAGTGAGGCGAAAAGGTCCACCTGGCTCACCATTGCCGCGCTCCCGCCCGGGGTGACATGTCCAGGCCAGCGCACCATGAACGGCACCCGCGTGCCGGCGTCATACGCGCTGTACTTGCCTCCGCGCAGCGGCCCGCTGGGCTTGTGTCCGTCCAGCAGTTCCTTGGACTGGTCCTGGTAGCCGTCATCCACCACCGGGCCGTTGTCGCTGGACAGGATCACCAGGGTGTCGTCCGTCAGGTTCAGCCGCTCCAAGGTGTCCAGGATCTGCCCCACGCTCCAGTCGAACTCCAGGATCGCGTCCCCGCGCGCGCCCAGGCCGCTCTTGCCGGCGAACCGCTGGTGGGTCAGGCGCGGCACGTGGATGTCGTGGGTCGAAAAATACAGGAAGAACGGCCCCTGGGCGTTCTGTTCGAAGAAGCCGACCGCCTTGGCCGTGAGCGTGTCCGCGATGTCCTCATCCACCCAGAGGGCGGATTTGCCGCCGCGCATGTAGCCGATCCGTCCCACCCCGTTCACGATAGTGTTGTCGTGCCCGGCGCTGGCCTTGAGCCGCAGCAGCTCGGCATGCTCACGGCCGGTCGGCTCCTCCAGGATCGGCTCATCGAAACTGACCTTGATCGGGTCGGACGGGTCGAGGCCGACCACGGAATGCCCCTCCACAAACACGCAGGGCACGCGGTCGCCGGTGGCCGGGATGATGAACGAGTAGTCGAACCCGATCTCGAGCGGTCCCGGCGCGACTGTGCCGTTCCAGTCCGGGCCGCCCTTGGGACCCAGGCCCAGGTGCCACTTGCCGACCACCGCCGTGCGGTAGCCGGCCGCTTTGAGAGTCGAGGCCAGGCTGGGCGTTCCGGGCGCGATCAGGGCCGCGGCATCCCCGGTGGCTACTCCAGTATCCTCCCGCCGCCAGGCGTACTGGCCGGTGAGCAGCGAGTAGCGCGAGGGTGTGCAGGTGGCCGAGGTGGCGTGGGCGTCGGTGAAACGCACCCCGGCCGCGGCCAGGCGGTCGATGTTGGGGGTGGAAATGCTCATCGCACCGTAGCAGCTCACATCCCCGTAGCCCAGGTCATCCGCGTAGATCAGCACTATATTCGGGGCCTTACCGCCCTTTTCACGTCCGCAGGCCGCTCCGGCCAGAATGAATCCGGCCAGACCCGAGCCGGTCAGGCGGACAAATTCGCGTCGGTTGAAGGGCTGGTCCATCGGGAGCCTCCCGGGGGTAGTGGAAACAAGCATTCCGATTTGTTCGCGTTACCGGCAGGGCAATTCATGAATTGCCTCTACATCAGAGATTCTTCACCACTTTCAAGCTCACCTACCCGCCGCGCCCTGCTTGCGCCACTCGGCCAGGATCTGATCCAGCACGCGCTGACGGCTTTTCAGCATCTCGGGCTTGGAGCCGCAAGCGACCCGTCCGCTGGCCGCCCCGGCATGGCCCGAGCCGATGTCCAGCGCGCGCATGATCGCCCCCAGGTCACGGGACTCGGGCCGTGAGAACGAGGCGATGTTGAGGCTCATCGAGAACACCAGATCGGTGGTTTTCACCCCGCGCTCGAACATGGTGTTCACCTCCAGCACGGCCAGAGCAACCGGGTCTATCAGTTGCGCCAGGTTCTTTACAACCACGGCGCGGCGGGCATGGCCGGTGAAATCGAGCAGTATGATCTCGTGCTCCGGGTCGAGATAGCCGAATGAGTCCTGGATCGTCTTGAGCATCCGCTCCTCATCCCGACGGAACGCCTCGGCTTTGGCTGCGGCCTCGGCGTTCGCGGCCGTGGCCTCCAGGCCCTCCTCCACCAGGGAGGCGGTCACCCTGCGCAGGAACTCGCGCCTCTCAGCCGGGGCGCCCTCACGGTACTTGAGCGCGGAGTCGAGTGCGTGGGCCGGGCTCTCGGCGCGCCACTCCTCTATCGACTTGTATCCGAACGAGTCGATCCGGTCCGCCTCGACAGCCAACTGTTCGAGGTCCGGCTCGATCTCGAACTCGCGGCCGAACCATTCCAGCACCACCCGGGCGCAGCTCGGCGCGGCCAGGCGCAGGCCGGGAAGGCTGTCCGGGTCGATCCCGCGCAGGCGCACCTCCTCCAGGTTGGCCTCGTGATGGTCAAACCAGAGGCCGCACTGCAGCGGGTAGGGCAGGTCGCAGACTATGTCGGACAGGCCGGTGCTGACCCGCGCATTCTGGATGTCGCCCGGGCCGGCGAACGCCACCCGCCCGATCTGCATGAAATATCCGGTCAGGGCGGCGCTCGCCACCCCGTCGAAATCGTCGTGTGTCACTATCCGGTTGAACATTTTCTTCTCCTCGCTCCGAATTACCCAGTGCCTCTCGGGTTGCGTTACACTCCCGGGGCTAAGTTACCCCCGGGTGGGGTCCCAGTCAAGCACCCCTTTAGCCTGACCGCCGCACGCGGCTTGACAAGCGCGCAGCCGTGTTCCTACTTTTACGGCAAACCTTTATCCCGCCACACAACCCCAGCCCTGTCAGGGAGACCGCATGAAAAAGACGCTCCTGTTCCTTCTGCTCGTGGCCGTGGCCATGCCGCTCCAGGCCGCAGGCAAGAAAATCCCCAAGCAGAAAACCGCGCTCTGGGACTGGATGAATTCAGCCAGCGACTCGGCCCTGGCCTGCGCCCACGATATCTGGGCGCACCCCGAGCTGGGCGAGCACGAGACTTTTTCCAGCCGCCGCCTGGCCGACTACCTGGAACATAACGGGTTCAAGCTGGAGTACGGCGTGGCCGATGTGCCCACCGCCTGGGTCGCCACGTTCGAGAACGGCGCGGGGCCCTCGGTCGGCTACCTGGCCGAGTTCGACGCACTGCCGGGGCTGAGCCAGAAAGCTTTCTGCCCGGTGCGCGAGCCACTGGTGAACGGCGGCCCGGGACACGGCTGCGGCCATAACCTTCTGGGCACAGCCACCGCGTTCGCCGCGGTGGGCGTGAAAAACACGATGCTGGAGCGGAACATCCACGGCACGCTGCGGGTCTACGGCTGCCCGGCCGAGGAAACCCTGGTGGGCAAGATTTACATGGCCCGCGCCGGGATATTCAACGCCTCGCAGGTCATGCTGGCCTGGCACCCGGGCACGGAGAACGAGGTCAACTATTCCAGTTCGCTGGCCATGACCTCGATCAAGTTCAAGTTCTTCGGCCGCACGGCCCACGGTGCGGGCGACCCGCACCACGGGCGCAGCGCCCTGGACGCGGTGGAGCTGATGGACACGGGGGTGAATTTCATGCGCGAGCACGTGATCGACAAGGCGCGCGTGCATTATGTGATCACGAACGGCGGCGGAGCGCCCAACGTGGTGCCGGATGTGGCCGAGGTCTGGTATTTCGTGCGCGCGCCCAAGACCGAGGACCAGCGCCCGATCCTGGAATGGGTACGCCAGATCGCCGCGGCCGCGGCCCAGATGACCCAGACCCGGATGGAGGAGAACCTGCTCTCCTCCTGCTACGAGGTGCTGCTGAACGATCCGCTGGCCCAGCTGCTGCAGAACAACCTGGAGCTGGTGGGCCCGCCGCGTTTCGACTCCGCGGACTGGGAGTTCGCCCGCGAGCTGTCGAAAAGCTTCGAAAAGCCCGACTCGATCCCCCTGGACACGACAGTAGGCAAGCTGGAACTCGCGCCG
>CAYLSM010000029.1:0-31431 GCA_964386505.1 uncultured Gemmatimonadales bacterium
GTGCAGGCCTATATCTCGCCTCCGATTGCGGCGGTGTTCCTGTTCGGGCTGCTCTGGCGGCGGGTCAACGCCCGCGGGGCCATGGCCTCCCTGCTGAGCGGCTTTGTCCTGGGCCTGGCCCGTCTGGTGCTGGAGATCAACAAGTCGAGTCTGAGCGGGTTCCTGTTCCGCTTCGCCGATCTCAATTTCCTGCACTTCGCCATCGCGCTGTTCGCGGTCTGCTCGCTGGTGCTGGCGGCAGTGAGCCTGACCGCACCGGCCCCCGGCCCGGAGCGCCTGGAGAAAGTCTGCCTGGCCGGGCGGGCCGCTGCGGATGGCGGGTCCGGGCGGCGCGCTTTCCGCCTGGACGGCCCGCTGGCGTTGACAGGGGTGCTGCTGGGGCTGATCGCAACTATCTACCTCTGTTTCCGCGGATGAGGGAATGAACGGATACGAGCGCACGAAAGCCGCCCTGGAGGGCCGGACTCATGACCGTCCCCCGGTGATGCTGCACAATTTCCTGCACGCGGCCCGCGAGGCTGGCCTCAGCCAGGCGCAGTTCCGCCGCGACCCGTCGGCCCTGGCCGGGGCCTTCATCCGGGCGGTGGAGACCTACGGATATGACGGTATCCTGGTGGACCTGGACACGGTGACCCTGGCCGGCGCGGCCGGGGTGCCGGTTGATTTCCCGGAGGACCTGCCAGGACGCACGCACGCGGGACGGCTGGCCACTCTGGAGGAGGCTTATGCCCTGGACCCGGTGGACCTGGCGGCGTACCGCCCGGTGCAGGTCTGGCTGGAGGCGGTGGCCCGGCTGAAAGAACATTTCCGCGGTGAGATTTATATCCGCGGCAACTGCGACCAGGCGGCTTTTTCCCTGGCCTCGATGGTGCGCGGCATGCAAAGCTGGCTGGTCGACCTTCTGGGCGGGGATGACAACGCCCTGGACCACCTTCTGCGCTGGTGCAGCGGCCTCACCTGCGGTTTTCTTCGCCTGATGGCCGCCACGGGCGCGGACATGCTCTCCAACGGCGACAGCCCGGCCGGGGCGGATTTGATCTCGCCCCGGATGTACGCCCGCTACGCCCTGCCCTATGAAAAAGAGGCTGCCGACACCGCCCATGCGCTCGGCCTTCCCTGGTGCCTGCATATCTGCGGCGACACCGGGCCGATATTGGACCTGATGCCGCGTTCGGGCTGCGACGCCCTGGAACTGGACTATAAGACTGATTCCCGGCGCGCCCACGACTGCCTCAAGGACCGGGTGACCTTTATCGGCAACATCGATCCGAGTGGGGTTCTGGCCCTGGGCACGCCGTCGGAGGTCCGTCGCGAGGCGCAAAAGCTGATCGAGATATTCTCCGACACGCCGCGTTTCATCCTCAACGCCGGCTGCGCGATCCCGGCGGACACGCCCGCGGCGAATGTCCGGGCCCTGGTGGAGTCGGTGCATTAGGCACTGTCAGGCTTTACGAATTTCATTCAGGCGTAACCTCTTCAAGAAAGGGACGGCACGATGCGAGAGACAATCCTGGCTCTGTGGCTGGTGGGAGCTTTCTTCTGCGCCCTGGCCGGCGCACTGCTGGCTGAGGATTCCGGAGTGGCGATCCCGGCCTGCGCCTGGCGCCGTCCCCTGGGAGATGCAGGCAGCCCGGACACCGGCTACGTGGATATCCTCTCCACGGCCACCCGCAGCCGCAAGGGCATCCCCCTGGGCGGGATCGGGGCGGGCAATTTCATGTATAACCTCTGCGGCACGTTCGGCCCCTGGTCGATGAAACCGGCGCGCTACGAGGAGCGGTTCCTCACCCAGGCCGCGTTCCACGTGCGCGAGGAGGTGGCCGGTGAGCCGGCCGTTGTGCGCACCCTGGCAGCAGGGGGCGTTCTCCCGGCCTGGAGCGCGCTGGAGCAGGGCCGCGCCGACTACTACGCCCTGTTCCCAAAGGGCTGGTGCGTGTACAAGAATTTCAAGACCGATATCCGGCTCACCTTTTTCAGCCCCATAATAAAGGACAACTACCGCGAGACCTCCCTGCCCGTGGGCGTGTTCCTGTTCCGGATCACCAACCCGCAGCCCGTACCGGTGAAAGTGTCCGTGATGTTCACTTTCCCCAACGCCCCGTATAACGGCCCGCAGAACCTTCGCGGCGGGAAAACTCTGGGGATAGAAAAAGAGGCCGTGCGGCTGGGGCTGGTCAACCGCGTCCTGCACGGGGCCGGGTTCAACGCCGTGCTGATGACGGCCGCGCACAAGGACAACCCGGCCGAGACCCAGAACAGCCAGTGGTGTATCGCCGCCGGAGAGGGCGCCAGCGTTGTGGCGAACTGGGACGGCGCCGGGACGGGCCGGGACATCTGGGAGGATTTCGCCGCGGACGGCGCGCTCGCGGGCAAAGACCTCTCGCGCAAGAAGGACCTGCCCTCCGGCGCCCTGGCCGTGCAGGTGGAACTTCAGCCCGGCGAAACCAAAGAGATACCTTTCGTGCTGAGCTGGTATTTCCCAATGGTGACTTTCGGCAAAGGCACGACCTGGCTGCGGCGTTTCACCGAGTATTTCCCGCAGTCCGAGCCGGACCAGGCCGCTGAAATCGCCCGCGAGGCCCTGGAAAGCTACGGCCAGTGGCTGGTTGAGGTGGACCGCTGGACCCGGCCGATCATCGACAGCCCGGCAATCCCTGACTGGCTCAAGCAGGGCGCGCTCAACGAGCTATACTACAGCACGTTCGGCAGCTCGTTCTGGGAGAACGGCTGTGTCAGCAGGTCCAAGAAATTCGGCGCCCGGCCGGGGCAGCACCTTTCGTTCGTGATGGAATGCCAGGAGTACCAGTTCGCCGAGACTTTCGACGTGCGTCACCACGTGGCGCGGGTCACCCGCGAACTCTGGCCGCAGATGGAGCGGGATATCCTGCTTCTTTACGCCGATTTCGTGATGGACAGCCCGGACGGAAGCGTGCCGCACGATGCCGGCGGGCCCACGGATGACGCCCTGCAGGATTACGATTTCTACGGCGTATACTACAATGCGGACGGCCACGGGATCGCCGGGCGCAAGACCACCCCCTGGTCGGAGTTCTCGCCCAAGTTCATGCAGCAGGCGCACGCCTACTGGTGGAGGACCCATGACGAGGCGTTCCTGAAAGATGCCTGGCCGGCCCTGTGCCGCACGTTCGACTACCAACTCAGCACCGACCTGGACCACGACGGCGTCACCGAGATGAAAAGCTCGGAGTATCTGGATAATCGTCTGTTCAACGCCGTGTTCTGGATCGGCGCGCTGGAGGCGATGCAGGCCCTGTCGGACCACATTCACGACAGCGCCATGCTGTCCCGGGTGAACGCGGAGCTGGACAAGGTGCGCGCCAAGGTGGAGCGCGATTTCTGGAACCCGGAGCTGGGCTACTACATGTACAACGAGAAAAGCCCGATCCTGATGGCGGACGCCATGCTGGGCCAGCGCTACGCGGACGTGACCGGCCTGGCCCCGGTGCTCGACCCGCAGCGGTTGACCTCGCACTACTACCAGCTTTTCCGGCGCAACGTGCTTCCCCTGCCGGATGTCAACGGGGATGGCGTGGGCGACGCCGGGGTGGCCAACGCCCTGAACCCCGATTCCTCGCCCGGAGTGGGGGCCAGCGAATACAGCCATCATTTCGAGGTCTGGACCGGGGTGTCCTACAACGCCGCGGCCAACATGTACCACTGGGGCCGTGAGCGCGGCGAGGGCCCGCTCATGGCGGATGCTCTCCTGGCCGGCTGGGGCACTTACTACCGCAGCTGGCTGGATTCGAAAGCCGCCTACTGGTTCTCCACGCCCGAGGCCTGGCGTATCGATGACCCCACACACTACCGCGCCCTGATGTACCAGCGTGCCCGCGCGATCTGGGAGCTGCTGCTGGAGGTGCACGACCCGTTCTGAGGGTCCAGGGGGGAGTCCGAAAATGAAAAGGCCGCAGGGGTCCGATTCAATGGTACCTGCGGCCTTGCTGTTTTTTGACTGCCGGGTGGAATCAAAACCGCCCTTACTCAGCGGTTCGCGGACGGGGCCAGCTTGACCGCGAATGTCTTGAGTTGGTATGGCTCCAGGTCGAAAGTCAGCCTGTTGCCGCTGAAAGCGGCCTCGGCCTTGGGCTCCTCGATCCCGTTCAGCTCGGCGGCCTGGGTCAGCTTGTCCCGGAACGTGCAGGCGACCTTGGGCTGTTTCGCTCCGGCCAGCTCGCGCACCCGCAGGGTGTAACCCTCGCCATTCTCCATTTTCTTCAGCGCCATCAGGGCCACCTGGCGGTTGTCGATCCGCAGCAGGGAGAGCTGACGGCCAAGGCGGCCGGGGTGCGACTCCACCCGGGTCGCCAGCAGCGGCTGGTTCAGCTCGGCTGCCTGCCAGACCACCCCGGCGGCTCGCCAGTCGCCCGCGTGCGGGTAGACCGCGAATGTGACCCGGTTTTCGCCCAGGTCCATGTCCGGCGAGGCGATCTCCTTGGAGATGCCGGGACTGGTCCCCGGGGTGTGGATCAGGGTCAGCCGCAGGGTGTGGTCATCCGGCTTGTCCCAGCCGTACTTGCAGTCATTGAGCACGGCCACGCCGCACTGGCCCGAGCTGTCGGTCAGCTCGGCCCACATCTGCCCGGGAACCTCGTACAGGTTGGGGATGTTGCTTCCCCGCTCGATGGCGCCCAGGCCCAGGTCGTAGGCCGCCTTGGAGTTGGCCGCGGCCAGCGGGAACGCGGCCTTGAGCATGGTTGCGCGCTGCTGCCAGTCGATGCGGTTTTCCACCTCGACCCGCGGGCTGCCCGCGCTCAGGCGGATGTCCTGGATGAAAGTGGAGCCGCCGGCTTTGCGCTCCACCCGCAGCGTGGCCCTGAGCGGCCCGCTCTCGACCAGGCTCACTTTGGCCGGCCCGGCCACCGGCTGCGGCGCGGACATGACATCCTTGTAGCTCACCTCCCAGCGCGGCCAGTCGTCCGGGGTGTCGGGCAGGAGCTGAAGCTGCAGGGGGCCGGAGAGGGTTTCCTTTCCGGTGCGGCGGTCGCGCAGCGAGGCGATGTCGCCGTTGGAGTCGAGGCTCAGCTCCAGCGCGGCGTTGGCCAGGCCGCTCTGGCTGGCCTTGAGCGGCGAGGGCAGGCTGCAGGCGGCATCCGAGGCGCGCACGTCGTAGACCGCCGCCCCGCAGGCCGGCACCCGGGCCTGGAACGCCAGGCTGAGGCCCGTGCCGGAGCGCTCCAGCACCTGCGAGAGCACCTCCTTGCCGTCCGGGCCGTACACCCGCACGAACTGCGGCGCGGCTCCTGACGGGTACTGCACCGTGGCCAGCGCGGTTTCCAACCTCTCCTGGTTCAGCGGGTTGAACACCAGCAGGGCCGCACCCTGGCCGCGCGTTTCCATCTGCCCGGCCAGCGCGGTGAGGCTCGCCCGCCGGAGGCCCTCGAACTGCTCGCCCGCGGCCCTCTCCTCCGGCAGCGAGTAATCGGTGTAGACCTCGTCGATGCTGGTGCCGGGAAGGTCATCGTGGAACTGGTGCCAGAGGAACCGGATCCAGGCCCCTTTGAGCGAATCGGCGGGATAGGGGCTGCCTGCGAGCTGTTCGGCCAGCACCGAGGCGCACTCGCTGGAGAACCCGAGCTGCTCGTTCAGGCGGTTCAACCGCTTCATCTGTGTCCGCGAGGTGTAGGTGCCGGTGCCGTGGACACGGGCCAGTAACTCGCCCCGGTAGCGGACCAGCTTGTCCCGGAGGCCCTGGGCCAGGATGTCCTTGAAAAGCTGGTCGGAGGGGGCCAGGACTACCTTAATCTCCTCCTTGTCGTTGCGCGCGATCCGGTCGAACAGCTTGATAACTTCCTCCTCGGTGCACTCGTCGTTCTGGCCGCAGCAGCAGCCCCCGCCGCGATCGCCCACCCCCATGTAGTCGAAGGCCGCGTGGATGCCGCTGGTCAAGGCCAGAGTGTCGATCTGCTCGGGGCGGATGTCCCAAGAGCTGGTATATGCGCCGGGATTGATCGCGGCGATGAGCGAGGAACCGTCCACCCCCTCCCACAGCCCGATGTCGAAGGGCTTGGGATAGGCCCCCGATGGCTGCGCCAGCCAGGGGCAGTAGATTTTCTGGGTCGAGAAGCCGATCATTCCGCAGTGGACGCTAACCGTGGGCAGGGCCATGCCGAAACCGAAACAGTCGGGCAGGAACACGTCATCCGCCCGGCGGCCGAACTCCTGCTGGAAAAAGCCGTTGCCGTACAGGTACTGGCGCACCAGCGCCTCCGGCGAGGGCACGTTCACGTCGCAGGCCACCAGCATGCCGCCTGCCAGGCGCCAGTTGCCCTTGTCCATGTAGCGCTTGATGTCCGCGAAATGTCCGGGGTAATACTGCTTGAACAGCATGTAGTGGTAGGCGGCCTCGAAATTGAAGACATAGTCGGGGTACTTGTCGAACAGGTAGAAATTGCGGAACGCGGTCAGCGGCAGGTAGGAGTCGATGGTGTTCTGGACGGTCCAGAGCCACTGGGTGTCCAGGTGCGAGGTGATGGCCACGTACTGGACCTTGTCCCGGGTCAAGTCGTAGGCGGTGGCGGCCCGGGCCCCGCCTGCCAGGGCCAGGCAGGTGAGAACTGTCAACAGGGGCAGCCAGCCACGGCGGCGCAGACTCATTTTCCCTCCCGAAACGGCATTTTACGGTGTGTTTGGAAATGACAAGAGCCGTGGCCCGCGCGGGGGCGGGCCCGGCCAGGGTGGACTGCGCTCTAAACTACTGTCTGCGGCGGGATTGTCCAGAGAAAAACTGAGCCGGTCACCGGGCCGGCCCGGTAACACTCGGCGGCGCCGGACGGCTCCAGTCGCCTGGGCAGACTGGTGAACCTCGACTCCTCCAATGCGCCCCGTTGAAACAAGAATAATAACCAGCCTTTACAGCCTGATGCAGAACGCCCCCCCTGCCCGCTTATCGCTGTACACCAATCGGCCTTGACTGTTTTAGCCCGGAAGCGGGTGGCCCGCAGCCGGTCTAACTGCCTTAAAATTCATATGATTATGAAAAATCAACGGCAGATAATCTGCTCTGCAGAGAGATATGCAACTTTTTTTTTAATGAGGTAGTCAAACGGTAAGTTAGGCACATAAAGCCGGTTTAATCGAACTATTTTCCCCTTTAAGTTAACTCAAACATGTGACACCAGCCCGGGAGTACAAGGTGAGAAGCATCAACAATCCAACTCTTTTTTCAGTTGCCGCTATCTTATTTATATGCGCATTAGTGCTGCCGGTGGGAGCTGCTACCGCTGACCCGGAGGTCATGCAAAAACTGTCCCAGGCCGGAAGTATTGAAAAATACCCCAGAGCCAACATCATTTTTGTGGAAAAACGCCGCGAGATCAGGTACGAGGTAGACGGCACCTATCTCGACCGGAATTGCTTTCTGATTAAAATGCTTACAGAGCCGGCGATAGGTTATTTCGGGGCGCTGCCTGTCTGTGAATACTACAGCGATTGCAGCAAGGCAATGGTGCGTTCTGCCCGGGTAATCAAGCCGGATGGCACTGTGATCGACGTGCCGGAGGAAGAAATAGTCGACGGGATCAACCCGATGTACAGCCAGATGAATGTCAATGACAGCACGATGCGGCTTATCACAATCAATTTTAAAGACATTCAGGTGGGCGATGCTGTTGATTATGTCATAGAAGAAAGATGTGACAGGCCGCGATTCCCAGGTTTTGACCTTAAAGAAGGCAAATATATTCAGGAAGATGAGCCGGTCATCCACATGCAGATCGAGATCGACGGCCCTGAGAAGAAGCCTTTGAATCATTTGCTCAAGTGCTCTGAGAATCTCGATATAAAATTCAGCTCCACGAATACGAATGGCCGTACGAGGTATGTCTGGGAAGCAAGTGACATACCGCCTTTTGTTTCCGAACCCGGCTGGAACACACGTGAGCATTTCGCTGCCCGCTTAATAGCCTCAACCATGAACTCATGGCTCGAGATGAGCCGCAGCGGGTACCGTTCAAATAGACCTTCCATTGACCAGAATGACAGCCTCCGGACCGTGGTTGCGCAAATCACCAGGGGACTGCTGACCGATGAGGAGAAAATCACTCACATTCAGAAATTCCTGCGTAAAAATATTAAATATATGAGTGCGACAACCCTGAGCCAGACTGCCGGCAAGCCGGCTACCCGGACCATTGCGGATGGCTTCGGTGTCTGCCGCGATGTCGCGGTGCTGATGTGCTCCATGCTCGAGACTGCAGGAATAGAAAGCTACCCGGCGGCGACCGGCTACGGCAGGGTCATCGATGATGAAGTGCCCCATGATATTTTTCAGCACATGATTGTCGCCGTGCCTGATCGCAAAGTCGGCTATCGCTTGTACGACCCCTCATTTTTCCTGTTCAGCGGGAACCCTCTGCCAGGTTACGCCTCAGGTGCGGCTTTGCTTGTCTACACCCCCAAGGGTGAAGATCTGACAAGAATTCCCCAGATCCCGGCCAGAGAGAACATGGGCACGATAAAGGCGGAAAGCCGGATAGATGACGATGGCCGCCTGACAAGTACCGTAAGCATAACCGGCCTTGGTTTTTACGACGAAGACCTTCGCAGATGGCGCAAGGGAGTCGATGCGGAGAAATTCAACACCCGCTGGAACGAGATTGCAAACCAGTTGTGTCAGGGGGCAAAACTTACTGATTTATCCACCTCAGACCCGGAGGACCTCGATACCCCGTTCTGCATCCGTTTCAGCTACGAAGTACCTGGCTACGCAACAGCCACGGGAGATTCTCTGGTGGTCAAGGCGTCGCTTTCCGCGGACTGTTTTGAGCGTGTTCTGGTGGATATTATCGCTAAAACCAGGCTGCCCGAGCGGAGACATCCTTTTATTATTACCACAACAGCCGGTGCAGACCAAAATGAAACTCTCCTCCTGCCCTCAGGCTGGACAGTTAAATCCATGCCGGAAGATATTGCGCTGACCACGAGCAACCTTGATCTGAAAGTGCAGTACAAGGCCGGCATATCCAGCGAGGGTAATAGGCCGCAGATAGAGTTCAGCAAGAGATTCACAGTCGATTCAAGGCAGTTCGATCCGGAAAGCTATTTGGAGCTTCGGAAAATCAAGGAAGCCAACGCCAGTTCCGGTAAAGGAGAGATCGTTCTGGTGAAGGACAAGTAAGGCTATGCGGCAATTATCTGTCTGTCAGGAAAGAACTTTTGCTCTGAAGCCGGCCTTGCAAAAGATGATATAAGTATTCTGCTCTTAATATCAGGCTATTAAAAGAGAGCTTCCCGGCGCGACCCGCGGAGACTTCAATCAGGCCTGACCATATAACCCGCTCCGGTCCCCGGGGCGGGTTTCGGTTTTTCGCGTGGAGCGTGACTATTGTTGATCTGAGGGCTGGGGATGGATTATCTTTACGGAATGATAATTATCTTTCGATCGGGCCGGGGTGGTCCGGTTATCTGTGGGTGGGGAGACGGTTGATGAAAAAGATGTCCGGACTGATTGCGCTCGCTCTTTTCAGCGTGGCGCTCTGGCTGCTGTTCCGCGAACTCCAGCATTACCATTACCATCAGATCGCCCGGGCGGCGCACGCCATTCCGAACGCGCGCATCGCGCTTGCTCTGGGCCTTACCCTGCTGAACTACCTCCTTCTTACCGGCTACGACAGCCTGGCTTTCCGCTATATCGGGCAGCGTCTGAGCTACCGTGAGATCGGCCCGGCCTCGTTTTTCGCCTACTCGATCAGCAACAACCTGGGTTTTTCCCTGTTCAGCGGGGCGGCGGTCCGCTACCATTTCTACTCGGCTTTCGGAGTGTCGTCCGGGAACATCTCGCGGATCGTGGCGTTCTGCTCGCTGACTTTCTGGGCCGGCTACACGCTGCTCAGCGGTACGACATTCCTGTTAAGTCCTCCGCCGGTGGATGGGCTCCTGCACGGGCATACCGGCTGGCTGCGTCCCCTGGGCGCCTTTCTGCTGACTCTGCCCGCAGCCTATCTGGTCCTGTGCCGCACTCAGCGTGACCCGGTCCGGTTCAAGCGGCTGGAGTTCAGCCTGCCCTCAATGCCCGTGGCGGCGCTTCAACTGCTGGTCGGCGCGACAGACATAGTGCTGACCTCGCTGGTGCTTTTCGTCCTCCTGCCGCCCGATTTCCACATCTCCTACCCTCAATTCCTGGCCACGTTCAACCTGGCCCTGATCGCCGGGCTGATCAGCTCGGTCCCGGGCGGGCTGGGCGTATTCGAGACCACGGTCCTTCTGCTGCTGCCCGCGGAGGCCAAGAACAGCGCCGTGGTGGGCGGGCTGCTGGCTTTCCGGGCGATCTACTACCTGCTGCCCCTGATCGCGGCCGCAGTCTCGATCACCGGGATCGAGCTTTACAGCCGCCGTCACGCGGTGGGGCGGGTGGCGCGACGGGCTGGCGAGGTGGTGGGTTTCCTGCTGCCGCATTTCCTGGCGGCCACCACTTTTCTGGGAGGGGTGGTGCTGCTGTTTTCCGGGGCCACCCCCACGATCCACGGCCGTCTTATCTACCTGACCCGCTACCTCCCGCTGACCGTGATCGAGGTCTCTCATTTCCTGTCCAGCCTGGCCGGGGCGGCCCTGCTCATCCTGGCCCGCGGCATCCAGCGGCGGCTGGGGACAGCCTACAATGTGAGCCTCGCCCTTCTGTTGCTCGGAGCGCTCTGGTCGCTGCTCAAGGGCCTCGACTACGAGGAGGCCACGCTCCTGCTGCTGTTCTGCCTGCTGCTCTGGAGCAGCCGCGGACAGTTTTTCCGCAAGGCCTCGCTGGTCAGCGAGCGTTTCACTCCGGGCTGGATCGTGCTGGTCTGTGTCACCCTGGCCTGCGTGGTCTGGATCGGCATGTTCTCGTACAAGCACGTGGAGTATTCCCACGACCTGTGGTGGCACTGGGCCCTGTACGGGGACGCCTCGCGCTCGATGCGGGCCGCCCTGGGTGCGGCGGTGCTCACGGGGCTTTTCGGCCTGGCCCGCCTTCTTCAGCCGGCGCCGGTCAGTCCCGGCCTTCCGGGTACAGAGGAACTGGAGCAGGCCGGCGGCATCGTGGCTGGCAGCGGCGACACGCGCGCCTGCCTGGCCCTGCTGAGGGACAAATCCCTTCTTTTCAGCGAGAGCCGCCGTTCGTTCCTGATGTACGGGGTGTCCAAAAGGAGCTGGGTGGCGCTGGGTGATCCGGTCGGGCCTCCGGATGAGGCGCGCGAGCTGGTCTGGAATTTCCGCGAGATGTCACACCTGCATGGCGGCTGGGCGGTGTTCTACGAGGTGCGGCCCGCCAACATTCCCCTGTACCTCGACCTCGGGCTGAGCCTGGTCAAGCTGGGCGAGGAGGGCCTGGTGCCGCTGGAGGATTTTTCGCTGGACGGCGCCCGGCACAAGAGTTTCCGTCGCTACCTCAACTCCGTGGAACGCGAGGGCGGGCAGTTCGAGATTCTGCCGGCCGGGCAGGTGCCGCAGGTCCTTCCCGAACTTCGGGACGTGTCGGACCGTTGGCTGAGCCTGAAACACACGGGCGAGAAAAAATTCTCCCTCGGCTTTTTTGACCCGCAGTACCTGAGCCTGCGTCCGGTGGCGCTGGTCCGGCGCGAGGGACGGATCGTGGCTTTCGCCAACCTCCTGTATACGGACCGGAAAGAGGAGCTTTCGGTGGACCTGATGCGATATACGCCGGAGGCCCCCGAGGGTTCGATGGAGTACCTGTTCGTGCGGCTGATGCTCTGGGGACGGGAGCAGGGGTTCGGGCGCTTCAATATCGGGATGGCCCCGCTGTCCGGGCTGGAGGACCGCACCCTGGCCCCGCTCTGGAACCAGGTGGGGGCGCTGTTGTTCCACCACGGGCAGCATTTCTACAATTTCCAGGGCCTGCGCGCGTATAAAGAGAAGTTCCATCCGGTCTGGGAGCCTCGCTACCTGGCCACCCCCGGCGGCCTGGCCCTTCCCCGCGTGCTGGCCCACCTGGCCGAGCTGGTGGGTGGAGACATCCTGCACACAATCGGACGCCCGACCGCCCGCCGCAAGGTTGAGACCTGAGCGCTCACAGCGTGCAGGCTCTTCACCGCGCAAGGCCTCGTCACGGGGCCCGGTGCGCAGAACCGTTACTAACCGCGCTTCCGAGGCCAGACCTCCCGAACACCTCCTACGCTACAATCCTGCCTGGAAATGAGCACAAATACAATGGGGCACGCTGCAACGTGCCCCCGCAGGATTCCAGAGCGATTTACAGCTCCGGATGAATCTATTTCAGCCCGTTATCGTTAAAGAATTTTGAATATTTCTTGTCCTGCACCTTGATGTGGTTGAGTAGCCAGCTTTTGAGGAACTCCATCACCTCCAGCGAGAGCATGGTCTTGCCGGCCTCGAACTGCTGCTGGAAGTCCTTGATTTTCTTGACGAAGTTCTGGTGTTCGAACTTGTGCGTGGCTGTGCCGAGGTAGCCGAACTTGTCGAAATAATTTTCCTCGGTCGCGAAATGCGTGTTCGCGTACGAGGTCAACCCGGCCAGGATGGGGCTTAGGACCTGCTTGTTCTGGCCGGTCAGCATGGCCTGGTGCAACTGGTTTATCATAGCCACGAGCTGCTTGTGCTGGTTGTCCAGCTCGGCCACGCTCACACTGTAACTGTCGTCCCAATCGATAAGCGGCATGGGGTTTCCCTTTTCCAATAGGTTATACAATTCTGAAGTACAGCTTTGGAGAGAAAATGCATCCGGAAAAACATGAAAGCCATGACAATCAAGATACAATTCGACTGCCGAAAGAAATTTCCAGCTTAAATTTGCAATTTTTAGAATTTGATTTCAATGTAAAGGGGAAGAAATCTCAATGAGGCCTTTCCTGGAGCGGTTTTGCAAAAAAATTCAGGTAAAATGGCAGGCGGTCTTGCATTGCTGTTATCGTATATTGTAAACTGTTAAACGAAGGGATTTATACGTTGTTTTGAGGGAAAACGCTTGGCCGGACGCGCTGTCAGTCTACCGAACGCGCCCGTTATCCCTTGCCCGGCTCCAGTCCGTGCAAGGGTTTACCTTCCCCGGTTAATCTGTATCCGGCAACAGACACATGCACTAATCCAAGCGGCGGAGGTTGGATGGCTCCGATCGAAGATGATGAGACATTGCGTCTCTTTATCGAGGAATCACAGGACCACCTGGGCGGGATCGAGAACGATCTGCTGCAGATCGAGGCGGACGGGGCGGATATTGACCTCGACCTGGTGAACAAGGTGTTCCGGGCCGTGCACTCGATCAAGGGCGGGGCCGGTTTCCTGGGCCTGGTCCAGATCAAGGAGCTGGCGCACGCCCTGGAGAATATCCTGAACCTCATCCGCAAGAAAGAACTCGTTCCCGAGTCCGAGGTGATGAACGTGATGCTCGAGGCGTTCGACCAGTTATCACAGATGGTCGATTCTGCCCTGACGAGCAACGAGGTGGAGACCGCCACGATGTTGGAGCGGCTCCAGCGGGCGCTTTCCAGGGAACCGGTACCGTCGCCGGAGAAAAATGGCCTTCTTTTCCGCGGCCCGGCGGGCGAGGAGCTGTTCCGTCTTACCACGCCGGAACTGCAGAGCGCCCAGCGTGGGGGCAAGACAATCTACCTTCTGTGCTATGACGTGGAGCTCGATCTGGCCGCGCGCGGCAAGTCGGCCGGGGATGAGGCGCTGGGTATCGAGAGCGCCGGCACCCTGCTGGGCAGGATCGAGCGGGCGGGCCAGGACGGGAGGAAAGTGCTGTACGCACTGTACGCCACCGTGCTGGAACCTTTTTTCATGGACGAGCTGACCGGCCTCGAGGCCGGAAAAATATTCCTTTACGATGACAAGTTCCAACTCAATGCCATCCCGAAAGAGGATTTCAAGGAAAGCTCTTTCCAGGACGAAGCCGCCGGGGAGCCGCAGGCCGCGGCCGAGCCCGCTGCGCCGCCCGAGTCTCCGAAGGCACCGCCTCCGACGGCCGCGCCGGAGGCTGAGGCGCCAGCCCAGGCCCTGCCTCCGCAAAAGGAAACCCCGGCTGGTGCACCGGCGCCCGTCTCCACGGCGGCCGCACCCTCCGCCCCTGCCGCGGAAAGCCGGGTCAAGCCGGGCGAGAATTTCCTGCGGGTGAACGTGAACCTGCTCGACTCCCTGATGCGGTTGGCCGGCGAACTGGTGCTGACCCGCAACCAGCTCGTCCAGAACGTGAATGACCACGACCTGAACTCCATTGAGGATGCCACCCAGAGGCTGAACCTCATCACGTCGGACATGCAGGAAGCGATCATGACCACGCGCATGCAGCCGATCGGGACCGTGTTCACCAAGTTCCACCGGGTCATCCGCGACATGAGCCGCAGCCTGGGCAAGGAAATCAACCTGGTGCTCGAGGGTGAGGAAGTCGACCTGGACAAGACCATCATCGAGGCGATCACCGACCCGCTGACCCACCTCGTGCGCAACAGCGCCGACCACGGTCTCGAAACCCCGGAGCAGAGGCAGAAAGCCGGCAAGAACCCGGTGGGCACGCTCAAGCTTTCCGCCTCCCACGAGGCCGGTCAGGTGAATATCCTGGTGCAGGACGACGGGCGGGGGATCGATCACGAGAAAATCAAGAAAAAGGCCCTCGAAATCGGCCTGGTCGAAAAGTCCAGGCTGGACAAGATGAGCCGCGAGGAGCTGGTGCGCCTGATTTTCGCCCCCGGTTTCAGTACGGCGGACAAGGTGACCGACGTGTCCGGGCGCGGTGTGGGCATGGATGTGGTCCAGACCAACCTGGCCAAGCTGAGCGGGGATATCGATGTCCAGACCGAGCTGGGCAAGGGGACGACAATCCGGATGAAGCTGCCGCTGACCCTGGCCATCATCCCCTCGCTGATAGTCGCCGTGGAGCGGGAGCGCTGTGCGATCCCGCAGGTGAACCTGGAGGAACTGGTGCGGGTTTCCCCGGCCGAGGTGAAGAGCCGGATCGAGACTATCGGCAGCGCCGAGGTGATCCGCCTTCGCGGCGAGCTTCTGCCCCTGGTCCGTCTGGCCGATGTTCTGGGTCTGTCCACACGCACCTTTGAGAATTCGGAAAGCGGCGAGCGTCTGCCCGACCGCCGTCAGCATATCGCCGACCGCCGGGGTCTTCAGGACGGCGAGGCGGTGGCGGAGCACCCGCGACGCCGTCTGCACGGCGACCGGCGCAACAGCACGCTCAGTTCTTACAATATCGCCGTGGTGGCGGCGGGAGATGTGAAATTCGGCCTGATCGTGGACCGTTTCCTCGACTCGGAGGAGATCGTGGTCAAGCCCCTGGGCCGTCATCTCAAAGACTGCCGCGCCTATGCCGGGGCGACGATCCAGGGTGACGGCCGCATCTCGCTGATCCTTGACATCCCCGGGATAAGCCGGATCATGAGCCTGTCCAACGTAAAAGAGGCGGCGGGCAAAGCCATAGCCGCGACCCGGAAATCGGAAAGCCGCCGCAACGCCCAGACCCTGTTGATAGTGAACAACGCTCCCGGCGAGCAGTACGCCGTGCCGCTGGGCCTGATCACCCGGATCGAGCGGGTGAGCCGCCGTCAGCTCGAAACCATCGGCAACCGCCGCAGCCTCAAGTACCGCGGTGGCAGCCTGCCGGTGGTCGCCATCGAGGACGTGGCCCGGGTCAACCCGCGCGAGGAACTGGAGCATCTGCCGGTGATCGTGTTCCAGATCCGGGGACGTGAGGTGGGGCTGGTGGTCTCGAGGCTCAGGGACATAGTGGATGTGGACGTGGAGATCGACCAGCAGACTTTCCACCAGGAGGGAATCCTCGGCTCGGCCATCATCCTGGGCGAGACCACTTTGCTGGTGGACATTTTCCAGATCGTCCGGCAGGCCATGCCGGAATGGTCCGAGGGAAACATGCTGCAGGTGGTGGAGGAGGGCGAGAAGACGATCCTGGTGGTGGAGGACTCCGATTTCTTCCGCAACCACATCAAGTCGTTCCTGGAGGAATCGGGCTACCGGGTGCTGGACGCCGCGGACGGCCTGCTGGGCTTCCAGACCCTGGATGAGAACGCTGAGGAAGTGCACCTGGTGCTGACCGATATCGAAATGCCCAACCTGGACGGGGTGGGCCTGACAGAGAAAATCCGCAAGGACGGACGTTTCGACAGCCTGCCGATCATTGCTGTCACCTCGCTGGCCGGAGAGGCGGCCGAAAAACGCGGGCTCGAAGCCGGGATCAACGAGTACATGATCAAGCTGGACCGGGAGCAGATCCTGGACGCCATTCACCGCTACGTGGCCTGAACGCGGCTGTCGCCGCGCACCGAATAACTTTTTCTCGCAGAGGGACAAGGTCATGCCGAAAGCCGCCAAATCCAAGGCAGCCGGGAAACCGCTCGAGCTGGCGGTCATCTTTGTGGGTGACATTGTCTGCGGGGTCGAGACCCGTCTGGTCAAGGAAATCAACAAGAACCTGAGTTTCACCGTGGTCCCGGGGGCCCGCCGCTGCATCCGCGGAATCCTGAACCTGCGCGGACAGATTCTGACCGTGATCGACCTGCGTGACCGTCTGGGCCTGGAGCCGTTGCCGCTCGACCCGCACATGCGGGTGGTGGTCATCTCGGACCGCGGCGAGGATATCGGCCTGCTGGTGGACGGTGTAGCGGACGTGGTTCTGGGTGACGAGAGAAACATCGAGCCTCCGCCCTCGAACATCGATGCGGTGGAGGGAGTTTTCTTCACCGGCATCCTGAAAATGGACGACCGCCTGGTGGCGGTGCTGGACATCAACGAGGTCCTGCGGTTCGAGACCATGCCGCCCTCAGAGGACAACAGAAGCCCCGGGTTGGAGCGCTGACCGGCCGGAGCAGCCGCAGACGGAGACGGAGCCGGATCAAACAGAATGAATAAAATCTGTCAGGTATAGAGATAACTCATCTCCCGGAGGGGTAAGATGGCCAGTTTCAAGAATCTCAGCATCAAATGGAAAGTGCTGTCGGTCAGCATGCTCGGACTGATCCTGCTGGCCTCGGTCTCGGCCTACTGGCAGATCAGGGACATCCACCGGCAGTCGGTCAAAGCGGTGGAGGAAAAGAGCCGGGCCGTGGTGCTCACCCTGGAGGCGACCCGCGAGGAGATGGCCAACAAACTGGCCCTGGGGGTGATCAAGCCTTTCGATCAGATCGACAAGGCCAACCTGATCGAGGCCGTGCCCATTATCACCGCGATCAACGCCGCGCGCAAGAACGCCGAGGAGGCGGGCTACACGTTCAGGGTGCCCAAGGAGCAGCCGCGCAACCCGGCCAACGAGCCGGACGAGATGGAGCGCAAGGTGCTCAACGAGCTTAAAAGCTCCAACGTCCCCGAGCTGGCTATCGAGGACAAGGAAAACGTGCACTATTTCCGCCCGATCCGCCTGACCAAGGAATGCCTGATGTGCCACGGCGACCCAAAGGGCGAGCTGGACCCGCTGGGTGGGGTGAAAGAGGGCTGGAAAGAGGGCGAGATCCACGGCGCGTTCCACATTATCAGCTCGCTGGCCGAGACCAAGGCCATGGTGGCCAAGGCCCGCAACAAGATAATCCTGACTGCGTTCGTGATTGTCTCCCTGCTCTGCGCGGTGCTGCTGCTGGTGGTCTCCTCGGTGACCCGTCCCCTGAAGAAAGGTGTCGAGCTGGCCCGTCGTATCGAGGAGGGCGACCTGACCACGGACATCCAGCTTGACCAGAAAGACGAGGTGGGCGACCTGATAAAGGCGCTCAACAACATGGCGCGCAACCTGCGATCCGTGTTCAGCGAGGTAACCAGCCACGCCGCGGCTCTGGATAGCGCCTCGACCAACCTGGAGTCGCTGTCCAGCCAGCTTTCCGACGGTGCCAACAACATGAACGAGCGCTCCAACACCCTGGCCAACGCGGCCGAGGAGATGAGCACCAACATGGGCTCGGTCTCCACCTCAGCCGAGCAGTCCACGGCCAATGTCAACACCGTGGCCACCGCGGCAGAGGAGATGACCGCCACGGTGAACGAGATCGCCCAGAACACCGAGAAGAGCCGTCAGGTCACCTCGAATGCCGTGCGCAGCGTGGAGAAAGCCTCGGGCAAGGTGGATGAACTGAGCCGCGCCGCCAGCGAGATCACCAAGGTGACCGAGGTGATCGTGGAGATTGCCGAGCAGACCAAGCTCCTGGCCCTGAACGCCACGATCGAGGCGGCCCGCGCAGGCGAGGCCGGCAAGGGCTTCGCCGTGGTGGCCAACGAGGTCAAGGAGCTGGCCAAGCAGACCAACGAGGCTACGGACGACATCCGGAACAAGATCGAGACCATGCGCAAGAGCGCCGACAGCACGGTCCAGGAGATCGAGCTGATCCACAAGGTGATCAACGACGTGAACGAGATCGTGGTCAACATCGCCTCCGCGGTCGAGGAGCAGGCGGCCACCACCCGCGACATCGCCAGCAATATCGGACAGGCGGCGGCCGGCATCCAGGACATGACCCGCAACGTGACCCAGGCCGCCGAGGTCTCACAGTCGATCACCACCGATATCCTGAATGTCAAGCAGTCGAGCGACGAGCTGAAAAACGCCAGCGACATGCTGCGTTACAGCTCCGGCGAACTGAGCCACATGGGTGGAGCGCTCAAGAAAGTGGTCGACCGGTTCCGTCTTTAGCCGTCAGCCTGGAATTCTGGCATGACCCGGGGAGGAGCTGTTGAAAGGATGGAGTGCAAACGATGATCCGTGTGCTCGTTGTCGATGATTCGATTCTGTACCGCATGACCCTGAAAGAAATCCTGGCCGGGATCGAGGGGGTGGAGGTGATCGGCATGGCCTCGGACGGGGACGAGGCGCTGCAGAAAATTGTCCTGTTCAAGCCCGACCTGGTGACCCTGGACGTGGAGATGCCTGGCAAGAGCGGGCTGGAGGTCCTGCAGGAGCTGAAACGCCTGCCGGTCGAGACCTCGGTGATCATGTGCAGCGCCCTGACCAGCTCGGGCGCGCAGACCACGATCGAGGCGCTGGAGAACGGGGCCTTCGATTTCATCTCCAAGCCGGATGGTCCCGACCGTCAGCGCAACACCGAGGAGATGCGCCTTCAGCTCAAGACCAAGCTGGCCTTTTTCATCGCGAGGCAGAAGCTGCGGGCTATCACCCGTGCGTCGGCTCCGTCTCCGGCCAAGGTTGCGCCTGCCGTTCCGCCGGCTCCCACCGCCGTCCCGGCCAGGGGAGTCAAAAAGCTGGATGTGGTGGCCCTGGGAGTATCCACCGGCGGGCCGACCGCCCTGAACCGTATCATACCCATGCTGCCCAAGAACCTGCCTGTGCCGTTGGTATTGGTCATTCACATGCCGCCCGTGTTCACCGCCACGTTCGCCAAAGGGCTGGACAGCAAGAGTCAGATCCGGGTGCTCGAAGCCGCGGAGGGGCAGGTGATTGAACCGGGTACTGTATATGTTGCGCCCGGTGGGAAGCAGATGCAGGTGGTCCGTCACAACCTGACCGGCAAACCCCTGCTGCGTATGACCGACGATCCGCCCGAGAATTTCTGCAAGCCCTCGGTGGATTACCTTTTCCGTTCAGTTGCCGAGGTGTTCGGCGACCGGTCGCTGGGCGTGATAATGACCGGCATGGGCGCTGACGGTGTGCTGGGCCTGAAAAAAATGAAGCAGTCCGGGGCCAGGACAGTGGCCCAGGATGAACAGTCCTGCGTGGTGTTCGGGATGCCGATGGAAGCGATCAAGGCGGGAGTGGTGGATGAGGTGCTGCCGCTGGATAAAATCCCGGAAAGGATCGCCTGGCTCGCCGCCCTGGGTTGAAATCCAACTCTTGAAACGAACGGTGCATGCTAAAAGTCAGCCCTGAGGAACTCACTCTCATCGCCTCGCTGGTCCGGGACATTTCCGGCATCTTTCTGGACCAGACCAAGGCGTACCTGGTCGAAAGCCGCCTGGGCCCGGTGGCCGAGGAATTCGGCTGCGCCAGTTTCAAGGACCTGTATTTCAAGGCCCGCAATGATGCTCAGGGCAAAATGATCAAGCGGGTCATCGACAGCATCACCACCCAGGAGACCTCTTTCTTCCGGGACAGAAGCCCGTTCGACCTGTTCAAGTTCAAGCTGCTGCCCGAAATGATCGACCGGGCGAAAAAAGCCTCCCCGGCCGGACCCTGGACTCTCAGAATCTGGAGCGCGGCCAGCTCCACCGGCCAGGAGGCCTACAGCCTGGCTATCTCGATCCGCGAAATGCTGCCCGATTATTTGAAATGGCGCATCTCCATCCTGGGCACCGACATTTCCGACGCCGCGGTGACCAAGGCCAGCTACGCCCGCTACACGGCGTTCGAGCTGGAACGGGGTTTCCCGCAGGAGAAGATCCAGCAGTATTTCAAGCCCGTGGAGCAGCTCTGGCAGGTAAAGGACGAGATCCGGGCCATGGCCTCGTTCCGCCAGCTCAACCTGATGCTGCCCTTCACGGCGCTGGGACGGTTCGACATGATCCTCTGCCGCAACGTGGCGATTTATTTCAGCCTGGAGGTCCGGCGCAACCTGTTCGACCGCCTGGCCGACCAGCTCAGCCCGGACGGCTGCCTGCTGATCGGCTCCACCGAGTCCCTGCTCGGGGTGAGCGAACGATATCGCCGTTTCGAATACAACAAAGCGGTTTTCTACAAGCTGGCCGGCGCGGCCTGAACTAACTGGCCCGTGCCTTTAACTTGAGTTGTATCCATCCGGAAAGGGAACAAAAACATGCCTTCAAAATCCGCGGAACAGAGAGTTGGTGAGCGCAAGGAGGTCCGGGAGGTGGTGGAGCTGATTCCGGACCAGAACCGCCTTCTGGCGCTCTCCTGCGATGTTTCCTCCTCGGGGGTGCAGTTCCGCACCCGTGAGCCCCTGCGGTTGTGGATCAGGATGGGCTCGCTGGGGGAGGCTTTCGTGCGGGAGGCCGAGCTGGCCTGGGTGCGGAAGGAGCCGGACGGGAGCATGACTTACGGCCTGAAACTGGTGGACTGAGCGGACTTGACAGCATTTTCCGGCTGGTGCGCTGCCGAAACGTGAACGGCGGATGCACCGGTTTGTCTTTTAGTCCATATTTGCAACTAAAGCTTGAATTTTATTCCGCACGATGTTAACCTTGCCCGTAAGTGCTTTCCAGCCGATGTTGTTCCCTCCAAACTGTAAACCCGGGATGCGTAAGGATTCTGCAGAATGAAAAACAGATGGCTGACTGCTGCGGCCGGAGTGCTGGCTTTTCTGATCGTTTTCACGCTCCTTGTCCGGGCGGACCGGGCACTGGCCCAGACAGGAAACGGCTCGACACGCTATGTCGAGGACCTCAACCGCGACGGGGCGGTGAGCTACCGCGACGTGGTGACCCTGGTGAACCTCATCCGCCAGGAGCTGGCCGACTCGCGGGCCGATTTCAACGGTGACGGCCGGATTGACCTTCTGGACGCGCTTGTGCTCGCCGTGCGAATCGCCCGCGGCGACTTGCACCCGGTGGCCCCGGTCCTGTCGGACAAGTGGGCCGTGCTCGGTCCGGGCGGCGGCGGGGCGATGTTCATCCCCACGGTCGATCCGTTCGACCCGGCGCACGCCCTTCTGCGCTGCGACATGACCGGCGCCTACGTGACTTTCGACGACGGGGCGAGCTGGAAGATGTTCAACCTGCGCACCGTGGTGATCGATTTCGAATTCGACCCCTCCAACCAGGGCGTGGTCTACGCGGCCAACACCGCCCTCTGGCGCAGCGAGGACGGGGGCAAGGGCTGGAGCCTGGTCTGGCCCGCGCCGTCAGATATCACTCTCGAACGCATGGTGGGCGACCACGCCGAGCAGAATTTCCTCACCACCAGCGGCCTGCCGGATGCCGAGCTGGACAAGGTGCGGGTCGATCCGGCGGACGGCAGCCACCTTCTGGTCGGCCTGGGCCAGTGGTGGAACGGCCCGGCCAAGGTGATGTACTCACACGACCGCGGCGCGAGCTGGCACACCCTGACCGGGGTCCCCGGGGATCAGGTGCTGGCGATCTTTCCCGGCAGTTGGTGGGACAAGCCGGAGGAGGTGCTGATCGTGACCGATGTCACCTGCATCCGGGCCAATGAAACCACGGGCGACACGGTGAGCGTGAGCCTGCCCGATTCGCCGGTGATCGACGCGGACGGCGGCAAGGCCCCGGACGGCGCGGCGGCTCTGTATCTGCTGACCACTCTGCGCAAGTCGGGCCAGAGCTTTACCGGCGGGATGTACCGCTCCCTGGACGCCGGGGCGAACTGGACCCAGATCGACAGCAGCCTGACCAATACCTCCGAGACCCCTACCTACAACACCCTGGCAGTCTGCCAGGAAAACCCCGCCGTGGTCTACCTGTCCTGCACCTCGTTCCCGACCAACCGGATCGGGATTTTCAAGACGACCGACAGCGGAGCCTCGTGGAAATGGTCGTTCTGCGAGGACTGGAGCAGCTATGTCACCAAGAACATGACCGACGCCTGGCTCACCCGTGAGTACGGCCACGGTTATGAAGGAGCGCCCTGGGGCCTGGGTGTCTGCGCGCGCGACCCCAACACCTGCTACGGCTCCAGCGGACGGACGTTCCGCACGCGCGACGGCGGCACGACCTGGCAGACTGTTTACAGCAATGAAATGGGCAACAACGCCTGGTCCAGCCGCGGCCTGGATGTCACCACCTGCTACGGCGTGCATTTCGATCCCTTCGACAGCCTGCACGTATTCATCACCTACACCGATATCGGGCTGTTCCAGTCGCACGACGGGGGCAAGAGCTGGGTCCATGCGACCACCGGCGTGGACCGGGACGTGATCAACACCTGCTACTGGCTGGATTTCGACCCCGACACCCCGAACCTGATCTGGAGTGTCTGGAGCAACTGGCACGATCTGCCCCGCATGAAAATGTTCAACGACGACTGGCCCAACGCCCGGGGTGTCCCGATGTACAGCACGGACGGAGGCGCGGTGTGGCACCCCTCCAATTACGGTGCTCCAGGGGATGCACCCTACACCCATGTGCTGATCGACCCCAAAAGCCCCAAGGACAGCCGCACGATCTACCTGTGCGCGTTCGGCAAGGGCGTGTACAAGTCGGTGGACGGCGGCAAGCGCTGGGCCTCTTACTCGGAGGGCCTGGGCGCCAACCGCAGCGTCTGGCGCCTGGTGCGCGCTGCGGACAGCACGCTCTACCTGGTGGTGGTGCGCAACGGCACCGAGCGCAACGTGGTCCCCGGCGCGCTCTACCGCAGCACGGACGGGGCGCGCTCCTGGCACAGCCTTCCCCTGCCCGAGGGGGTGAGCGGTCCCAACGACCTGGCCCTTGACCCCACTGACAACCGGATCATGTACCTGAGCTGCTGGCCCCAGACCGACCGCTCGGTCTACCCCTCGGTGGAGCGTAACGGCGGGCTGTACCGCAGCCTGGACGGCGGGGCCACCTGGGTGCGGGTGTTCAACGAGAACGCCCATGTCTACGCCGCGGCGATCGACCCCGACAACCCGGCCACGGTCATAATCAACACGTTCGACAGCGCCGCGTTCCGCAGCGACGACCGCGGGGCGACCTGGAGACGCATCGAGGGCTACAATTTCAAGTGGGGACACCGTCCCATCCTCGACCCGCACCATCCTGGGATGCTCTACCTGACCACTTTCGGCGGCAGCGTGTTCTACGGCCCGGCCGACGGCAGCTCGGCCGCGGATGAGGGGCTGCTCGACTGGTCGGCATTCTGGCGCTGGGGACATTGATATTCCGGGGCGCGGCAACTGATATCAGGGAAAGGGGTTGGAGATGAGAGCTTTTCCGGCCGGCCGGGTGCTGATCCTGGTTGCGTCTGTCCTCTGCCTGGGGGCGGAGCGGCGGCCCGTGGCTGAGGAGCAGAACAGGGTGGTCGCCCAGTTCGATGTCAAGGTGCCGATGCGCGACGGGGTCTGCCTGTCCACGGATATCTACCGTCCCGCCGACAGCCTGCGCCACCCGGTGCTCCTGCTGCGGACACCCTACGACAACTACGGCCCGCAAACCGGCTACTGGTACGCCAGCCGGGGCTACGCGGTGGTGCTGCAGGACGTGCGTGGCAAGTACGACAGCCAGGGGCAGTTCTACCCCTATGTCAACGAGGCCGCGGATGGCCGCGACACCCAGCTCTGGTGCCAGGCCCAGAGCTGGTCCAACGGCCGGATCGGCTCGCTGGGCGCAAGCTACGTGGGGGCGACACAAGTGCTGCCCTGGCTGGAGGACGGGGCCGCCCTGAGCTGCATGGTCCCGCAGATGGCGGCGGTGGATATCTACCATCGCGGCCGCTACGACGGCGGGGCGTTCGCCCTGGCGATCAACGCCACCTGGGGCTGCCTGTCAGCCACGGGCCGCAGCGTGCAGAACCCCCTCTCCCGTGCCTTCGACTGGCGCAGTCTCCTGAGCGGCCTGCCCGCGGGCAGCCTTCCCGAGCGGATAGGCACGCGCGCGCCCTGGTTCGCCGACTGGCTGGCCCACCCCACCTACGACCGCTACTGGGACTCGTTCAGCATCGCCGGCAAGTATGAGCGGGTCAAGGCCCCGGCGCTCAATATCGGCGGCTGGTACGACATTTTCCTGCACTCCACGACCGAGTTTTTCAGCCAGGTCAGTGCCCGGGGCGGCTCCCAGAGCGCCCGCGACGGGCAGCGGCTGGTGATCGGACCCTGGACCCACGGCTCGCTGGATGTCACCCGGGTGGGCGAGGTGGATTTCGGCCCCGAGGCGGCGCTGGACCTGAACGCGGAGCAGCTTCTCTGGTTCGACCACTGGCTGAAGGATGCGGAAAACCGGGTGAGCCGCGAGCCGCGGGTGCGGCTTTTCGTGATGGGCGAGAACCGCTGGCGCTGGTTCGACAACTGGCCGCCCCCGGGCGGTGACAGCCTTTGCCTGTACCTGCATTCGGCGGGTGACGCGGTGAGCCTTCTGGGCAACGGATGCCTGGACCGCTCCGCCCCTGACGGACCCGAGCGCCCCGACCGCTACCGCTACGACCCGTCCGACCCGGCGCCCACCTTGGGCGGGACCAGCAGCGGCCTGCCGGAGCTCGCCCCCGGCGGCCCGTACGACCAGCGTCCCCTGGAGCGCCGCGCCGATGTCCTGGTCTATACCAGCGCGCCGCTGGAGAACCCCCTGACTGTGATCGGTCCGCTGCGGCTGGTGCTCTGGGTAAGCTCCAGTGTCTCGAACACCGATTTCATGGCCCGTCTGGTGGACGTGCACCCGGATGGCCGGGCGATCAACGTGAGCGAGGGCATGCTGCGCGCTCCCCTGCGCCACGGCTTCGAGCGCTGGGAGGAGCTGACACCTGGGCAGGCCACCGAGCTGACCGTGGTCCTCAGCCCCACGGCCAACCGTTTCGCCGCCGGGCACCGTCTCCGTCTGGATATCACCAGCAGCGATTTCCCGCGCTACGACCGTAATCTCAACACCCCGGGGGCGGATATCTCGCTCAAGACCAGGCTGGTGATCGCCGAGCAGAGCGTGCTGCACGGGGCGGCAACTCCCTCCCGCCTGATCCTCAGCACAATCCGCTGACCGGAATCAAAAAGGCAGTGTCTCCGCGAAGCCTCGTCAATATTGTCGAGGATTCGACAAAAATGACGAGAACCCTGGTCCGCCACCGAGGGGCCGCGGTGATTGACCCAATCCCATCTCCAGCATAAAGAACGAGTTACACCATGTCGACGCCTCGGGAGCTTTACGGCACTCTTTTCGCTTATTGTAGTCCCGGACTGCCGGATATACAGGTGCGGGGAAAGGTGCGGACCGGAGGGCGAGAAGCGGCCGGTCCGGCTGTAACCTTGAGCGGGTGTCGGGTTTCATGCATATGGACATACAGATGGGGTGCCGGCAGTCCGGGGCTGTTTACCGGAACACAACCGGAGGCGAGGGGGTATTTGATACACGACAGACAAGTTCCGGTCCGGCTGTAGTATCGCTCCGGGGGGCGCGATGCAGGCTCGGACGGGACAAGTTTGTCCCCCCTCGCCGGCCCCGCATTCCAGGCAAGTCCTCAAGACTCTTTCCGGAATAGTTGACCTCCGGGGGCCAAAGTATAATTTTTCAGCACCGCTCAACCGACAATCCAGACACGCCGCCGGGGTTCAGACCCCAGGGCGCGAGGGTTGGTTTTCGGGTTTGGGCGGACCGGCCGGAAATTTCCGATCTGTGCGTTCTTCCATAGCCTTTGCAAAGGGGTAAGGCATGACCAGCCGAAAAATAGTGATGCTTGCGCTCGCCGCTCTCCTGGCCGCTTTCGTATTGCTTGTCTCCTGCGGCAAGGACAACAAGTCCTCCACCGAAACCGGCGCGACCTCCAAGATCTCGCTCTCTTTCGCCAACCTCAAGCCCCTGACCGGGACCCTCAACTACCAGGCCTGGGCGGTCGAGTACTATGACGGCAGCTATTATGGCTACCCGCTGGGGATGTTCAACATCAACGATAGCGGGCATATGGTGTCGGCCTCCGGGGATTCTCTGATCAGCGGCGATTTCACGGTGGAACTGGACGCGGACGCGATATACGCCATCGGGATCAGCGTGGAGGCCGCCTCGACCCCGGTGACAATTTCCTCCTACGCGCATATCCTGGGCGGACTGGTTTCAAGTGGCCAGGCGAGCCTGACCGTAAGCAACTCTTTCGGCATGAGCATGTCCCTGGACAACATTACCGGGCGCTACATCCTGGCCACCCCCACCGATACGATCAACACGAACGAGAAGAGCGGTATCTGGTTCCTGGACACCTCGACCGGCATTTCGTTCAACGGCCTGTCGCTGCCCACCCTGGGCTCGGGCTGGAAATACGAGGGCTGGGTCAAGTTCGACACCCTCTGGGTCTCCACCGGCAAGTTCACCTCGGTCAGCGCGGCGGATGAGTCGAACACCTACGGCAGCGCCTGGTCGGCCCCGGCTTTCCCGGGACAGGATTTCCTGATCAACGCCCCCAGCGGCCTGACTTTCCCGACCGACCTGTCCGGCTGCCAGGTGATGGTGACCGTGGAGCTGCTTGACTCGTACGACCTGGAAAAGAGCAAGCCGTTCTTCCTGAAAGTGCTCTCCGCCCAGGTGCCTGCCGGCGCCTCCGACCATACGACCTACTACATGACCTCCGAGACCGGCGGCCTGCCAACCGGCACGGCCACGGTGACCGCTCTCTGAGCGGACTCGGGGCGGGTGGATAGTCTAAGGCCGCGGACAGAAGGTCCGCGGCCTTTTTTTTGTGCGGTGTTTCAGGCGACAAAAAGGTTTCATTTCTCTTTCAGACCGTTATAATAGGGAAATTTTGCTATAGCGCCACGCGGCCGGATTCACCGAGAGAATTCCTGGAGAGCCAATGGAACAGGCAGCCGCTATTCTGGGCCGGATCGAGGCTTTCATGTGGGGGCCCTGGCTGGTCGTGCTCCTGCTGGGCACCGGCATCCTGCTCACCGTGCGCACCCGTTTCGTGCAGGTGCGAGGGTTCGGCCGCTCCTGGCGTCTGCTCTGGCGCGGGGCGGTAGGGCGTGAGCGCGGGGCGGGAACCAACGGCGACATCTCACCCTACCAGGCACTTTCATCGGTGATCGCCAACACCGTGGGCATGGGCAATATCGCCGGGGTGGCCACGGCGATCCACCTGGGTGGACCGGGGGCGCTGTTCTGGATGTGGATGACCGCGCTGGTGGGCATGGCGACGATCTACGCGGAGACTTATCTTTCCGTGCGTTACCGGGGTCAGGCGCGGGACGGCTCGATGGCGGCCGGGCCGATGTACTATATCGCCCGGGGGCTGAACGGCTCGCGGACCGGGCTGTTTCTGGCCGGGGCGTTCGCCGTGGCCGGCGGGGCCTCCACGCTTCTGGGCGATGTGATGATCCAGTCCAACTCCATCGCCCTGGTGTTCCGCGAAAGCTTCGGCGTGCCGCCCCTGGCCAGCGGCATCGTGATCGTCTTTTTCACCACCCTGGTCACGATTGGCGGGATCAAGCGGATCGGCCAGGTGGCCGAGCGCCTGGTGCCGTTCATGATCCTTCTGTACGTGGGCGCGGCCCTGATCATCCTGGGGCTCAATTTTCACGCCCTGCCCGCCACGTTCGGCCTGATCCTCGACAGCGCGTTCCACCCCAGCGCGGCCCTGGGCGGGTTCGCCGGGGCCGGCGTGATCCAGACCATCCAGTACGGGGTCAGCCGGGGCCTCTACTCCAACGAGGCCGGCTGGGGCTGCAGCCCGATCTACCACGGTGCGGCCCGCGAGAGCGACCCGGTGCGCCAGGCCGTGCTGTCGATGAACGGCGTGTTCATCGACACGATAATAATCTGCTCGATGACCGGGCTGGTGATCCTGGTCACCGGCGCCTGGACCGCGGATGCCACCTCCACCGCCCTGACCGCCCAGGCATTCGGCGGGGCGCTGCCGCTGGGCGCGCCGCTGGTGGCGGTCAGCTCTCTGCTTTTCGGCATGAGCACCCTGTTCGTAGGCTGCTACTACCGCGAGCAGATCCTGCAGTGGCTGTTCGGCCAGCGACGCGCCAGGCAGTACCGCTACCTGTACGTGGGCCTGATTTTCCTGGGCGCGCTTTTCAAGGTGGAGCTGGTCTGGAGCCTGGCCCTGAGCCTTATCGCCCTGATGACCGTGCCCAACCTTGTGGGCCTGGTCTTCCTGAGCGGCAAGGTGGCGGCCGACTCGCGGCGGGCCGCGGCCGAGGACTCGGGGGACTGAATCACGAGCCCTTGATTATGTTGATGAACACGCTGTCACAGTTGAACGCCGTAAACACCCCCAGGCCGCCCGAGATGTTGGTCAGAGGCTCGTTCAGGTCGCGCGAGTCCTGGCTGCGCGACAGGTACAGGTCGGCGTACTCCTGGTTCACCCGGTAGACCCGCACCATGTAGCGCCCGAAATAGGAGACGCTCTGGCGGGTGACCCGGTACTGTCCGCTGGTGACCGGCATTGAGATGAACCGCACGTTGAAAGCCGGCCGGTCGGAACTGGTTACGTTGATCGGCTCGGGGTCGGTTTCCAGGTTCTCCAGGGTCACGTAATAGCTCGCCCCATCCTCCCGCTCCCAGCTTACCAGCAAGGCTGTCGTATCATCCGCAAAAAACCGTCCGAACCCTCCCCCGCCACTCCCCGGTCCGCCGAACTCGCTGAAATCGTTCTGGGTCAGGGTCAGCTCGGTCGGGTAGACCGTGATTCCGCTCGGGGCCGCGGGCACCGTGGTGCTGGCCGTGGCGGTCCGGCCGCCGTAGGAAACGCTTAGACTGAACTGGTCTCCGGCGGCCACGCTCAGGTCGGCGCCGGCATAGTGGTAGTAGCCGGACTGGCCCGAGGTGGGCGTGAGAGTGTAGGAAACGCCGCTCCGGGTCAGGCTCACCGTGGCGTCCGAGATGGGAGGGGCCAGGGAGTCCTCGCTGTCCAGGGCCAGGGCCGAGGTGATGTCGATATCGGTCACCGGCTGGCCGGCGTAGAGGTAGGCCCGCACCACGATCTGGTCGGCCTCCGGCACCAGCGGCGAATTGTCGGAGCAGCCCGCGGTCAGGAGAGCCGCGGACAGAAGAGCCAAAGCTGAAATCAATCTCCTGTTCATGGTCTCAAGGCCCTTTCAGCGCGAGTATATCTGCACGAAAACCGTGGGAGTGAACCCAAGCATGGTGACATCGGTGACAGCCACCGGCTGGGTGTCGAGATCGTATTTGCGGTACCAGACATTTTTATGGTTGTAGAGGTTGAACACCGACACCCCGGCCACCCATTTGAGCGAGGAGGAATAGAAAGTGCGCGAGGCGCCGAGGTCCAGGCGGTGATAGTCGGGCAGACGGCAGGCGTTCTTGTCGCTGACGTGGATATAGCTGTACTGGGTGCCGTCCAGCAGGGTGACGAAATACTGGCTCACCGGGGCGGTGTAGGCGCTGCCCGTGGCGAAGACCCAGGTGGCCGAGAGGTCCCAGGGCCCCAGGTTGTACTTGGCGACAAGATTAACCTCATGACGGCGGTCATGGGTGGCCGGGAACGGCTGGCCATTGTTGAGTTCCGGGAACGTGTACTCCACCCGGGCCAGGGTGTAGCCCAGCCAGCCGGTCAGGCGGCCGGTCTTTTTCTGCAGCAGGATGTCCACGCCCTTGGAATAACCGTTGCCCTGGTAGAAACCGCGCGAGATGAGCTGGTCCTCAAGCTGGCCGCCGACATCGAGGCCGCCCCCCTGGCCCGGCTGGGCGCGTTGGACCTGCACGGCGCGGCGGGTGTACTCGGTCAGGTGTTTGAGGTCCTTGTAATAGCCCTCCATGTCCACCAGGAAATGATCGTTCTCCCAGCTCGCCCCGGCGATGTAGTGCTCGGCGAAATTGGGTGCGACCGAGCTGTCGGCCAGGATCCAGAAATCCCGGCTGCCCTCCAGCACGTTCTCGTTGGTGATCCGGTTGACGAACTGGTTGTAGCGTCCCCAGGCCCCTTTGAGCTTGATCCGGTGGGAGAGGGCATACTCCAGGCTGGCCCGCGGCTCCAGGTAGAACTTGCTGGTGCGGTCGTAATACACTCCGCGAAGCCCGCCGGTCAGCTCCAGCGCCGGAAGGACTTTCCAGAGGTCCTGGACATACATGTTCACCTGGCGCGAGTCGGTCTGGCGCGAGACCAGCCGCAGCGTGTCGCTGGCATCCGCCCAGTAGTGTGAGTTGAAGAAGCTCAGCCCCAGGCCGCCCTTGAGGGTGTGGGCCTCGGATGCGTGGAACTCGTTGTCGAAACGCAGGGTCAGGTCATCCACCCGGTTGTCCTCGCTCGATGCCGAGGCCCCGCCACGGAAAAAGCTCGTGCTGTCGACCGTGCTGCCGCTGGTGGAGGAGAAAGAGGTCCCGCGGTCGTAGGTGCTGAAATATGAGGAATAGGATAGCATCAGGCTGGAATAGAGCCGGTCCTGGACACGGCGGGACCATTTGGCGCTGGCCCCGGTGTTGCCCCAGGTGGTCAGCTCGCTGGTGCTGCGGCTCACCGCCTGGTCGCTGATGAAAGAGCTTTCATCCGAGCTGCGGAACCGGAAACTCGAACCGCCCAGCTCCTGGGACTGGTCCAGGTTGTCCTTGCCCCGGTAGAGGCTGAGCGAGAGCAGGTCCTTGGGCGTGGGGGCCCAGGTAAGCTTGGTGTTGAGGTCGTAGAAATAGAAATCCGGGCTTTCGTTGACCGCGGCGAAACTTCGGTCGCCCCGTCCGCCGAACATGCCACCGCCGGGACCTCCACTCCGTCCGCTCTGGCTGACAATGCTGGTGGTGGACTGGCCGGCGGTCATGAAATCGAACAGCTTGTTGTAAAGCCCGCTCTTGACCATGTCGGTATAGGAGCGCCGGGCCGAGACCAGCAGGTTGGCGTTCCGCCCCAGGGGCATCTCGTACACACCGTTGGCGCTCAGAAGGTTCACCCCCATGCCGAAACGCCTCTCGTTCGCATCTCCGGTCTTGCCGGTCAGATCGACCACGGAGCTGATCCGTCCGCCGAACTCGGCCGGGTAG
>CAYLSM010000030.1:0-31313 GCA_964386505.1 uncultured Gemmatimonadales bacterium
AGGAGTTCCGCCTTCCGCTCTGCCCGATCTCCGAGGCCGCCCGTCCCAAGCTGCTCAAGGTGGCGCGCGACTACAAGCTGATCTGACAGGCCGGGGGTACAAGACGGCCTTTAACCGGTATCGAACAAGAGTGGAAGGGACTGCAATGCTGAAGATTTGTCTGGTGGGCGCGGCCGGACGCATGGGACGGCGGATCACCGCGGCCGTGGCCGCAAGCGGGGACACCTGCCTGGCCGCCGCAATCGAGGCTGAGGGCAACCCCTCGGCCGGCCAGGATATCGGGGCGCTCTCCGAGGGCTCCCCCCTGGGGGTGACCGTGGGCTCCGACCTGACCGCCGGGGTGCGCGCGTCGGATGTGGTGATCGATTTCTCCCTGCCCGTGTCGCTGGAGAGAACCGTGGCCGCCTGCCGCGAGGCTGGTAAACCCCTGGTCACCGGGATCACCGGCCTCAAGCCCGCGGAGGTGGATTGGCTCCGTCAGGCTTCAACCGTGATCCCGCTGGTCTACGCGCCCAACATGAGCGTGGGCGTCAACGTGATGTTCAAGGTGGCGGCCGAGGTTGCGAAACTGCTGGGCGACAGCTTTGACGTGGAGATCGTGGAAACCCACCACCGGTTCAAGAAAGACGCTCCCAGTGGCACGGCCAAGCGCCTGGCCGAGGTGATCGCCGGGGCACTGGGCCGCGACCTTGACAAGGTGGGCTGCTACGGCCGAGAGGGGATCACCGGCGAGCGCCCGAGTGACCAGATCGCCATCCACGCCGTGCGCTCCGGGGATGTGGTCGGCGAGCACACCGTGGTGTTCGGCGCCCTGGGCGAGAGGTTCGAGATCACCCACAAGGCGCACAGCCGCGACATGTTCGCTCGCGGCGCTGTGTTAGCCGCGCGTTTCGTGGCCGCGGCCAAGCCCGGCCTCTACGACATGCAGGATGTCCTCGGGCTCAAGGCTTGAGCCACGGGGTCGAGGTGAAGAAGTACTCGTGATAATCACAACGGACAGAGGTTCAACAGGAGGCGTTATGTCCTTGTCCAAATGCGTGCAGCGAATCGAGGAATCCATCACCCTTGCGATCACGGCCAAGGCCTCGGCCATGAAAGCCGAGGGCCACGATGTGGTCGGGCTTTCGGCCGGCGAGCCGGATTTCGACACCCCGGAGAATATCAAGCAGGCCGCGATCAAGGCGATCAACGCCGGCATGACCAAATACACCCCCAGCTCGGGGACCCCGGCCCTGCGCAAGGCCATTGTCGAGAAATTCAAGAAAGACAACGGCCTGGAGTACAAGCCGGCCGAGGTGATGGTCAACTGCGGGGCCAAGCACAGCGTGTTCCTGGCTGTGATGGCCCTGGTCGATCCGGGCGATGAGGTGCTGATCCCCACTCCCTACTGGGTTAGCTACCCCGAGATGGTCAAGTGCGCGGGCGGCACTCCGGTGGTGATCGAGACCAGCGCTGCCGAGGAGCTCAAGCTCACCCCGGCCAAGCTGGCCAAAGCGATCACGGCCAAGACCAAGGCCCTGATACTCAACAGCCCGTCCAACCCCAGCGGCATGGTCTACACCCGCGCCGAGCTTCAGGCCCTGGTGCCGGTGCTCAAGGCCCATCCGCAGGTCTGGGTGATCAGCGACGAGATCTACGAGAAGCTTCTGTACGACGGGGCCGAGCACGTGTCAATCGCCAGCCTGGACCCCGATATTTTCAAGCGCACGATCACGATCAACGGCGTGTCCAAGAGCTACAGCATGACCGGCTGGCGTATCGGCTACGCCGCGGGCCCGCTGGCGATAATAAAGGGCATGGGAAACCTTCAGAGCCAGGAGACAAGCAACCCCACCTCCATCTCGCAGGCCGCCACCCTGGAGGCCCTGACCGGCCCCCAGGACAGCGTGGCCAAGATGGTGGTGGCGTTCGATGAGCGCCGCAAGTATATGGTCGGCCGCCTGAACGCCATTCCGGGCGTCAAGTGCTCCACTCCCAAAGGCGCCTTTTACGTGTTCCCGGATTTCTCCTCCTACTATGGGAAGAAATTCAACGGGAAAGTGATCTCCGGCAGCGTGGAGCTGTGCAATTTCCTGCTCGAGGAGATGAAAGTGGCGGCAGTGCCGGGCGGCGGTTTCGGTGCGGATGCCCACCTGCGGTTCAGCTACGCCTGCTCCATGGAGACGATCAAGAAAGCGCTGGACCGGATCGAGGAAGGCCTGAAGAAGCTGAGCTGAGAGACAGAACAGGCTTGCTTGATTTGGAATGACCTGTAGGGGCGGGTTTGAAACCCGCCCCTACGTGTTTTGGGGTTCCTCCGGGGGGGCTTGTAGGGGCAATTCATGAATTGCCCCTACAACTGCCTGTCGCATCCGCAAGAACTTTTCTTGGAGCGTTCTATGAAGGGGCACGGCATGCCGTGTCCTTGATAATAGAGGGGCGGCTATAATAAAAGGGCGGCCTTGTGAGCCGCCCCTTCTGTTTTCATTCTGTCCGATGAAGCCTATTTCTTCTTCTCGGGCTTGGTGATATTGAACTCGTTGGTCCGTGTGATTGTCTTGCCCGAAACGGCGTCCGTGACCAGGATGCTCAGGTTGTAATGCCCGGCCGGGGAGTCGGCGATGTCGATGGAGACATACTCGGCCTCGACTACGCTCTCCGCGTCACCCTCTTTGTCGAAGGTCAGGGTGATCTTGCCCTTGTCCTCTTTCTTGCTGATCAGCCCGCCGAAAGAGGAGACGATCTTGGAGGCGATGTTGCGGTCCAGCTTGTCGGCCTCGATCGAGAAATCCACCTTGTAGTGCTTCTTGCCGTCCGTGCCCTTGGTCAGGTTGTAAATCTCGTAGTAGACAAAGGCCGGCTGGTTGCCCAGGAACGCGCGCGACGGCAGCGGCATCACATCCAGACGACCGCGGGTGAACTTGCCCGGACGGGCGCCCTCGTGCTGGGTCACGCTGGAGGCCATCACCACCTGGCTCACGTTGAAATCATCCGGCTTGTAGTGGGTCACCTCAAGCTCACCCTTGTAGATACCCAGGTGGTTGGAGCCCAGGTCGCGCACGCTGACCGAATAGTGGTACTGGCCCGGAGGCAGGTTCAGGGTCTGCTTGTCCACCAGCAGCAGCCCCTTGTTGTTGCGGTCCGGCTCCTGCTTGAGCTGGTAGCTGCGCTGGTTGTAGACCCGCTTGACCTCGTTCCACTCCTGGTCGAACACGGCAAACGTGCTCTCGTAATTGACCCGCACGCCCAGGATGTCGCGCTTGAAATCCAGGGACGAAATCGGCAGGCCGTAGAAAATGTTCACGTTGCTGTTGGCGTTCATCGCCATAAAATCGGCGGTGTAATAGTAGTAATCCAACGGCTGCGCGCCCATGTCCGGCTTGTAGGTCTCGGTGTTCTCACCCACGGTCAGCGCGGGCATGATGATCTTGTTCTCTTCCATGGCGTAGTTCGTTTCCATTTCCCGCATCACGTACTCGGGGTCGTTGAAATCGGCCCGCTCGGTGGCCATCTGGAAATAGAGCGGGGCGATCTCGGCCCGGTTGAGCAGCAGCTCGCGGAAATTGGAATTCAGGCCGGCCGCGCTGACCAGGTTGCTCTGGTCCGGGTTCTCCTGATCGGGCATGGTGGTATAGTCCTCGGCGTAGGAGGAGCCGATCACGGCATCCGCCAGCCGGGGCACGATCAGGTACGAGCCGGTGCGCTTTACGAAATGGAAGATGAAATCATCGGGCTTGCGGCGATACAGCCAGCTCTCGCTGTCGCGTATACCGAAGTTGCCGGACAGCACCGCTTTTTGATCCGGCTCGCCGTGCTTGATATAGATGCGGCCGCGGTCATCGTAACCCTTGGTCTGGCGGATGTAGTAATTCTGCTTGGCGTAATTCAGACGGCGGTAGTGCTCCACCAGGCGCTCGTTGTACTCGGTGGTGGGCGACGGGTCGCGGCTCTTCCAGAACTTGCGGAAGAAGGCCTTTTTCTGGTCCACTGTCCGGCAGTGCTCGTACTCGCTCTTCTCTTTATCCAGAATTATGTCGATGTTGTCGCGGTAGATTTCGCGCGCCGAGATCTCGTTCAGATCATCCATCGCCTGGAAATAGTAGACACTGGCGATACGGTTGTCTCCCAGGACGAAGAAAGCGCGGGCCATCAGGAGTTTCATCAGCGAGGTCAGGTTCTCGGGGCCCTCGCTCGACAGGTCGGCCAGGATCGACTCGGCCATCTCGCGGTTGTAGATATCGAAAAACCCGAGGCCCATGGTGTAGATCGATTCGCTCTCGCCCGGGCTGGCCTCCAGCAGGCGCTGGAACAGTTCCATCGCGCGGCGGCTCTGGCCGGTCTGGATGAACAGCTTGCCCAGATGCTCGCTGGCATCGTGTTCCTTGTGCTTCACGGTGACGATGTTTTCCAGCAGGTTTATGGCCGTGTTCTGTTTCTGCGGGTCTTTCTCCTTGAGGATGTCCTCGGCGGGCTGCCAGTTGGCGTCGATGTATGAGTTTTCGTTCACCGGGCATTTTTCCCAGGACCCGAAAGGCTGATGGTAACCTGCCTGCGCCGCCTTGACAAAATACTCACCGGCCACCGGACGGTTGTCGCGCTTGGGGTCCTCACCCAGGATCGCCAGGCCCATAACAAAATTGGCCGGACCGTTCTGAGGCTCCTTGGCCAATATCCCCTCGGCCAGCGACCGAGCCCCGGAGAAATTCCCGCTAAGAACCATCCGGTTCGCCTGGTCGATTTTTGACTGCACATCTGATGCGGTCTGTGCGTACAGCGGGGCAGCCAGCGCGGCGAGGGAAAGTATCAGGAACAACCGTAGGTGTCGAACCATCTGGAACTCCTTGTCGCCAAAAAATGATGTGGACCTTTGGCTTTCCAGCCATACCGGCGGGAGGGGCCGGACGCTGATCGGAAGGTGATCTAAGAATTATCAGTGTCGCCGCAAAAGTCAATAATTAAGTCTAAGCTGCCCGGATATAACGTCCCGGTTGAAAGTAATTACAACCAGACTGCGGATATGTTTCAGATTTTTACTCCCTTTGAAGAACAAATCAAATGGTCTTTATTAAAATACACCTCAAACCGCCTCGGGTTCATCCGGATGCAGCGCCGGACCACACAGACAGGATGGCTATCCATGCTCCAGGTTTTTACTTGATTAGCCCGATCCTCTTTTATATATTGTTTATTCTAAATTAATTGCGCTGTCGGCGCAGGACGCTGCCCGGGATCCGGGCGGCCCGCTCCGCACCGGCACTGGAGTCCGGCACTGCCGCGACTATCGTTCTTGCACATCTACCCGCCACGGCAAAATGTTCAAAGAATACGACAAGGAATTCAGTTTCCCCGATCTGGAGCAGAAAGTAATCGAGTTCTGGGAGCAGAACGACATTTTCCACAAGAGCATCGAGCAGAACCGCGCCGGCGAGCGGTTTGTTTTCTACGAGGGTCCCCCCACGGCCAACGGCCGCCCTGGCATCCACCACGTGATCAGCCGCACGATCAAGGACCTGGTCTGCCGCTACCACACCATGCTGGGCTACCGCGTGCCGCGCAAGGCGGGCTGGGACACCCACGGCCTGCCGGTGGAGATCGAGGTCGAAAAGATGCTCGGGATCAACGGCAAGCAGCAGATCGAGCTGTACGGCGTCGAAAAATTCAACACCCTCTGCCGCGAGAGCGTGTTCAAATACGTCAAGGACTGGGAGCGCCTGACCCAGCGCATGGGCTACTGGCTTGATTACCGGAACCCCTATGTCACCTACGACAACAACTATGTCGAGACGGTCTGGTGGATCCTCAAGCAGTTCTGGGAGAAAGACCTCCTGTTCAAGGGGCACAAGATACTGCCCTATTGCCCCCGCTGCGGCACCGGGCTTTCGAGCCACGAGGTCTCGCTGGGCTACAAGGAGGTCGAGGACCCCAGCGTATTCGTGCGCATGAAAGTCAAGGGTGAGGATAACACCTATTTCCTGGTCTGGACCACCACGCCCTGGACTCTGATCTCCAACGTGGCCCTGGCCGTTGGCGCCGAGCACACCTACTGCCGGGTGCGTCATGACGGGCAGGTGCTGATCATGGCCGAGGCCCTGGTGGCGAAAGTTCTGGGGCCTGAGGCCGAGGTGCTCGAGACATTCCGCGGCGCCACGCTCGAGGGACGCCAGTACGAGCGCCTGTTCGACTTTGTCGCCGTACCCGAGGACAAGAAAGCCTTCTATGTCACCCTGGGTGACTTCGTGAGCCTGGAGGACGGGACCGGGATAGTGCACATGGCCCCGGCGTTCGGCGCGGATGACTACGAGATGAGCCGCCGCTACGGCCTGCCGCTCTTGCAGCCGGTGGACGGCGAGGGCAAGTTCACCGCCGAGGTCACCCCCTGGGCCGGCCAGTTCGTCAAAGCCGCGGACAAGGACATTATCCGCGAGCTGACAGCGCGGGGCAGCCTGTTCAAGGCCGAGGGTTACAAGCACAACTACCCGTTCTGCTGGCGCTGCAAAACCCCGCTCCTTTACTACGCCCGTCAGAGCTGGTACATCAACACCAGCCGTTTCCGCGACGAGCTTCTGGCCAACAACAATTCGGTGAACTGGTATCCGCCCGAGGTGGGACGGGGACGCTTTGCCGAGTGGCTGGCCAACAACGTGGATTGGGCGCTCAGCCGTGACCGCTACTGGGGCACACCGCTTCCGATCTGGGTCTGCGACAGTTGCGGACACAACCACGCCGTGGGCAGCATCGAGGAACTCCGGCGCCTGGGCCAGGATGTCCCGGCGGATATTGACCTGCACAAGCCCTACGTGGACCGGGTGGAGCTGACCTGCGACAAGTGCGGCGGCGCGATGCACCGCGTGCCCGAGGTGATCGACTGCTGGTTCGACTCGGGAAGCATGCCCTATGCGCAACTCCACTACCCGTTCGAAAACGAGGCGGAGTTCGAGAAGAGTTTCCCCTGCCATTTCATCTGCGAGGCCATCGATCAGACCCGCGGCTGGTTCTACAGCCTGCTGGCGATCGGCACGCTGCTCAAGGGCAAGGCGCCCTACCGGCGGGTGCTGGTCAATGACCTGATCCTGGACAAGAACGGCCAGAAAATGAGCAAGTCAGTGGGCAACGTAGTCAACCCCTGGACCGTGTTCGACTCCACCGGGGCCGACTCGCTGCGCTGGTACCTGCTCAACGTGAGCCAGCCCTGGCTGCCCAAGCGGTTCGATGAGTCCGGGGTGCAGGAGGTGTTGCGGAAGTTCTTCGACACCCTGAAGAACGTCTATTCCTTCTTCGCCCTTTACGCCAATATCGACAAATGGTCGCCCGAGGGACGCAAGACAGCCGGAACGAGCCGGGATGAGCTGGACCGCTGGATCGTCAGCCGGCTCAATTCCACGGTGCGCGATGTCCGCGCCGACCTGGACGCCTATGAGCTGACCCGCGCCACACGCCGAATCCAGAATTTCGTGATCGAGGAGCTTAGCAACTGGTACGTGCGCCGCAACCGCCGCCGTTTCTGGCAGTCCGGTGACAGCGCCGACAAGCTGCACGCGTTCTCCACCCTTTGGACAGTGCTCGAGACCGTATCTCGTCTGATCGCCCCGTTCACCCCGTTCCTGGCCGAGGAGCTTTACCGCAACCTGGCCGCGAGCCAGAGCGGCGCCTGCGCGGAGAGCGTGCACCTGACCCGCTACCCCGAGGCCGACCAGAACCTGATCGACGAGGCGCTGGAGCGTAAGATGGAGGACGCGATCAACCTGGTCACATTGGGGCGCGCCGCTCGCAACCGCACCAAGATCAAGGTGCGCCAGCCGCTGTCGGCCATGCTGGTCTCGCTGCCCCACGCGCTGGATACGGCCGAGCTGGCCTCTATCACCCCGGTGATCAGCGAGGAGATCAATGTCAAGCGCATCGAGCCCATCGCGGATGCCTACGACTACGTCACCCTGAGCGTCAAGCCCAATTTCAAGCTGGCCGGGCCCAAGTTCGGCCCGCGGGTCAAGGCCCTGGGCCAGGCCCTGGCCGCTATGAGCCAGGAGGACATCCGGCTGTTCCGCGGCAAAGGCAGTGTGGAGCTTACGGCCGCAGACGGCCCGCTGAGCGTGGCCCTGGAGGATGTGGAACTGCGCAGCGAGGACCGCGAGGGCTACGTTGTGGAGCTGTACGACGGCTACGGGGTGGTGCTGGCCACGGCCCTGGATAACGCCCTGATCGAGGAGGGTTACGCCCGAGAGATGGTCAACAAGATACAGAACATGCGCAAGAGCAGCGGCTTTGAAGTTATAGACCGGATCGAGGTAGGCATTTCCACCTCGGCCCCGGTGACGGCGGCTCTGGACTCGTTTGCCGACTACATCCGGCGCGAGACTCTCTGCCGCCGTCTGGAGCCTTGCCTGCTGGAGACATGGGAAGCCCGCCAGCAGTGGGACATCAATGGAGAACCGGCGGAGATAACTATCCGGCGGTGCAATGGGGAGACGTCTCCCCCGGCTTAATCAACGCATGAGGTCGCCATGAACGAAGACGACAAGAAATTCTTCGAGAAACGTCTGCTCGAAGAACGCCAGAAAATCCTTAACGAAATGGGGCATTTCGACAAGGACCACCGCTCCAACATCAAGGAATCTTCAGGCGATCTTTCCGCCTACAGCTTTCACATGGCCGACCAGGCCTCCGACGCCGACGCCCAGGAGAAAGCTTTCCAGCGAGCCAGCAAGGGCGGCCGCCTGCTGTACCATATCGATGAGGCCCTGCGCCGCCTTTATGCGGACAAGAACTACGGTCTCTGCCACAGTTGCGGCAAGCCTATCCAGCGCAAACGACTGGAGGCGGTCCCGCATGCCCGTCTATGCATAGACTGCAAATCGAAGGAAGAAAATGGCATCTGAGACCATTCCCTCCGCGCCAGCCGGTTTGGGCCAACGCCTGCGCCTTCTGTTCGCTGTCTGTCCAGCTGTCTACATCCTGGACCAGCTCACCAAGATGGCGGTGCGCCATCTTCTGGAGCCCTACGGTCCCACGGTTGAAATCATCCCGCATATTGCACGCCTGCGCTTCATCTTCAACCAGGGCATCGCGTTCGGCCTGAGCCTGGGCGTGTCGCGCTGGCTGCTGGCCGGAATCACAGCCGCGGTGGCGCTGTTCATTCTCTGGTATATCCTCGGCTCCCGCTACTCCGACCGGACCGGCCTGTTCGCCCTCTGCCTGATCGAGGGCGGCGCCCTGGGCAACCTGCACGACCGCCTGCTCAGCGGCCGCGTGGTCGATTTCATCGAAATCGGCTGGCGCGACTTTACCTGGCCGGTGTTCAACGTGGCCGATATCGCCCTGACCGTGGGGGCGATCCTCCTGGCGTTGCGCCTTCTGCGCGAGGGTGCCCACGAACAATGTTCCGGCCGCGACACCCAGCCGGACTGAACCCGCCGGATACCCACATGTCAGAAATCCAAAGATACGAGGCGCTCGAAAGCGACGGTGGCTGCCGTCTGGATGTGATGCTGGCCCGGGCATTGGGCCTGTCGCGCACCCGGGTGAGCGATCTGTGCCGTTCCGGGCAGGTATGCCTTGAAAGCGGCCGCGTGGTCAAACCCTCCTGGGCTGTCACGGCCGGTGAGGTGTTCTGCCTGCCGCGGCTGGAACCGGTGCTCTCGGGCCAGGTCGCCGCGGGTGAGGATATCCCCCTGAACGTGGTCTACGAGGACGAGCACCTGCTGGTGATCGACAAGCCGGCCGGGATGGTGGTGCACCCCGCGCCGGGCCATCGCAGCGGCACACTGGTCAACGCACTGGTCTGGCGGCTCAACCGCAGCCTCGACCCGCGCCTGGACAGCCAGCGCCCCGGCATAGTGCACCGTCTGGACAAGGAAACCAGTGGTCTGCTGGTGGTGGCCCGCACGTTCGAGGCCCTGGAGGCTCTGAGCGAGCAGATACGCACCCGGCGCATGTCCCGGCTTTACATGTGCGTAAGCTGGGGACGCTGGCCGGAGCGGGATGGAGTCCTGGAGGGCGCCCTGGGCCGCAGCCGCGCGGACCGCAAGAAAATAACGGTCACCCGCCGCGGCGGGCGGGCCGCAGTCACACATTACCGCGTGCTGGAGACCTATGACGGCTTGGCCGAGTTGGTCCGGGTGCGCCTGGAGACCGGGCGCACGCACCAGATACGCGTGCATTTCGCCCACCGCGGCCACCCGGTGCTGGGCGACCCGGAGTATGGCGGACGGGCCCAGGCCCTGGCCGGGTTCGCCGGGGAGAGACGGAATTTCATGCGGGCCCTGCTTGCGGCTATCGAGCGCCAGGCCCTGCACGCTTACCGCCTGGAGTTCGCCCATCCGGCGGATGGCCGGGCCATGGAGTTCGAAAGCCCCCTGCCCGCGGACATGCAGACACTGATCGGCATGCTGCGCCAGGTGGCCAACCCAGGAGACGAAACCTGATGCCCAAGCTCCTTCGTGAATACGACACCGGCGAGGCGGTGGACAGCATCGCGCTGCTCACCAGCCTCTCGGTCAAAGAGACCCGTCAGCAGAAACCTTTCCTGCAGATGGAGTTCGGCGACTCCAGCGGCCGGGTGGCCGGGGTGATGTGGGAGGGGTTCACCGAGGAGATGACACGGATCGCCCCGGGTACGGTGCTGCGGGTCCAGGGACGGATGGATGCCTACAACGACCGCCCGCAGATCGCGGTGCGCATGCTGGGCCGCCCGGCCCCCGGCACCTGGGAGCTGAAAAACCTTCTGCCCTCCACCGAGCGGGACATCGATGAGATGCTCGGTGAGCTGGACGGGATCATCCGTGGCATCCGCAACCCCGAGCTGCGACGCCTCATGGAAGCGATGTTCAACGACCCGGACCTTCGCAAGGCCTACTCCACCGCACCGGCAGCCAAGCGCTGGCACCAGCCCTGGCTGGGCGGGCTTCTGGAGCACACGCTCAACGTGCATCAGCACGCGGTGAGCGCTTCCAGACTCTACCCGGAGGCGGACAGCGACATCGTGAGCGCTGGCGTGCTTCTGCACGATATCGGCAAGATCGTGGAATACGAGGTGGAAAACTTCTTCGAGACCTCCACCCCGGGCCGTCTGCTGGGTCACCTGGTAATCGGGGTGGAGATGCTGGACAAATGGCTGCAGAAAGTGGGCGGAGTGCCCGAGCAGACCGGCTGGCTGCTCAAGCATATCATCCTGAGCCACCACGGCGAGTTGGAATACGGCAGCCCGGTGGTGCCGCAGACACTCGAGGCCCTGCTGGTGCATTTCGCGGATGACCTGGACGCCAAGATGAGCGGCGTGCTGCGGGTCTGGCGCCACGGACAGGAGGAGCCGGGCGACTGGACCGAGCCGATCCGCCTGCTCGACCGGCGCTTCTTCAAAGCCGGGTTGACCCCGGCCGGGCAGGAAAACGGACAACCCGAGGCACCGCCCGCACCGGCTCAGCCCCGACACCGCAAAGCCTCCTCCGACCCTGCAAACGGCGGCGAGCAGCAGTCATTTCTGACCTGAGCGGAAAGCCGCTGTCACAAGGGCCGGAAAACGCGGAAAGATAAGAAAAAAATCTTGCTTTCCGTTGTGTTGCTTTGTAGTTTCAAAGATTATGTAACTCAGTGGTTTAAGAGGGCCTCAAGGCGGGAGCCGGCCGGTGGTGAAAGACGGCCCGGGCAACGCGGTTATGAAGTTCCGCCCGGTGGATGCCCGCTCCAAACAAATCAATTTTCCGGGGGAACTGCCCGCTCCGTTCGGTTGTTCAGTCTGTTGTGACGGAGTGTGTGCGGTTCGAATGTCCGGATATACATTTTTCGCTGTCTGTGGCTGACACGACACGAAGTCTTACGAAAAGGAGGCGGTATCACTTCGCGGGGGAATTTCTGGAACAACGAGATCGCCATAGACCTGGGCACGGCCAACACGCTGGTCTATATCCGGGGCAAGGGCATCGTGCTCAATGAGCCCTCCGTGGTGGCGATTGACCGCAACAGCGGTAAAGTCAAAGCGGTGGGGATGGAAGCCAAGGCCATGCTGGGCCGCACTCCGGCCAGCATCACTGCCATCCGTCCCCTCAAAGACGGGGTCATTGCGGATTTCGAAGTTACCGAGGAGATGCTGCGCTATTTCATCAAAGCGGTCCTGAAAAGCCGCTTTTTCCCGGTCAAGCCGCGGGTGATCATCTGCGTGCCCTCCGGGATCACCGAGGTGGAACGCCGCGCCGTGCGTGACAGCGCCGAGAGCGCGGGCGCAAAGGAGGTCTACCTGGTGGCCGAGCCGATGGCCGCGGCAATCGGAGTGGGCCTGCCGGTGGAGACCCCCTCGGGCAACATGATCATCGATATCGGCGGCGGCACCACCGAGATCGCGGTCATCGCCCTGAGCGGAATCGTGAGCAACACCTCGATCCGCGTGGGCGGCGATGAGCTGGATGAGGCCATCGTACAGTTCCTGAAAAAGAACTACAACATCCTGATCGGCGACCAGACCGCCGAGCTGATCAAGATGACGATCGGCAGCGCCTACCCGCTGGGCGAGGAAAAGGAGATGGAGGTCAAGGGACGGGACATTGTCTCCGGTATCCCCAAGACCGTGAAAATCCACTCCAGCGAGGTTCGCGAGTCGCTGCAGGAACCGATCATGCAGATTGTGGAGGCGGTGCGCCTGGCCCTGGAGCGCACCCCCCCGGAACTGGCCAGCGACATCGTGGACCGGGGTATCGTGATGACCGGCGGTGGCTCGCTGCTCAAGGGGCTGGACCAGCTCCTGCGCGAGGAGACCAACCTGCCGATCAACGTGGATGAGGAGCCGCTGACGTGCGTGGTTCGTGGGACGGGGCGGATCCTCGAAGACCCCAGGAAATACTGGAACGTCCTGACACAGAGTAAGTAAGACCGGCCTAACGGCTGTCCGGATATGGTGGCTGCGCGCCGGGGCGTGGGAATACCCTGCCCCGGCGCCTTCAGCCCATCCCGGACCGGCCCTCCCCTTTCCGGCTGTGTAGAATCCTTAACCGGCGGGGAGCCTGATCAAGACCTGGTTTCCTCGTACCTGTGCGCGCTTGGCGCGCGCGGGACGTTTACCCTTTTCGAGATAAATCGGCCGGCATGTTCAAGTTCTTCCAGTTCCTCTGGGAATACAGGCAGAATCTCCTCTTCCTCCTGCTCGTCCTGCTTTCGCTGGCGGCCCTGTCCATGCCCAGCCGCGAGCGCTTCCAGATGGCCAGAAAGATCAACCGTTCCGTCCTTACCCCGTTCCAGATGGGTGCGGCCCAGGTGGACTACTACATGCACCTGAAACGCGAGAACGAGTCCCTGCGCAAGAGCAGTTTCCTGCTGGCCCTGGAGGTCTACCGCCTGGAGGAGGTCAAGCGCCAGAACGAACGCCTGGAAAGCCTGCTGAACTTTGTCCAGCGCGCCCCGGTCGAGTTCGTGGCCTGCCGGGTGGTGAGCGGCGGCCTGGGTGAGAAAGCCAACATTTTCGTGATCGACAAGGGCGCGGAACACGGCCTCACGGTCAACCTGCCGGTGCTGGTGCCCGAGGGCCTGGTGGGCAAGACAATCGAGGTTGACAAGCGATGGTCCGTGGTGCAGCTCTTCACCCACCCGGATTTCCGGGTCAGTGTAAAGCCCTCGGGCAAGGAGGAGCGGATGATCGCAGGGGCTGGCCCGGGCGGTACGCTCTCGCTCTACAACATACCGATCCGCTCCAGCCTGGAGACAGGCGACCTGATTGTCAGCTCCGGCATGGGCGGGATTTTCCCCAAGGGCATCCCGGTGGGGCGTGTCACCGAACTCAAGCGCGAGGAGGAGCGCGGCATCCAGATGCGCGCCGAGCTGGAGCCGGTGGTGAACCTCGACCGGGTTTCCGAGGTGCTGGTACTGGTCGACCGTAATTTCGTCTCCCCCGAGGGGGACCTGATGTTCGAGTCCGCCGACTCACTCACCAACCTGTGGAACGGCCAATGATGTCCCGGTTCAGGTTCATAGTTTTTCTGGTGCTGCTGTTTTTCATCCACCTGCTCTTCTACCAGTATCTGGCCAAGGGCAAGGTATACCCGGACCTGTTCCTGGTGCTGGTGGTGTTCGCCGCCCTGCGCTGGGGCGCGGAGGCGGGCAGCCTCTCGGGCTTTCTCTGCGGGCTGGTGCAGGACTCGTTCAGCTATTCGTTCTTCGGGCTGCACGCCCTGAGCAAGACCGTGATCGGGTTCGTGATCGGCAAGAGCCGCCAGGCTTTCTACGGTAACAACATCCTGGTGCAGTTCAGCATCATTTTCGCCTCGAAATTCATCCACGACCTGATATTCTATTCCATCTACCTTTCCCGGCAGAGCGGCAGTTTCTGGAGCCAGCTTTTGATCAACACGTCGCTCAACGCCCTGTACACCTGTGTTCTCGGGCTTCTGCTCTATCACATCCTGAACTTCAGATCGTAATTCAAGCGCGCAGAGAGTGACCGACAGAACGCTGCGGCGGAGGCGGGCCAGTAAAGATGTCAATCCGGAGCCTTCAGGATGAGAGTGTTTCCGACCGGCTGAGGAAAGCCCAGGTGGCTCAGATTTTCTTCGTACTGCCTTTCCTGCTGCTCATCTCGGTGTTTTTCCGCTATCAGGTGCTGCACACCAGCGAATACCAGTTGCACTCCGAGGAAAACCGGTTGCGCCGGATCGAACTTCCGCCGCCGCGCGGGCTGATCCTGGACCGCAACGGAGCCGTGCTGGCCGAGAATATCCCCGCCTATTCGCTGGAAATCTACCCTCTGCCGGTGGATTCGATGACGATCCTGCTGCACCGTCTTGCCCCTCTGCTCGACCTCGACCCGGAGCAGCAGGAGCAGTTGATCGAGGATTTCCGCCGTCATCGCACCACGCCGCTCAAGGTCTCGGGGAATATCGACCAGAAAACCCTGGCCGTGGTGGAGGAGCACCGCAACGAGCTGCCCAACATCCACCTGCGCTCGGACATGAAACGCCACTATGTCCTGGGCGAGGCGGTGGCTCACGTGCTGGGCTACGTGGGTGAGATCAACGACCGCGAGATGGAGCAGGAGCGCTACAAGGATTACAGCATGGGCAGCCTGATCGGCCGCAGCGGGATCGAATCCCAGTACGAGCACGATCTTCACGGCCGCCAGGGGATCAAGTTCGTGGAGGTGGATGTGCGCGGCCGCGAACTGGGACCGTTCCAGGACCGTCCGCCGCTGTTGCCCGAACCGGGCAAGGACCTGCAACTGACCATCGACAGCCGGCTCCAGCAGGCCATGGCCTCGATCATGGACACGGTGGCGATCGGGGCGATGGTGGCGATGGACCCCAACAGCGGCGAGATACTGGCCATGGTCAGCCGGCCCTCGTTCGACCCGAACAACCTTTCGGCCGGCATCAGCAGCCGTGAGCTGCGTCAGTTGCTGTTCCACCCGGACAAGCCGTTCCTCAACCGTACGATCCAGGGTGTCTACCCTCCCGGTTCGACTTTCAAGGTCTTTACCGCCATGGTCGGGGCCGAACTGGGCTACATCCATCCGGATTACTCCGGCCTGGAGGTGGTCTGCCGGGGCGGCCTGCAGTACGGGCGGCGCTTTTTCAAGTGCTGGGAATCCGGGGGCCACGGGCGTGTGAACCTGTTTTCGGCAATTGTGCTCTCCTGCGACACTTTCTTCTACCAGCTCGGAATCAAGATCGGCCTGGACAAGTTCTGCGAGATGGGCCGGCAGAGCGGAATTTTCGACAAGACCGGCATCGACCTGCCCAACGAGGAGCGCGGGCTGATCCCGGACGAGAGCTGGTACAACCGCACCCACGGCAAGGGCAACTGGGGCCCGGGCAACGTGCTGAACCTCTCCATCGGCCAGGGGGAAATTTCACTCACTCCGCTGGAGCTGGTCTGTCTGTACTCGGCCGTCGCCACGGGCGGCAAGCGCTACCGTCCGCACCTGGTCCGTGGCGACATCCGGCAGTTCCGTCTTCCTGACCTGATGTTTCAGCCCGAGAACATCCGGATGCTGATGGCCCCGCTCAGCGGGGTGATCAACGACGAGAGCCGGGGCACAGCACGCGGCAGCCGTCTGTTCGGACACGAGCTGCACATGGGCGGCAAGACAGGCACCGCTCAGAACCCGCACGGCGAGGACCATGGCCTGTTCGTGGGCATCTACCCGATGGAGGCCCCGGAAATAGTGGTCTCAATCGTGATCGAGTTCGGCGGGCACGGCTCGGCCACGGCCCGTCTGGTTCGCGACCTGGTGCTTGAATACATCCGTCTGAAAGACCTGGATAACCAGAAATCCCTGGCCGCGGCCACCTCCACCGCACCCGATACCCTGGCCGACACGACGCCAGCGCAGCCGACGGTCGAACCGTCACACCCGGTCGCACCAGCCGCCACACCGGCCACGGACAGCCTAACCACAGGAACGCGATGAATGGACTGGCTTAAGAAATATGACTGGTTTCTTCTGAGCCTGGTGCTGGCCCTGACTCTGTCCGGGATAGCGATGATCTACAGCGCCGACCAGATTCAGACCACCCGTCTGACCGGCGTCCTGCACCACCGCCGCCAGTTGCTCTGGCTGATTGTCTCGATAGTGGTCCTTCTCATGACCAGCACGATTAACCTCCGCACTGTGGAGTCGCTCTCCTACCCGATCTACGCCCTGGTCAACATCGGGCTGGTCATTCTCCTGGTCACTGCCAGCGGCGTGGAGCGCTGGATCGACATTCCCGGCACCAGTATCAAGATACAGCCCTCGGAAATGGCCAAGATGAGCGTGATCCTGGCCCTGGCCACCTATTTCGCCAACAGGAAGAAAAAGATCGAGGGCCTGAAAGACCTGATCGTGCCGATGATGATCATGGGCATCCCCGGGGTGCTCACCCTTCTTCAGCCCGACCTGGGCACGGCCATCGTGTTTTTCTTCATCTTCTTCGGCATGCTATACTGGGCGGGCCTCAGGCCGATTTACCTGTTCCTGCTGCTCAGCCCGGTAATCAGTTTCTTCCTCGCCCTGGTCAGTCTGCTGGGCCAGATGACCCTGCCGCTCTGGGGCGTGTTCTTCGTCATTCTGGTAGCCTTGGTGTTCTACAACCGGGTCTTCCTGATGGATTCGGTGATCATCCTGACCGCCAATCTGGCCACCGGCATATTGACCTCGCCGCTCTGGAACAGTCTCAAACCCTACCAGCAGAACCGTATCCTGGTATTCTTCCAGCCCGAGCGCGACCCGCAGGGCACGGGTTGGCATATCATCCAGAGCAAGGTTTCAATCGGCTCGGGAGGATTGCTGGGCAAGGGTTACCTGGAGGGGACCCAGAAAAACCTGGCCTTCCTGCCGGCCCAGCACACGGATTTTATTTTCCCGCTGGTGGGAGAGGAATTCGGCTTTTTAGGTGTGACCTTTATTCTTGCGCTTTTTTTCCTGCTCGTGTACCGTATTGTCGAACTGGCGCGGATAGCCGGCAGTAGTTTCGCCAGCATGGTGGCTTTCGGGATCGCCAGCTTCATTTTCGGCCACATCATAATCAATGTGGGCATGACCGTGGGCCTGATGCCCATCACCGGCCTGCCGTTGCCGCTGTTCAGCTACGGCGGATCGTTTCTGATGACCTGTTACCTGGCTGTGGGCCTGTTGCAGCGTATCTATCTTGACCGGAGCGGACTGTAATGGAAGGTCAGTCCAAAGCCGCGGACAGCGTGAATGTCTCGGTGCTCGTGCCGGTCTACAACGAGGCCGGGTCGCTGGCGGAGCTGCACGCGCGCCTGACAGCGGTGCTGGAGACCACGGGACGCTCATTCGAGATACTGTTCGTGGATGACGGGAGCACGGACGGCTCGGTGGACATACTCAAAAAGCTGAGCCGGGAAGACCGTCACATGCGCCTGGTGAGGTTCCGCCGGAATTTCGGCAAGAGCGCGGCACTGGAGGCCGGGTTCTCACGGGTGCGCGGCGAGTTGGTGTTCACCATGGATGCAGACCTGCAGGATGACCCGGACGAGATTCCTGCCTTCATCGCCAAGCTGGAGGAGGGTTACGACCTGGTCTCGGGCTGGAAAGCCAAGCGCCACGACCCCTTGAGCAAAACCCTGCCCTCCAAGCTGTTCAACCGGGTGACCTCGCTGGTTAGCGGCCTGCGCCTGCACGATTTCAACTGCGGGTTCAAGCTCTACCGGGCCGAGGTGGTCCACTCGCTGCGGGTCTACGGCGAGCTGCACCGCTACCTTCCGGCCCTGGCGCATTTCCAGGGCTGGCGCGTAACCGAGATCCCGGTGCGCCATCACGCCCGTCGACACGGGGTGAGCAAGTTCGGCTCCAGCCGTCTGGTCAAGGGCTACCTGGACCTGATGACCGTGGTGTTCCTCAACCGCTACACCCGTCGGCCGCTGCATTTTTTCGGCACCCTTGGCTCTATTTTCTGCGCGGCCGGGTTCGGCATAGGCTGCTACTTTGTCTGGTACTGGCTGCTCAATCACAACATCGGTGGACGGGTGCCGCTGCTGCTGTTCGCCGTGTTCCTGATGCTGAGCGGCATCCAGCTCATCTCCACCGGCCTGATCGGCGAGATGCTGGCTGCGCGAAGCGACCGCGGCGAACCCGCCTACCGTCTGGCCGGCGACAGCGAGAGCGACCGCGCGGCGCTCTGACATCCCGTACTTTGCAACTCATCTGCCTTTATGGCGTTAAATCTATATCCAGACTGATATGAATCCCTCCGGGCGGCAGAGCCCTGCCCTCTCGTCAGGCCCCCGCCCGGCTGCTTCTGTCGAATAATTCCGCCTCACCCTGTCCAGAACGCCGATCCCGGAGGCCACCATGAGCAGCAGTGTCAGCCGTCGGAGTTTTGTCCGCCAATCGCTCGCTTTCAGCGGGGCCTCGCTGGCCGCCGCCGGGCTGAGCCTGGAGCACACCTCCCTGCTTGCGGCCCAGGGCGCCGCCCCGGCCTCGGACAGTCCCAAGGTGACCGGCCTGCAGAAAGGCCGCCTGGGCAAGCTGGAAATCTCGCGCCTGCTCTGCGGCGGCAACCTGTTCAGCGGGTTCGCCCACAGCCGCGACCTGGTCTATGTCTCGGGCCTGCTTAAAAACTATTTCACTCCAGAAAAGATCATGGACACCCTGCAGATCGCCGAGGAAAACGGGATCACAGCCGCGGTGCTGCGCTGCGACGAGCAGATCGGCTCGGTGCTGGAACGCTACCGCAAGGAACGAGGCGGCAAGATACAGTGGATCGCCCAGACCTACCCCAAGCTTGATAACCTGTACGAGAACGTGCAGTACGCCATCGACCACGGTGCAGTGGCGGCGTTCCCGCAGGGTGGGATCGGCGACACCTTTGTCACCGGCGGGCATATCGATGAGCTGGGCAAGGTGATCGAATTCATGAAAAAGAACGGCCTGGTGGCCGGGATCGGCTCGCACATGCTGGCCGTGACCGCCCAGGCTGAAAAGCACGGCATGAACCCGGACTTCTATTTCAAGACCATCAACACCGCGGGTTACGAGACCCAGCCTCCGGAGGAGATCGCGGCCCTGTTCCGTGAGATAAACAAGCCCTGGATCGCGTTCAAGGTGCTGGGCGCGGGCGCGGTGCTGCCGCAGGACGGGTTCAAGATGGCTTTCAGGATGGGGGCCGATTTCATCAACGTGGGGATGTTCGATTTCCAGGTGAAAGAGGATATCGTGGCCGTGCGCGACCTTCTGGCAGGCGAACTCGACCGTCAGCGGCCCTGGTGTTCCTGAGACCGGCAAGTGTGAGGCCGTCTTTCCCAGGGCGCGCCGAACTCCGTGACTGAACGGCCTTATTACCTGAGCTTAATGTTAAGGTAAAAATCGGCCAAAATTAACAAATAGCTAACACCGTAAACATCGAGCGCAACACAAAAGGGGCACGGACTGACCGTGCCCCTTCTCTTTACGCATTATGCCTGACCGCTGTTCTTCCACCCACCTCTACTTCAAGACCACCATCTTGCGCGTGGCGCGGTACTCGCCGGCCTGGATGCGGTAGAAATACACTCCGCTCGACACGCGCCGTCCACCCTCATCCGTCCCGTCCCAGTTCACGCTGTACTGCCCGGGGACCTTGGTCTCGCGCACCAGGGTGCGCACCACCTGCCCGCGCAGGTTGTACACGCTGAGTTCCACCATTACCGGGGGTGAACTCTCCGGGATGTTGTAGCTGATCGTGGTGGAGGGGTTGAACGGGTTCGGGGAATTCTGCGCCAGGCCGAAAGCCTTGGGTAACTGGGCGCCGCTGCTGCTGAGTCCCAGATCGGAATAGGCCTGGTCCAGCATCTGCTGCGCCAGGCCGCCGCCCTCGGCGCTCACGCCGTCGAGGGTCTTCAGGTCGGCGTTGCGCGGTGTGTGAAGCACCGAGCCGTCCGGAAACACGAGATCGATCCTGTCGCCATGGGCCTGGATGCTGTAGCCCTGGGCGGAATTTTCCTGGTTCTGGTCGGCTTTAACCTGCGTCGCCGCAAGTCCTAAGAACAGAGCCACAGCCAGGAGTGCCAGACTTCTCAGTATTCTCATGGGGGCCTCCCTTTTGTCAGCGTTAAGGACTGGAACGTCTTCTATCCTGTTGATAGCAAATTACATACCACGTCAGGACAAATTTCCGGTCATCTCGCTGGCAGGCCTGTCAGCTCTGGTTCCGCGGCGTTTCATGCCCTCCGGTGCAAGTTTTTTCCTGTTAATCGCGCGCCCTATTTACTGCAAAGTGGTACCATATGAGTCACTGTTTCTCCGGAAAATCGGAGTCACCGAACACCTCGGCGCTGAAAATCTCGAGCTGGGTACCCGGTTGTTTCCAGGCCTCCGGCGGAAGGCCGGCTTTGCGGCAGGTCTGGGCCAGGAATGTCAGACGGTCCCAGCCGAACTCGACCGGCACCTGCGGCAGCAGCAAGCCCTGGTAGGCCCCACGCCGCACGATCAGGCCGTCCCGCCCCACCTGCACCTCGTCCGGGTCGGTCAGGGGACGGATCGGGCTGAGGACCGAGATTTCGTAGTCCAGGTCCGGCAGCTCGCTCTTGGTCACTGGAGAGAAGCGCGGGTCGTGAAGTGCCGCCGCCTCGGCCATCTCGCGTACGGTCTCAACCAGGGGCTTGACCGCGATTATATAGCCGATGCAGCCGCGCAACTCACCGTGCTTTTTCAGGGTGACAAACGCGCCGCGCTTTTCCCCCAGCACCGGAGTTATTGCCTTGCATTCAGGTTTCTCGCCCCCGGCCACGCAGTATGCGACAGTTTTGTGCGCCAGATCGAGCAGGTATTTTTTCTCTTTGTCGTCGAGGCCCATTTTTTCCCCGGAGGTTTTGGTTTTGTCGGTCTGAGAGGACATTGTATCGGCCTGACTGTACAGCCGTGCGGCAAGGTAGCCCACTACCCGTTTGAGGTCGCCGGTGGCATCCCCGGAATTGGCGCTCATCAGCACCTGTGAGCGGTCGGCGCCCAGGGCGGCGGCGGCCTGCATCACCGCGGCAATCGGTCCGCCGCCGCAGGCCTCGGCTTCTCCGGAGGTCAGCTCGCGCAGGAGCCCGGCCGGATCGAAACGCGCCACGCAATCCGCGGTGCGGCTGTCGATACTCCGGGCCTGCTGATCGGTGTGGAAATGGGACAAATCGCTGCTCGCCACCAGGAGCACGTCCTTGCGGTTCCCGACAGCCTTGGCCAGGGCATCTCCCAGGGCCTTGCAATGCTCGGGACGCTGCGAGCCCATCACCACCGGGACCAGGTGGAATTTGCCCAGCACGGTCTGCAGGAAAGGAAGCTGCACCTCCAGGGAGTGCTCGCCCATCTGGCCGGAGTTGTAGTGGCCCTCCCGTCCGCAGTGCACCGAGGGCGCGCCCGCCGCGACCAGACGGTCGGCCAGGGCCGTGTCGACCGGAACCACTCCCAGCGGTGTGCTGTAGGCTCCCCGGCAGAGCACCGAACTGAACTCGAAATACTCCTGGTGCGAGGGCGAGACCACGACCACCGTGGAATATTTGAAGCCCTCGAGCTGACGGTAGGCGGCGGCTGCCACCAGGCCGGAATATACATACCCGGCGTGCGGGCAGACAACGGCCAGGGGCTTCACACGCGGCGCGGCGGGACGGGAGTGGGCCAGAAGCTGCGCCAGCATGCCGGCCAGCTCGGAGGAATCGGCCGGGTAGAACGTCCCAGCCACTGCGGGAGGACGGACCTCCAGCCCGGTGCCAGGGGCAGCGGAGCAGGCCCCGGCTCCCAGCCACAGTGCCAGCGTGCACCAAAGAAACATCTTTTTCATGTCCAGACTCCGGCAACAGGTTTATCGCAGGCGGCACACTTACCGTCCTTGAGCGACACCTCCAGCACCGTGTAGCCCACCCGCCGCACCACCTCCGCGCCGCAGGACGGGCAGTGTGTGGATTCCGAGGGGTGGCCGGGCACGTTGCCCAGGTAGACAAAATGCAGCCCGGCCTTGCGCCCCAGGTCCAGGGCGCGCTCCAGCGAGGCCACCGGCGTGGAGGGCAGCCGGGTCAGACGGTACATGGGGTGGAAACGGGTGAAATGCAGCGGCACATCCGGCCCCATCTCCCGGGCGACCCAGTCGCACAGCTCGGCAATCTCCGCCTCGCCGTCATTCAGCGTGGGCACCATCAGGTAGACTATTTCCAGCCACTTGCCCTGCGCGCGGATGATCTTGAGCGATTCGAGCACCGGGGCCAGTTCGCCCGAGCAGACCTCCTTGTAGTATTTATCGCGGAAGGATTTGAGGTCCACCTTGATCGCATCCAGAGAGCCGCAAAGCTGGACAAGCGGCTTTTCCTGGATATATCCGTTGGAGACCATCACCGCCCTGAGGCCCCGCTCGCGGGCGGCCCGGGCGGTGTCGTACATGTACTCGTAGAACACCACCGGCTCACTGTAAGTGAAAGCCACTGTCCGGGCCCGGCTCTGCACGGCGGCCATGGAGGCCTCGCGCGGTGGGAGGTGGTAGACATCCACCTGCTCCGGGCGGGTCTGGCTGATCTCCCAGTTCTGGCAGAACGCGCAGTCCACGTTGCATCCGGCCGTGGCCAGGGAGAACGCGTTCGAGCCGGGCAGGAAATGGAAGAACGGCTTTTTTTCGATGGGGTCCACATTCACCGAGCAGGCCGCGCCGTAGACCCGGGTGACATACTTGCCGCCCTTGTTTTCGCGCACTCCGCAATAACCGCGCTCCAGGTCATCCACCCGGCATTTGCGCGGGCAGAGCTGGCACTGCACGCGCTGGCTTTCGGCCGGGTCCCAGAACATGGCCTCGTGGTCAGGGATGTCGGCCCCGGACATACGGGATTGCGCCTTGGCCGGAGCAATCAGGCCGGAGGCGGTCATGGCGGCCAGGCAGCCGCCGCAGGAACGGATGAAAGCACGACGGTCGAGCTGCATCGCAGCCCTCCATTTATCATCTTGAACAATCCAAAACCTGCCGCACACGCGAGCTTTCAGTCCAGCACGCTCTCGCGGATACTGGACAGGTCGCTTTCGCCCAGGTTATGGCTGCTGTCCCCGGCGGTGATAATGTAGCTGGGCTCGCGCCCGGCCTGGGCCAGACTCATCATCCCGGCTGCTTTGCGCTTGTCCTCGATCATCCGCCAGCCCACCCGGTCCAGGGCCACCGGGTCCGCCGCGGCCAGGACCATCCCGGCGGGCCAGCTCCACTGGGGACGGTAGGCCGGGCCACCCTCGTACTGCGCGGTGAAAGCCTCGCAGATGGTCAGGACTGTCTTGTCGCGCAGGGGCGGAGCGCAGTTGAGGTCGGCCACGAACGGGTCGCCGCGGTTGGGGTGGTATTTGTTCGGGTTGTGCACCGCGCCGTAGAGGTTTTTCAGCCCCACCGAAACGCCCACGATACCGTGGTCCTTGAGTACGGGAAGGTTGATCAGCGCGTCGCAGGTTTCGGTCACAGTGCGAGAAAAGAGACTTCCCACCGAGCCCTGCACGATCAGGTCCCGGCTGTAGCCCGTGCTGTCGTTGCCCAGGCACTGCACCTGTCCGCTGCGCACTATCTCGAACCCGGCGTGGGTCAGGTCGCGGTCGGAGCGTTCCCAGATCACTATTTTCTGGAGGCCGGGCAGGTTGTCGAGCAGTTGCGCGGCCAGGGCGTGCACGAACTGGGGCGAGCTGCTCACCCCGTGCCCCGCCAGGCAGTTGGGCTTGAGGCCCACCACCCGCGCCTTGCCCAGGAACGCGGCCCAGGCCTCCTTGAGCGTCCTCTTTCCGCTCAGACTGCACACCGCCCGCTCGATCATCGACGCGGCGGTCTTCTCATCCGGGGCCGCGCCCAGGACGCTCCAGGCTTTGTCCCGCACCGTGACCACCTGCCCGCGCAGGCTGTCCACCACCGGCGCGGCCAAAGCCGGGCGGGATTTCAGGCCCAGGGCCAAAGTCAGCGGCCCGGCCAGCAGGAATCGCCGTCTGTCCATGTATCCTCAAACCCCAGGACTTGCCTTGCGGTAGAATATCCCCGCCGTGTAGCCCACCACGTGACTGAAATCCCCGCTGCGCGCGCCGCTGGTGGCGTAGCTCAGGTCCTCGCCCGAGTCGGCGCCCAGGCCTTGGGCGGCGATCATGGCCGCCACCAGAGGCCCGGCCCCACAGGCCTCGGCCTTGCAGCCCCGGATGTCGCGCGCCAGGCCATCCGGGTCGAACGTATCGATCCGCTCGACCACGCGGCTGTCCAGGCACTCGGCGGTCTGCTGGTTATGGTAGTGGGACAGGTCGGTGCTGGCCACAATCAGCGCGCGCCTTCCGTCCAATACACCCACCAGCGCCCCGGCCAGACACTGGCAGGAATCCTGGTCCTGCGCGCCCATCACCACCGGCAGTATACTGAACTGGCCCTCCAACACCACCTGCAGGAACGGAAGCTGCACCTCCAGGGCATGCTCGCCCCCCAGGTGTCCGACCGAGCCTACCCGCACCCGGCCGTTCTCCAGTTTCTCCAGCGCCTCCACCGCCTCACGGTCCACTGCCAGTTCGCCCAGCGGGGTGAGATACGACTTGCCGCCGAACACGCTGCTGTAGCCAAAGGCCTCGCGGTGGCTGGGTGAGATGACCGCCACGGTGTCATACCTGCGGCCGCGCACCTGCCTGTAGGCGAAAGCCGCCACCGGCGCGGAATAGATATAGCCGGCGTGCGGAGCGACCAGGGCCAGGATGTCCAAATCCGAACGGTCCAGGTCCACCCGGTCAAGATAGGCGGTGATCTCGTGGCGAAGGCGGTCGGGATCGGCGGGATAGAACTGTCCGGCCACCACCGGTTTACGTACTTCCAGGCCCATTCCCATATGGCGGACCTCCGGCTTCGTGGACGTAACTGACTGCTGAGGGGTGAGTTATTTCCTGTTCAAGATAGAGGGCCTACAAGCAAAACGCAAGGAGCAAGGTTTGTGTTGCGGAAAATCAGTCCAGGGGGCGCAGCTTTTCCGGGGCCACGCGCCGTATCAGAGCACGGGCGGTGACCAGGGACGGGTCGATCAGCTCCACCCGGCCCAGGTGGACAGACGGCAGAGCCAGAGGCAGCTCTGTGCAGCCCAGGATAACTGCTTCAGCCCCACGGGCGGCCAAGTGCTCCACCGCGGCGCGGCATTCCTCCACCGCCTGTCCGCTCACCGGGTTGGAGCGGGCTTTGATCCCCCAGGCGCGGTCATAGATCGCCCTCTGGACCCGGTGGACAAACTCCTCCTCCGGAACAAGCAGTTCTTTCAGCCCCTCCGGCCCCTCCAGCAGGCGCTCGTAGACCCGGCAGCGGATTGTGCCCTCGGTGGCCAGAAGGCCCACCCGGGCGGCTCGTCCGTAACGCTCCCGCACGAAACGCCCGGTCTCGGCAAGCATGTCCACCAGCTCCAGGCGCAGGCCAGCCTTATTCATCCGCTCGCGCAGCTCGGTCATAATCGGTGCGGCGTGGGCTGTGTTGCAGGCGATAGCCGCTACCTGCGCACCCGCGGCCTCCAAGGCCTGACAGGCCTCGAACAGCCCTCCGGCCGGGTTGGTGTCGCCACGGCCTAACAGATATTCGGTGCGGTCCGGGATACGGCTCCCGGTCGAGAACAGGAGCACCTCAAGCTGATCCTGGTCGGTGCCGTCGGTGAGCACGCTGTCGAACAGCTTGCGGTTCAGGTCCAGGCCGGCGTAAGGGCCAACCCCACCCACGATTCCGATCACTTTGCGCCGCTCGGGCATATCAGCTCTCAACTGTGGAGTTCAAGAATATCGCCGTCCGCCAGACGCTCCTCGCGGTTCACCATCTGACCGTCATACTTGCCTTTGCTCCAGATGCGGGCGAACTTGAGGCTGGCGGCGATGTCGCGGTGCACGGCCTCGGCGAACTGCAGCACCGTGCTGCCCGCGGGCAGGACAAAGGGCTCGGCCAGGTCGGGCTTGCCACCCGGGGCCTTGGGATAGACCCGGATCACGTTCAGGCTCTCGAACAGGGTCCGACGCAGGTCCTCCAGCCCCTCGCCGCTCTCAGCGCTCAGCGGATGCAGGGCCAGGCCGCTCTCATCCAGCTCGCGGAAAATCTCCAGGGTCTCACGCGCGCCCGCGGCATCCAGCCGCAGCCCCGCAGCGAGCATCGGACGGGCCAGGGCCTGCGGGTCGGCGGGTTCACCCCGCAGTGGGACCAGTTTTTTAGCCGCCATGTGCTGCAGGCACCATTCCAACTGGCTCAACGGGTCGCCGGCCAGGTCCAGGCAGATCAGCACCACATCCGCGGCCTTGAGCAGGTCCACCACCCAGTGCTCCTCGTATTCATCCGACAGCGGCGGCATGTCCACCAACTGGATACGGACATCCTCGAACTGCATCATCGCAGCCTGCGGGGCGCGCGTGGTGAACGGGTAGTCGGCCACCTCGGGCGTGGCGTTGGTCAGGGCTGCCACCAGGCGGCTCTTGCCGATGTTGGGCTGGCCGGCCAGGGCAATCTGGCCCGCGCCCTCCTTGCGCACTTTAAACGAATGCGATTTCTTGCCCCGCGCGGCCGCCTCCTCCTGCTGCTGGTGCAGCTTGGAAAGCCGCCGCTTCAGGTCGGCCTGCATGTGCTCCGTCCCCTTGTGCTTGGGGATCAGACGGATCATCTCTTCCAGGCAGCGGACCCGGTCCTCGTCAGTGGTGGCGTCCTTGAAGGCTTGTTCGGCTTCCAGATACTGGGGGGTGAGGTTTGCGGGCAAGCGGAAATATCTCCTTTCAGAGCGTGGCGTTCCGTCGTGCGCCGGCGGCGGATTCGATACAGGCGAGGTTTTCCTCGCTCACGCCGCAGCAGCCGATCTGACGGCCTTTCTCCACGGAGTCGAAATGCCGCCCGTGATAGTCCGTGCCGCCGCTGGTCAAAAGACCGAACTCCTGGCACAGGGCGTTGAGGTAATCCCGCACCGGCTGCTCGTGCTTGGGAGTGACCACCTCCAGGCCGTCCAGACCCGCGGACTTGAGCCGCAGAATCTCGGCCGGGTCGGCGCGTTGGGGATGCGCCCAGAACGCCACTCCGCCGGCAGAATGGATCAGCTCGATCGCTCCGGCGGCATCGGTGAACGGCCCGGTTCGGGCGAACTGGCGGAAATAATTTACCATATAATCCGGGTCGTCGAAAATTTCCAGTATCTCCTGACTGTCCCAGGCATAGGAATTCACCTCGCCGCGCACGTAGAGCACATCGATCAGGTGGCTCATGTTGGGGATGCCGGCTCCGGTGCGACGGGCCAGTTCGGCCTCCGAGATATCCAGCCCCCGCGCGCGCAGGTCCTCCAGCACCGAGGCCATGAAACTCCAGGAACGCTCGCGCAGCCCTTTCAGGTAATGGATAAGGGCGTTGTCCTCGGTATCGATGAAATAGCCCAGGATATGGTAACGCTCTCGGGTGGTCAACTCCACGGCGGGTACAATCCGCAGGCCCATCAGCTCGCCGGCGCGAATGCCATCCGGCACCGAGGCCACTGTGTCGTGATCCGATATGGCGATGGCTTTCATGCCGCGAACGCGGGCGCTGAACGCCAGTATCTCGGGCAGATAGCCTCCATCGGAGGCCATGGTGTGCACGTGAAGGTCGTAAAGGTAGGCCGGGCTTTCAAATCTGGGCATCCGCTTATCTGTCTCCCTTTTTCCCGGTCATCCGGTCCGGTTGCCAATTTCCCAATGCTCTGTTATTATAATTTTCCGGGAAGGCAGTGTCAACGCCGCTCCGTTCGAATGGCCGTCAAATGCCGGTCCTGTAACAAATCGCCGTAATGCGGGGTTTCCTCTGTCGGACGATCCGCCTGAAATTGTTCCCAAAGCGAGGGTGCAATGGAAAACAGGTTCAAGACCCGGCTCAGCGAGGATGGCTCTTTCGTGATCTCGGTGGAACTGGTGCCCACCCGCGGTCTGATGCGCAAGGATTTCAGCGAGCTGATCGCGTTCACCGAGGCGGCGGTGGCCTATGGCAAGATCGATGCCCTCAGCCTGACCGACAACCCCGGCGGCAACCCGCGCCTGTCCCCGGATGTGCTGGGTATGGACGTGCTGTTCCGGGGGATGAGCCCGCTGGTGCACCTGACCTGTAAGGACAACAACCGCAACGGCCTGGAAAGCCGCGCTTTCCAGCTCAACCGCATGGGTGTGCAGAACGTGCTGGCCCTGACCGGAGACTATCCGGTGGACGGGTTCCACGGGGTGGCCAAGCCCTCGTTCGACCTGGACTCGGTGGGCTTGGTGCGGATGCTCCAGGACATGAACCAGGGGCTGGAGGTGCAGGTGCGGCCGGGCAAGTTCCAGACCCTCGACCCGACTGATTTTTATATCGGGGCGAGTGTTTCGCCGTTCAAGCGCCACCGCGCCGAGCTTCTGGGCCAGTTCATCAAGCTGGAAAAGAAAGTACGCAACGGCGCCCGGTTCATAATCACCCAACTGGGCTATGATATGCGCAAGTACGACGAGCTGTTGCGCTACATGCGCCTGCGAGGTCTGGACGCGCCGGTGCTGGGCAATGTCTACGTGCCGCACCGGATTGTCTCGCGGATCATGAGCGAGAACCAGGTCCCCGGCTGCGTGGTCAGCCCCAAAATGCTGGAGTGGGTTAACAGCCAGGCTGCCGGAGCCGACAAGGGCAAGGCCGCGTTCCTTGAGTTCGCCGCCAGGCAGGTGGCCGCGCTCAAGGGCCTGGGCTACCGCGGGGCGCATATCGGCGGGTTCGGGCTGTCGTTCCTGGATGTATGCACGGTGATTGACCTGAGCGCCCAGATGGAGTCGCAGTGGCGCGAGGCGGCCCGCGAGATACAGTACCCGCAGCCGGAGGAGTGCTATTTCTTCCAGCGTGACGAGGAAACCGGCCTGAGCAGCGACACGCTCTCCCCGATCTCGGAGCGGGACCGCCGCGACGGCCCGCGGTTCAACTACGGGTTCATGAAGCTGGTCCACGGCAGCTTTTTCGAGCCGAGTGGCGCCGGGTTCCGTCTGGCCCGCGGGGTCTGCTCCTGCGTGGACCGCAGCCACGGCGCCGCCAAAACATTCGAGACCCTGGAGCGCGGGATCAAGTGGCTGGTCAACCGCTGCCAGGGATGCGGCGACTGCTCCCTGGCCGAGCTGGCTTTTCTCTGCCCGGAGGACGGCTGCCCGAAAGGCATGCGCAACGGCCCCTGCGGGGGATCGTCCGACGGGACCTGTGAGAGGAAAGACCGCAAGTGTTTCTGGTACAGGGTTATCAAGCGGCTGGACAAGGATGAGAACCTGGACAGCGTGCGCTCGCACGAGCCAGTCTACCGCAACGCCGCGCTCAAGGACAGCTCCTCCTGGCTCAACTATTACCTGGGACGGGACCACGCGGAATTGGGGAAAGAGGAAAAGAAGGAATAAAGTCTCCCATTTATTAGACACAAAACACTGGCTAAGGCGGATGCTTGTGATTCATTTGTTCATCTTCCTAACTAACAAAAGGAATAAGAAATGAAACAACTGTTGCTGCTATCCGCCCTCCCGCTCTTTCTGCTCGTTTCGTTTGTCCTGGGCGCTCCAACGGACAGTCTTGTCACCGTACCTGCGGCAAGCTTTCGCGCCGTTGACTGGCTCACCGGCGTTCCGCTGGAGGTTTCGGTCGACGAGTTCAGGCTTGCCAGAACCGAAACCACCCAGAGGGAATTTCAGGCCGTAATGGGCTACAATCCCTCCAGCCACCTGGGGCCGGACCTGCCGGTGGAGAGCGTGAGCTGGTGGGAGGCGATCGGCTACTGCAACCGGAGAAGCATTCAGGAAGGTCTGGAGCCGTGTTACGACCTGACAACCGGTAAGTGTGATTTCAGCCGTAACGGCTACCGCCTCCCCACCGAGGCCGAGTGGGACCTGGCCGACAGCAGCCTCACAGCCTGGCCGGCCGAACAGATCAACAGTCACGCCAACCTCGGCTCGGATAATATGGAAGACATCCAATGGCTGATGAAAGACCTCAAGGGAAAGTCGACCCGTGCGGTGGGCAGCTACGAGCCGAACGTGTTCGGTCTGTACGATATGCTCGGAAATGTCTGGGAATGGTGTAACGATTACAACTACAACCCGACCAGGTTTTCCGCCCTGCCGGTGACCAACCCGCAAGGCCCCGGCTGGAGCCCGGAGCGGGTGATCCGCGGCGGCTCGTTTTTCACCACCACCAGTTTCTGGAACTGGGGTTTCCGCTCCTGTTTCGAACCGGACAGAAAAAGTCGCTACACAGGTTTCAGGGTGGCGCGCACCTCCCCCGGCCGTGGCGCCAGGAAAGAGCAAATCGACGAGGCCCAGTGGCTGGAGCCTTACTACAAGGTTCCACCCAAGTACGAGAACAACACGGGCGGGCTATCCTCATTGATTGTCGACGACAAGGGAAAGACCATAGCCACGCTCGATCAGTGGCAGGCTAAAAGGAAACTGCTGCATGACAAGTGGATGAAAATAATCGGCACGCTGCCGGTTGTCCCTCCAGCGCCGACTGTGCGAATCATCCGCACCTTCGAGGAGGACATCTACACCGGCTATCTGATGCAGCTCCAGGTGGAGCCGGACTACTGGGAAGAGATATACCTTATGGTCCCGAACCGCCCGCTGTCAAAACCAGTGCCGGCGGTGATAGTGCCGTACTACGACGTGGGCACTCCGGCCGGGAAGCACCTGGGAGGCAGACGGTTCACGGCGATGAGCGTGCGCTCGTTCGCCTACATGGCGGTGCAGCGGGGGATGATCGCGGTTTCGATCCGCTGGTTCGGCGAAAGCTACGGCGAAAACTACGCGGAATCGATCGGCAACCTGAGGGCCAAATACCCAAATCTGAGCGGCATGGGCAAGTGGGTCTGGGATTCGCAGCGTCTGGTGGATTATCTCTGCACCCGGCCGGATGTAGACAAAAACCGGATCGGCATTATCGGCCATTCCCTCGGGGCGATGGTGT